>JBEKNK010000077.1:0-13690 GCA_049522915.1 Solirubrobacteraceae bacterium | reverse complement strand
TTCGAAGAGGTCATCGAAGGGGCGACCGGCCGGCGCGTGATCGGCTTCATGAGCGGCAACCAGCAGCACCCGGACATGATGTGCGAGGTCTTCATCCTCGCGCCCACCGACCTCGTCGACCAGGACGAGGTCCCGGTGACCGCGCCGCCCGCGCCGGCCTGACACGCACCGCTCGCCGACAGCGCGGCGCAATCGCCCGGTCGCCGGTTGCGAGGCGTCTGAACGCGGAGTAGTCTTTTTGAGGGAAGGGCATCATGCGAGGTCGGCTCACACGGTGTGGGCGGGCAGCGCGGCCTGACTTTCTGCGTTTCGTCCCAAAACGAACCAGGAGGTCGCACGTGCCCCGCGTTCACCCTCGACTTCGGCGCCACGGCGCGCGATCCAAACGACTGTCCGACGCCAACACGGCGGCGACGCTCGCCGTGTTCGTATCGATCGACCGTGGGACCGCGCTTGCGGCGCATCACCATCTGCTCGTTTGCACGAGCAAGGTCAAGGCGAACGTCCTGCGGGTCCTGCGGGGCCATCGCGGATACCGGGGCTTCGGCTGCGGCACCTGGCCGGTCACGGGCTGATGCCGATGACCCTGACCCAGGCGACCAACGCAGCGCGGGCGAAGGACGTCGTCGCGACGGCCCCCTCGGTCGCTGAAGGCGCCGATGCGGCCCCACTCCGCGGGCGGCAGCATCGAGCGCCGAGCGCCTCGGCGGCCGGGCGCTCAGCGCTGGCCGATGAGCACCTTGTCGCACTCTGGCGCCAGGGCGACCAGGGCGCCTTCGACACCCTCGCCGCTCGTTACCAGACGCGGCTGCTGTGGTTCTGCTGGCAGATCCTCAGATCCAAGGAGGACGCCGAGGACGCCCTGCAGGACGTCTTCACGGCTGCCTTCAACTCGCTGCTCGCCGACGAGCGTGAGATCCAGGTGCGGCCATGGCTCTACCGCATCGCGCGCAACCGCTGCATCAACCAGCTGCGCCGCACCGCCACCGTGGGGCTCGACTCGATGGACGAGCACCCCGCAGAGCACGGCGGAACGGTGGTCGAGAAGCTCGCCGGCCGCCAGCGCTTCCAGGAACTCGTGCGCGACGTGCAGGCCCTGCCGGACACTCAGCGGACCGCTCTCCTGCTGCGCGAGATCGACGGCTTCAGCTACCGCCAGATCGCCTGCGCCATGGACACGAGCGTGCCGGCGGTGAAGTCGCTCCTCGTCCGTGCCCGTGCTGGTCTGATCGAGGCGACCGCGGCACGCGAGACGACGTGCGAGGCGCCGGCTGCCGGCCCGCCGCGGCGAGCACGCGGCCGTTCCAGCCACCACCGGCGTGCCATCAGCTACCAGTCCGCGCGCGCAGCGGCGAACGCCGCTGCGTTCCCCGACGGGCTCCGAGCCGCATGAAACGCGCCAGCTCTCGACGCGTGCGCCACCAGACGCCGCCGGACTCCCCCGTTCGGGGCGCGGACGAGCGCGGCGCGCACCCAAGGAGGTAGTCATGTCGCAAAACCCAGTTGGCGAAACGCTCGACACGCCCCGGCCGCCGCTCGCCGATGCGCCGCCGCCGGACGGCTCGGAAGCGGGCGCCGGCGCCGCCCCCACACCGCCGGCCGAGCGCCTCCCGGCGGAGAGCCGGGGCGCGCACTTCCAGCGCATGGCGCACCGCACGCGCCTACACCTATCCGCGCTGGCCGCCGTCGCGCTGCTCGTCTACGTCGTCGCGCTCGCCACCACGAACACCCGCGACGTGCGGATCGACTGGGTATTCGCGCACTCGAGGGTGCCGCTGGTCTGGCTGACGCTGTTCAGCGCGATCCTCGGCTGGCTGCTCGGGATCCTGATCACGATGCTGTTCCGCCGGCGCACGCGCGCGCCACTCCAGCGAGATATCTAGTGGGCCGCCTCGGGGCAGCCGACCCCTTCCAGGCGGCCGCCAGGCCCCCGAACGGTGGGACCCGCGGTCGACGCTCCCAGAGGGCCCGCCGGTAGGCGGGTCCGGTCGCCGCGTCGCGAGCGTCCGACCAACGACACGCGTCGCGATGTCACTGTTCAACCCAACCCGGCCGGCCGTCGGTCCCGGCGAGCAACGCCGGCCGCGGACCGGCGGTGAGGCGGAAGCGTGGCGGGCGCCGCGCCGCTGGGCGGGAACGTTCGGGCCGGCGTCGGAGGAGCCCTACCGGCGGCGGGCCAGCGACGCGGTCAGGGTTCTCGTCGCCGTCGCCGTCGTCGCTTGGTTCGTGGCGCGCGTCGAGGGTGTGAGCGGAGCGGAGCGAGCGGTCTTCGAGTTGTTCAACTCGCTGCCGGGCGGCCTGCACCCGTTGTTTCGCTCCTTCTACCGCGTGGGCTTCGCGGTCGCCGTCGGGCTGGTCGGCGCCGCGGCGCTGATCGGCAGGCGCTGGCGACTCGTCCGCGACCTGGTCCTGGCCGCCGCCGTGGCGTCGGCGCTCGCGACGCTGCTGAACCACGCCGTCGGCGAGCCTCCCGGCGCGGCCGCGCTCTTTCATCTGATCCGCCGTTGGCCGGCAGGCCCGAGCTTTCCCTCGACGCGCGTCGCCCTGGTGGTCGCGGTATTCGCCGCGGCCGGCCCCTACCTCGCGCGACCGACACGGAGGGTGTTGCTGGCGGTGGCCGCGGCGGTCGCGGTCGCAACGCTGTATCTCGGCGCCGGCTACCCGGCCGACGTGCTCGTCGGCATCGTGGTGGGCTGGGGCGCCGCAGCCGCCGTGCACCTCGCGTTCCGCTCGCCGGGTGGCCGGCCGACTGCGGCGCAGGTCACCAAGGCGCTGCTTGAGCTGGGTGTGTGCGCGCGCGACGTCCGGCTCGACCCCGTTCAGCAGGCCGGGTTCACGCGCATGTTCGGCGCCGACGACGCCGGACCGCTTTCGATCAGGGTGATCGGGCGCGACGAGTCAGACGCTCGGCTGGCGGCGAAGCTCTGGCGATCGGTGGTGTACAAGGACTCCGGTCCCCGCCTGATCTGGACGCGACGGGCGGACGTCGAACACGAGGCCTACGTCACGCTGCTGGCGCGCGACGGCGGCGTGCGCACACCCAAGCCGCTGGTCGCCGGACGCGCCGGACCGGGCGCCGCGCTGCTGGTCGAACGGCCGGCGCCGGGCGTGCCGCTCGCCGATCTCCCGCGCGTGGCGGTCACCGGCGGGCTGCTCGAGGCGGTCTGGGACCAGGTCGGGCGCCTGCACGCGGCCCACGTCGTGCACGGGCGGCTGAACAGTCGCCACATCGTGGTCGGCGACGACGGTCCGGCGCTCGTCGGGTTCGAGCGGGCGTCGGTCTCCGGCTCGCCGGCGCTGGCAGCACGGGAGGTCGCGGAGCTGCTCGCGTCCACCGCCAACCTGGTGGATCCCCAGCGCGCGGTCGCGGCGGCGGTGAGCGGGATCGGCGCGGACGCGATCGCCGCGGCGCTACCGTGGCTGCAGCCGGCGGCGCTCTCACGCGAAACCCGCAGGGGCGGAGCCCGCCGCGGCCGCGGCGAGCGCCAGGCGCGGCTGCGAGCGCTGCGCGAGGCGGCGGCAGGCGAGTGCGGCGCCGAGGTCCCGGCCCTCACGCGCCTCTATCGCGTCCGGCGCGCGAGCGTTGCGATGGCGGCCGGCACGCTCGTCGCCGTCGTCGTGCTGCTGACGCAGATAGAGGCGCCGGCGGCGCTCTGGCATTCGCTCGCCTCCGCCGATCCACTCTGGCTGCTCGTCGCGCTGGCCGCCTCGATGACGACGAACGTGGCACTCGCGATCGGCCTGATGGGAACGACGCGGCTGCGCCTGCCGCTGCTGGCGACCACCGAGGTGCAGGTCGGGATGTCGTTCTCGAACCTCGTCATGCCGGTGGTCGGCGGAACCGCCATGCAGATCCGCTTCCTGCAGCGCCAGGGCGCCAGCCTCGCACCGGCGATCGCGGCCGGCGGGCTGCTGGCGATCGTCGCGTCGGTGCTCACACAGCTGCCGATCTTCGCGATCGCGGCGGCGCTCACGCCCAACGATCTGGACGTCGGCAACATCTCCGCAGCCGGAAGCATCGAGCTTGTGGGGGCCGCCGTCGCGATCCTCGGCATCGCCTCCGGCTTCGCGTTCGGAGTCCCACGGCTGCGCCGCGTCGTGCGCCCGGCGTTGCACAGCGGTGCGGCCACCGTGGCGGCCGCGGTGCGCTCACCGCGCCAGCTCGGACTGCTGGTCGCCGGGAATGCCGGCTCGGCGATCCTCTACTGCCTGTGCCTGTTCGCCTGCCTGCGGGCATTCGGGGCGAGCAGCTCGCTGTGGACACTGCTGGCGCTGAGCATCGGGGTGCGCCTGCTCGGAGCACTCGTGCCGGTCGCCGGGGCCGGCGCCGCGGTCTCGACGATCGGGCTCTCCGGCGCCCTGGTGGCAGTCGGGATCGATAAGGACGTCGCCGTCACAGCGGCCCTGACGAATCAGTTCGTCGTCACCTATCTTCCCGCGATCCCGGGCTGGCTCGCAACGCGCGACCTGATCGCCCGCGACTACCTGTGAGGCCTCCGGCGAGCGCGCAGCGCCCGCGCGCGAAGGCGGCCTGATGCGCGCGTTCGGTCTCCTGCAGGCGCTGCACCTGCTCGACAGGGCCTACGCCCCCTCGTCGGTCGTGCTCGCCTCACTGGCCGCGGCGTGCTGCTACGCGATCGCCGCCGTCCTGCAGCAGTCGGCGGCGGTCGCCGAGGACCCGGCGCTCTCGCTGCGCCCGGCGCTGGTGGGCTCGCTGGTGCGCCGCCGGCGCTGGCTGCTCGGAATCCTCGCGAGCGTCGGCGGCTATGCGTTCCAGTTCCTCGCACTGCGCCGCGGATCGCTCGCGCTCGTCGAGCCGCTGCTGGTGGCCAGCCTCGTGATCGCGCTGCCGCTGAACGCGCTGGTCGAGCATCGAAAGCTGACCGCGCGGGAATGGGCGCCGGGCCTGGCGATCGTTGGCGCGCTGACGCTCTTCCTGCTGGCCGCGCGCCCCGGCCGCGGCGCACCGCACGCGTCGGCCGTCGCCTGGATCCTGCTCGCCTGCCTGACGCTGGGCGCGGTGACGGCGTGCGTGCGCCACGCCGGCGCCGGCGGCCCACGGCGCGCGGTGGCGCTCGGGAGCGCCGCGGGCATCCTCTTCGGGGTGACCGGTGCGGTCACCGAGACGACGGGACATCTGCTCGATCACGGGATCGCGCACGTCTTCGCGAGCTGGGCCCCGTACGCGCTGATCCTGGCCGGCGTTGCCGGCCTCATAATCAACCAGAGCGCCTTTCAGGCCGGGGAGCTGCGCTGGTCGCTCCCGGCCATCACCATCCTCGAACCGCTCGTCGCAATCCTGATCGGGGAGCTGATGTTCCACGAGCACATCGCCGGCGGTGTCCTCGCGCGCAGCGAAGAGATCCTCGGCCTGAGCGGCATGACGCTCGGCGTGCTCACGCTGGCGCGCTCGCAGGTCAAGCGCCGGCCGCCGGGCACAGGACCGCCCCCGCTGCTTGACACGGAGAGTAGCGTTGGACGCGAGGGCATACACCGTGAGGTCGGCGAACACGCTGGCAACACGGCCTGACTTCCGAGGATCGCCAACCCCCCCGGAGGTCGCTGTGCCCGACGCAACCGCAGTCCGATTCATCGCATCGATCGCAGGCGGCATCCGTGACGTCGCGACGCGACTGGGCGCTGCCGGCCGCGGCCGCGCGCAAGCAGTCTCGCCCGTCGGCGTCACGAGCGTCGGGTGCCGAGCGCGGCTCGCCGCACCGCGTGCCCGCGCTGCCATCGGGGGGGGATTCTCGTGATCGCGGTCGTGGTGATCGCAGTCGCGCTCGTCGCGCTGGCGCTGCTCGCATCCAGCGTGCGGCACGATCCAGGAGCTCGGGGCGTTCCTCGCCCGCGAGAGCAAGGCCGCCGGCGGCCTGCCCAGCGCGCCGCCGCTGCCGCCGTCATCGAACGGGGAGCTCGTGCCCTCGTGATTTCGGCCGCCGACCCAACCCCCTGCACACACCCACCAACGGAGGACAGATGACCGAGACACAGCCCCAGGAAGCAGAGCCCATTGCGGAGCCCGCACCCGCTGCCGCCACCGCGCCGCCGAGCGTGGACGGCCAGCCCAGGGGCGAGGCGCACGTCGAGCACGCACGGAACTCGATCGTTGCGGCCGTTGAGAGCCTCGTCGGGAAGGTCAGCGACACCCTCAGCGGCCTCGGCGGGCGGAAATAGCGATGCGCGCGCCAACTCAGCGGAGGCAAGGGGGGTGCCCATGGTCACGATCCTGCTGATCGTCATCGCCGTCCTGCTGCTGTCCGGATTCGGGTACGGCCGTCGCCGTGGCGGGCGCCGTTTCTAGAGCACAAGCCGTGCCGGCGGCCGCCGCTGGGGAGCGGGCTGCGAGGCCTGCCCTGATCGCGGCCTCGGCAGCTCGGGCCGCGCGGCGCCGCGGGCGGGTGCCACCGCTCGCGCCGCTCGGCGTCCGCGCCGGCTCGGCACTGCGAGCGCCGCTTCGCGTGGCGATGCTCGCGCCGCCCTGGATCTCCGTGCCGCCGCCGGGCTACGGCGGTGTCGAGGAGGTCGTCAGCGCCCTGACCGAAGCGCTGGTGCGCCGGGGGCACGCGGTCACGCTGTTCTGCGCGCCGGGCTCGCGCTCCAGCGCAACGGTGGTGACGCTGCTCGACCTCCCCCACCCGGACGAGATCGAACGCTCGCTCTATGAGGTCGACCACGTCTCGCGGGCCTTCGAGGAGATCGAGCGCGCGCACCGTCGATTTGACCTCATCCACGACCATTGCGGCTTCACCGCGGTCGCGATGGCCGACCGGATCGAAACCCCGATCGTCCACACCCTGCACGGGCAGTTCACGCCGAGCACCTCGGCCTTCTACCGCCACCACGCCGGCAAGGTGGCGCTCGTGGGCATCAGCCGTGCGCAGCTCGCCTGCGCGCCGCCCGGGCTCGGCCCAATTCCCACGATCCCCAACCCACTGGACGCAAGCGCCTGGCCGCTTCAGGAACGCAAGGGCGACTATCTGTTGTGGATCGGCAGGATGACGCCCGAGAAGGGACCCCACCGTGCGATCGCGGCCGCCCACGCCGCGGATGTCCGGCTCGTTCTCGCGGGCGTCATCCAGCCCGGCCAACAGGCGTTCTTCGACCGCGAGATCGCGCCCCACATCGATGGCGACCGTGTCCAGTTCATCGGCGAGGTCGCCGGCGCGACCAAGCGCACGCTGTTCGCGCACGCGCGCGCACTGCTGATGCCGATCCGCTGGGACGAGCCCTTCGGCATGGTCATGGTCGAGGCTCTCGCCTGCGGAACGCCGGTGATCGCTTTCGCGGAGGGCGCCGCGCGCGAGCTCGTGCTCGAGGGGCGAACCGGCTTCCTCGTGGCCGACGAGCAGGCGATGGCGGCGGCGGTCGGCCGGCTGCCGGGCATCGCGCCGCGCGACTGCCGTGCGTGGGTGACCGCCAATTGCGACGTCGATGTCGTCGCCGGGGCGTATGAGCACGCCTACCGTGCGGCGCTGGCACAGCGGTCGATGGCGGGCGCCGCGCGTGTCTGAGCGAACGCTCAGCGTGCTCGATGGCAGCACCTTCGTCGTCAGCGACCGCCTCGGCGACGTGCATGGGGACGGGGGCCGCGAGCACGGTTTCTTCACCGCGGACACGCGCTTCATCTCGAAGTGGGTGCTGGTCGTCGGCCCGGCCCCGCTGCAGCTGCTGAGTCTGGACCAGGGGACGCATTTCGACGTGCGCTTCTTCCTCACCCCGACCGTTGGACCAGACGATCAGGCGCCGTGCTCGGTTGTGCGCCGGCGCCTGATCGACCATGTCTGGATCGAGGAGATCGTGGTGACCAACCACCTGCACGAGACGAGCCGGATCCTCGTTGCGCTCGAGATCGGCGCCGACTTCGCCGACCTCTTCGAGGTCAAGGACGGCGTCGTCGCGCCTCGAGCGGCGACCAGCGCCGCCGATGAGCACACGCTCACGGTCGCCTACGACCGCCCGGGCTTCCACCGCTCCGTGACGATCGCCAGCAGCGAGCCGGCAGCCGTCTCCAACGACGCCTTCGTCTACACGGTCGATCTGGCACCCGGTGCGCAGTGGTCGACGACGCTCACCGTCACGCCGTGCGCCCGCCAGACCGGGGCCAGGTTCACGCCGCGTCAGGTCCGCGGCACCCTGGCGGAGCTGAGCACCCGCAAGTCGACCGAGCTCGAGACGTGGCTGGCTGCCGCACCCGAACTTGCGGCGGAGGTCCCGGCGATCGCCCGCACCTACCGTGCGAGCCTGAGCGACCTCGCGGCGCTGCGCATCCATCCCGATCTCACCGACACCGCGACCCTGCCCGCCGCGGGGCTGCCGTGGTTCATGGCGATGTTCGGCCGCGACACGCTGATCACGAGCCTTCAGACGCTGCCCTACCTACCGGAGTTGGCGGCCACGACGTTGCGCGTGCTCGCCGAGCGCCAGGCCGCGGAGCGCGACGACTTTCACGAACGGGAGCCGGGCAAGATCCTCCACGAGCTGCGCTTCGGCGAGCTGACGGCGCTTCGCCAGCGGCCGTATTCCCCCTACTACGGGACGGCCGACGCCACGCCGCTGTTCCTCGTGCTGCTGGACGAGTACCACCTGTGGACGGGCGACGAGGGGCTCGTGCGCGAGCTCGAGCCCAATGCCCGCGCAGCCCTCGACTGGATCGCCGACAGCGGCGACCGCGACGGCGACGGCTACGTCGAGTACGAATGCCGCAACACCGCGACGGGGCTCGTCAACCAATGTTGGAAGGACAGCTGGAACTCGATCCAGTACGCCGACGGTACGCTCGCACAGAGCCCGATCGCGACCTGTGAGATCCAGGGCTACGTGTATGACGCGCAGCGCCGCTGCGCCCGCCTCGCCCGCGAGGTCTGGCAGGACCCGGTGCTCGCGGAGCGCCTCGAGGCCCGCGCGGCGCTGCTTCGCACGAACTTCCACCGCGACTTCTGGATACCCGAGCGCGGCCACCACGCGATCGCGCTGGACCGCGACAAGCGTCAGGTCGACAGCCTCACCTCCAACGTCGGACAGCTGCTGTGGTCCGGCCTGCTGGGAGAGGAGGAGGCGGCCGCCACGGTCGGTCACCTGCTCGGCGAGGCGCTGAACTCGGGCTGGGGGGTCCGCACGCTCGGCGCCCGGGAGGCCGGCTACAACCCGCTCGGTTACCACACCGGCACCGTCTGGCCGCACGACAACTCGCTGATCGCCGCCGGCCTCGCCCGCTACGGCTACCACAACGCGGCGACCACGATCGCCTCCGCGATGCTCGGCGCCGCCCCGCACTTCGAGCACCGCCTGCCCGAGGTCTTCGCCGGGTTCCCGCGGTCGCTGACGACCGTGCCGGTGGCATTTCCGACCGCGTCGCGGCCGCAGGCCTGGTCGGCCGGCGCGTCGCTGCTGTTGCTCAGCACGCTGCTGGGACTGGCCCCCGGGGACAGCGACCTGGAGGTCGACGTTGCGGGTGAGATCGGGCATCTCGCCCTGCACCGCCGCCCGCGCGGCGCCCAGACGAGCAGAAGCTCGGAACGCTCGGCGGCGTGACCGTGGACGAGGATGAGATCAAGGGCGTGATCGCCAGGCTGGGGCGGCCCCACGCCTCGGGCGGGCTGGTCATCGGCCGCGCCGCGATCCTCGCGGAGGGAACCGACTTCGCCGCGATTCAGGCGTGGATCATCGACCACGGCGGCACGCCGCAGACGCCTCCCCCCTCCGCCGCGCGCCGCGGGCTGCACGGCTCCGAGCGACTGCTTGACGCCGGGCGCCAGGCGCCGCCGCAGGCGCCGCAGTACCTGCTGCCCGCCGGCGCCCTCGGCTGAGCGCCAGCGCGCCGCGCGCCGCGCGCCGCCGGGGCAAGCATTTACGGGGCGTTTCGCGTCGCTTTAGCAGCGCGCGCTTTACTGCGTTCCAACCCGCGCGATCACAAAGGACACTCATGAAGGCATTCCTCAGCAAACGAATCGTGATCGCAGCGGCGGCGCTGTGCGTGGTCGGCGGCGGCGCGGCGGCGGCAGTGGCTGCCACGACGAGCTCCTCCGGCACCGGCGAGCAGGCCTACCTGGCGGACCTCGCCGCACAGCTGCACGTCACGCCGTCCGCGCTGAGCACGGCGATCAGGGCCGCCGACAGCGACCAGATCACCGCTGCGCTCGCCGCCGGCAAGCTGACCAGCACGGAGGCCAACGCGCTCAGGCAGCGCCTCGCCCAGAGCACCAACCCGCCGCTGCGCGCCGGACTCGGTGCGCGCAGGTTCGGCGGGCGTGGACTGGGTGGCCGAGGCCTGTTCGGTCTCGACGCGGTCGCCGCGAACTACCTCGGGATCTCCAGCGCGACGTTGCGCTCAGATCTTGCCGCGGGCCAGTCGCTCGCGTCGATCGCAAACGCCAGCACGACGGGTCTCTCCGCGGCCGGCCTGACGAGCGCGATCACGGCCGCCGAAACGTCGCGCCTGAACGCGGCCGTCGCGAGCCGGAAGCTCACATCCGCGCAGGAGCAGCAGCGGCTCACGAACCTCTCAAGCCGTATTTCGGCGCTGCTCTCACGTACCTGGACGGGCGGCGGGCGCTTCGGCGGCCGCGGCTGGGGAGCACGCGGAGCCGCTCCAAACACAGGCGCCACCGGCCTCTTCGGCGCCACGCCGGCCGCCTGAGCACAAGCCCATGAGCATGCCATCCCGTCGCGCCGCACAGGCGACGGGATGGCGGCCATGAGGGAGTCGTCGGCGGGGGTCGCGTCCAATGCTGGGCGCCTCGACGGGCGGGGCACCCTGCCGCCCCCGCGTAGCTCCCGCCCGCTGCGCTCGGCACGCACCGCCCGCGCCCGCCCCGGACCGCCCCCGGGCCACCCCGGGTCGCACCGCCCGCGAGTGGATGCCCATGATTCCCTATCGGGATTTGGTAGAATCTGTTCTACCGGTGCCGAACGACCCGCTCCGCCCCCGCCGTCGGGCCCAAGCACGGCCCACCCAGCTCGCAGTCAAGCAAGGAGAACCAGATGTCTCTGCAGATAGGCTCGACCGCCCCGGACTTCGAGGCGCAGACCACCGAAGGACCGATTCACTTCCACGATTGGATCGGCGACTCCTGGGCCGTGCTGTTCTCACACCCGCGCAACTTCACCCCGGTCTGCACGACGGAGCTCGGCTACATGGCGTCGATCGAGCCGGAGTTCGCTCGTCGCGGCGTGAAGGTCATCGGCCTCTCCGTCGACCCGGTCGAGAACCACGAGCGGTGGGCGAAGGACATTGAGGAGACCCAGGGCACGGCGCCCAACTATCCGATCATCGGCGACGCTGACTTCGCCGTATCCAAGCTCTACGGCATGCTCCCGGCCGACGTGTCCGGCGACGCGACCGCCCGCACCCCGGCCGACAACCAGACCGTCCGCAACGTCTTCGTGATCGGGCCCGACAAGAAGATCAAGCTGATCCTGATCTACCCGATGACCACCGGGCGCAACTTCGACGAGGTGCTGCGGGTCATCGACTCGCTGCAGCTGACCGCGAAGCACAAGGTCGCGACCCCGGCCAACTGGAAGCCCGGCGACGACGTGATCATCGCCGGCTCGGTCTCCGACGAGGAGGCGCACGAGCGCTACCCCGACGGCTGGGAATCGCCCCGCCCCTACATCCGGATCGTCCCCCAACCTCATTAGGGGCTCCGGCGGGAGCCGCCTCCGCCGGGACTGACCGCGTCGCGGCGGGCTAGAGCGCGACGCTCAGGATCAGCCGGATCCCCAGCGCCAGCAGGCCGCCCGCCAGCAGATGCTGGATTCGCCGGCCGCTGACGCGCCGGGAGATGCGGGCGCCGACCTGCGCCCCGAACACCACGCCGACCGACAGCGAGGCGGCCCGGCGCAGGCCGACGCCGTGATCGAAGGAGCCGCTGATCACGTGCGTGATCGTCGCCACCAGCGCCATGAAGGCGAGCACGAAATGCGAGGTGGCGGTGGCGACGTGCGTCGGGAATCCGAGCACGGCGACCATCAGCGGTACATGCACGACACCGCCGCCGATGCCCAGGAAGCTCGAGACGAAGCCGACACCGACGCTGAGCACCGCGCCGCGGCGCACGCGCGCCCGGTAGGTGTAGGTCGTGCCGTCGCGGCTGTTGATCGTGCGGGGCGTGCCGACCCCTGCCACCCCCTGGCCGGCCTCGGTGTGGCCGACCAGCAGCCAGACCGCCAGGGCGGTGAGGGCGACGCCCATCATCACATCGAAGCCAGGCCGCGAGACGCGGTCTGCGACCAGCACGCCGAGGATCGAGCCCGGCACCGTGGCCGCCGCGAAGATCAGCCCCGAGCGGTAGTCGATACGGCCCTGGCGCGCGTAGGCGGCGCTGCCCGAGGTCGCGTTGAAGAACACGACGACGAGGCTGATCGCTGTGATCAGGTCCGGCGTGCTGCGCGGGTAGAGCAGCAGCAGCACGGGTGTGACGATGAAGCCGCCGCCGGCGCCGACGAGGGTGCCGAAGACGCCCACGGCGAAGCCGAGCAGGCACAGCAACAGAGCTGTTGTCAACGTGAACAGCCTGCGTATCTTCGCGGTGCGCGCGGCGTGCGGCGGTTGCCAGACGGTGACGGCGGCGGCGCGGTCCGGCGCTGAGCGTCAGCGAATGGGCGCCGGAGCGGTCGAGGCTCGCACGATCAGCGCGGTTGCCAGCTCGACGTGGAGCGCTTCGAAGCTGCGATTCTCAAGCAGGCGCATCAGCAGGCTCACGCCCATGCGGCCCATCTCGGCGAGCGGCTGGCGCACCGTCGTGAGCGCCGGCGTGACGAGCTCGCATTCGGCGGTGTCGTCGTCCGGTACGCGCAGACCGCGCGCGAGGACGGCCTGCATCGCACCGATCGCGAGTGGATCGTTGAAGGCGAAGATCGCGGTCGGCGGGTCAGCGAGCTCGAGCAGCGCGGCGCCGGCCTCGCGCCCGCCGCCGACCTCCCAGTTGGACTCGATCACGATCGCCGGATCGGGCGCCACGCCGGCGGCGGCGAGGGCCGCGCGGTAGCCGCGCAGGCGCTCCTCGGTGGCCATCATGTCGCCGGCGCCGGTGATCGCGGCGATCCGGCGGTGCCCGAGACCCAGCAGGTAGCGCGTCGCCTGGTCGGCGCCGGAGGAATGCGCGGCCGAGACCGTGGGCACCCGGTCATCGATCCGCACTCGCGGGTCGACGACCACGAAACGGTAGCCGTAGGTCATCAGCGTGCGCAGCTCGCTGCCGGACTCCTCGGGCAGCACGAGCAGGCCACCATCGGTCGTGCCGTGCATCAGCCGCTCGAGCAGTCCGACCTCGCGGTCGTGCTCGTGCAGCGTCGGCGCCAGCACGATTCGCATGTCGAGCTCGTACAGCGCCTCGGCGACGCCCGCCGTGATCACCGAGAAGTAGGCCGGGTGGATTCGCGGCAGCGTGACCCCGACCAGACCGGTGCGCCCGGCGGAGAGCCCGCGCGCACTGCGGTTGGCCGTGTAGCGGTGCTCGCGGATCACGCTCTCTACGGCCGTCCGCGTCTTCTCCGAAACGTATCCGCTGCCGTTGACGACTCGCGACACGGTCGCGATCGATACCCCGGCGAACTCGGCGATCTCGCGGATCGTCGCCCGCCGGCCCGGACGGCTCGTCTTGTGTGGAACGGTCTCCATCGCGCTGATCCTATGAAAACGTTACCGGGTTTCATATAACTACGCGCCGTAATGCGCACCCCTGGT
>JBEKNK010000076.1:0-13073 GCA_049522915.1 Solirubrobacteraceae bacterium | reverse complement strand
TGCCCGCTCGCCGTGACGCACTCCGCCTGCTACTTCGCGGTGCGCGTGCTCACCGACCCCGACATGCCCCCGAATGCGGGCGCCTACCGGCCGATCGACGTTCGCGCGCCCGAGGGGTCGCTGCTGAACGCGCGTCGCCCAGCCGCGGTCGCCGCAGGCAACGTCGAAACCTCCTCGCGCGTCGCCGATCTCGTGCTCAAGGCTTTCGGACGGGCGCTCGGCCAGGGGACGATGAACAACCTCACACTCGGCAACTCGCGCTTCTCCTACTACGAGACGATCGGCGGCGGGCAGGGCGCGTGCCCGGACGCCGACGGTCCGAGCTGTGTGCACGTGGCGATGAGTAACACTCTCAACACCCCGGTCGAGGCCCTCGAGCGTGCATACCCGATCCGGGTAGTGCGCAGTGAGCGCCGCCGCGGTTCGGGCGGCGCCGGGCGCTTTCATGGCGGGGACGGCATTGTGCGCGAGCTCGAGGCGCTCGAGCCGATGCACTTCTCGCTGATCGGCGAACGCCGCCGCCACAGCCCCAGCGGAGCCGGCGGTGGAGCAGACGGCGCGCCGGGCCGCGACACCCTTGACGGCGAGCCGCTTGGCGGCAAAGCCGAGGGGGAGCTGCCAGCCGGCTCGCGCCTTCGAATTGAAACGCCCGGCGGCGGCGGCAGCGGACCGCCCTGATACGCGTCGCGAGATGATCGAGGGGGCGACCGTCGCGCTGCCGGCAGCCAGTTTGGCACGGCGCGACGCGACGCCTGAATGACGCGCGCGGCGAGCAGGTCAGCGGGGCGTCAGCCGGCGGCGTTCAGCCACGTGCACGGCGGCTTGAACCTCCGGCGCTCCGCCGTTGAGCCCGCTCGCGTCCGGTTTGGTGCGGGTGGAGCCCCCGCCGGAGCTGCGACTGTCCGGAACCCAGCGCTGGAGCATCTCGACAAGCGCCTGGGAACGCACCGGCTTGGCGATGTAGTCGTCCATGCCCGCCTGCAGGCAGCGCTCGCGGTCGCCGGCCATGGCGTGCGCGGTCATCGCGATGACAGGCGTGTGGCGCTCGCTGGCGCTCTCGCGGCGGCGAAGCTCGCGCGTTGCCTCGTAACCGTCCATGCCCGGCATCTGGCAGTCCATCAGGATGGCGTCGAAGTGCTGGATATCGATGGCGTCGAGTGCCTGGAGGGCGTCGTCCACGAGGTGCGCGCGGAAGCCTGCGCGTTCGAGCACATGACCGGCGACCATGCGGTTGACGGCGCTGTCCTCGACCACCAGGACGATCGGCGCTTCGAGATCGCCCCGGGCGTCGGCGGTGCTCTGGACCGCAACGCCGCCCTGCGTCGCCTCGACGCTTTCCGGCGCCGGCGGCAGCGGCAGCTCGAACCAGAAGCGGCTTCCAACCTGCGGCGTGCTCTCGGCTCCGATCGCGCCGCCCATCAGCTCAATGAGCTCCTTGGCGATCGCGAGGCCCAGGCCGTTGCCACCGTAGACGCGTGTGGTCGACACGTCGGCCTGTGTGAACGGCTCGAACATCCGTTCGAGCTGCTCCGGGTCGATTCCGATCCCGGTGTCGGTGACCTCGAAGCGAACGCTGTCGGGACCCTGGTCGGCGAGAGCGCGCAGGCGTACCGCGACCGACCCGGCCGTCGTGAACTTGACGGCGTTGGAGACGAGGTTCATCAGCACCTGGCGCAGTCGCGAGCCGTCTGCGCTCACGCGTCCTGGCAGATCCGTGCCGACGTCGATCGTCAGCTCGATCCCCTTGGCTCCGGCCTCGATCGCGGCCGGTGCGCATGCCTGTTGGACCGCGTCCCGCAGGTCGAAGTCGACACGATCGAGCTCGAGGCGACCGGTCTCGATGGTCGAGATGTCGAGGATGTCGTTGATGATCGCGAGCATGTGCTCGCTGGATCGGCTGACCTGCTCCGCGTAGGAGCGCTGCTCGCTGTTGAGCGGCGTCGTGAGCAGGAGGTCGTTCATCCCGATCACGCCGTTCATCGGCGTGCGGATCTCGTGGCTGACGTTGGCGAGGAACGCCGACTTCATCTTCGAAGCCTCGATCGCCTCGTCGCGCGCAATGCGGTAGGCGTCGTTTAGTTCGAGCAGGCTTTCCAGACGCTCGCGACGCTCCTTGGCGAACATTGCGACCAGCCCGAGCAGCGGCAACAGCGCCAGTGGCGCCAGCGGCGCGCGGTGAATCTCGTCGGCCACCAGCAGCGCGATTCCGGACAGGCCGGCGTCGACGACGTAGACCCAGCTGTCCTCGAGCTGCGCCGTCAGGGTGGCACCGCGGCCGAGCGCGAAGCGCACACCGGACGCGGCGAAGTCAACGACGAACTGCGCGGCGAGCGCGACGATCAGCAGGCCAGGTGACGCCCTGTTCGGCGTCACGTGCGCGATTGCGAAGACCGCGGCGGGGCCGATCGCGAACCAGGCGTTTCCGAGGCATTGGCCCAGCCGGCTGGGGCGCGTCTCACGCCGAATGATCTCGGGCAATCGTGCGAGCGCCATCGCGGCCGCGACCGCGATCGGCACGACCGCCACCGGGACCGCGAACAGGAGCGGAACGAACGCCACCTGGGCCGGCACGGTGAAGCCGAACGGCGTGTCGACACGGACCCGCAGCGCGGCGACCAGCACCACGAAACAGATCGCGCCAGCGGTGACGGCGAAGGCGTGCGGTGGGTCGAGCACCAGGATCAGCAGCACCGCGATCAGGAAGCAGCCGCCGACGAGGATCTCGACGAGGCGTTCGCGGGCCGTCATCTGCGCGCCGGGCTCCTGCAGCGTGTCAGCGATGACAGCCTGAAGCTCCAGACTCAACTGGCCCAACATGTCGCTGGTATCGACTGATCCGCCGGCGATCTTTACGAGCGCTGCGGCGTTTAGCGATGACTCGTGGACACGTCCTGAACAGGCGGCGCGGGCAACCTGCCCCGTCGATTGGCTCGGCGCGCGGCTGGCAGTGCGGATCCTCCGCGCCGTGGGCGCTGCAGCGGGGTCCGAAATGGGTCCGGGGCCGGCTGGTCAGCCGGCCCCGGGTAGGGGATCAAGTGGCACGTTGGCCGGTCCCGCCGCGCCTGCGCAGCCGGGCCGGGCGTGAGCGTCAGTGCTTCAGGCGGGGATCGATGAAGATGTCGTCGATCTGCGAGGCTCCGCCGATTGCCGTGAAGCGCAAGGCCATTTCCGCCGTGCCGTTGAGCGACAGCTTCGAGGCGATCTCACCGCCGGTGTGCATGGCTGCTGAGGGCGCCCACCTCGAGTCGCCTGTGACCGTACCCACGATGAACGAAGTCTGCAGCAGACCGGCGACCGTGTACACGACCGAGACGGCAATGCTCGACGACGCCGCCCTGTTCAGCGCGAAGAAGCGGAAGTATGTGTCGGCTCCGTCGACGCAGACGAACGGCGTCTGGAGGCTGGCGCCGGCGGGCAGGGACAACGACCATGCTCCAAGGGATCCCGTCGCGGCGAACGGCTCGCTGCCGGCAACCTTGGCGGCGCCTCCGCTGAGCGTGAAGCCGGTCAGGCTGCCTTCGAAATTACCGCCTGGCAGCAGCCAGTAGTAGCCCGTGTCCCCCCACGGAGTGAACGGCTGCGACAGGGTGGTGGTGCCACAGGGCGTAGTCGCAGCCAGCGTGGCTGCCTGGGCTGAGGTGATCGGCAGCGCCGTGATCGCAAGCCCGCCGAGAACTCCTGCACTCAGCAGGAGGCGGCGCAGTGTCTGACGAGTTGCGGATCCGGCGGTGTGCGGTGACATACGAGATTGCCTTTCTTGGCGCTGCTGCGACCCGACCGTCTGTGCCGGATCCTGGGGTTGTGGCGCCGCTTTGGCGCGGTCTCCTGGTGTGGTGGTGGAGTCGAGTATCGACTGGTCGGCCACGATGTCTATGCCGACGCCGGTCATGTTGAGGCACGGGTCGGCGTGTGCCAAATGGAATGGACGCGTGTCGTAGGCGCAGCCTGGAAAGCGGCTGGTAGCGGGCGCTCTATCGGTGCGAAGAAGGTGCCCCTCGCGGATCCGCCGGCGTTGGCCGAGCGCTCAGAGTGGTGTCAGAGCGCTTCCGCGCCGCCGCGGGGCGTCTTCGTCGATGCCCATCCAGAGGTACAGCTGGATGAAGACGAACAGCGTCATCGACAGCGATCCGGGAACCAGCATCACGCCGCCGGCCAGCTGCTGGTCGGTCAGTGCTGAGATTCCGCCGGGCCGGTGGGCGAGGTGGGCGTAGGCGGGGTACAGCGGCGAGGAGGCGAAGATCAACACGAGCGAGATCACCCAGCTGACGATGGCTGAGGCGACGATGTAGTAGACGCGGTGGATCGCGCTCAGGCGGGCGCGCAGCGGCGGCGAGTCGAGTACCTGAGCCCACAGCAGAACGGCGAACACGATGAACGTCACGTGCTCGAGATCGTGCACGGCACGGTCGCGCACGGCCAGGTCATACAGCGCCGGAACGTGCCAGGCGACGAGGTTCACGTTGAAGACGATCCAGACGGGAACGGGCCGCGAAAGCAGCCGTCCCAGCGCGCGCAGCGGAGCGCACCAGCCCGAGCGGCTGATCGTCTTGGCCACCGTCCGCCGGAAGCCCAGGGGCAACGGGCGCCAGATCGAGGACCACGGGGAACCGAGCACGATCAGCGGAGCCGCGATCGTCAGCAGCATCACGTGTTGGGTCATGTGCACCCAGAAGAGCTTCTCCGCCAACGTGTCGATCGGCGACGCGAGTGCGGCGAGAATCACGAGCAGGCCGGCGTAGAAGGAGGCTGCGCGCCAGCGCTCACGGCGGCTACGCGGCCTCCCGAGCAGTGAAACGGCGCGGTGCTCGCCGAGCACGTGCAGGCAGGCGACCAGCGAGAGAACAGCGAGTGGGAGGTCTACCGCGGCCGGCATCGAGGCGCGACGGACGCGCGCGGGCGCCCTCTCACGATCCGTGCGGCGCGGGCGGTGGCTCTTCAGCGCCTGGCGCCGCCGTGCTCGCCGCATCGGCGATCACGTTGCGCCCGCGACGCAGCGCGGTCAGCCAGACGCCAAGCACGATGATCACCAGCCCGATCGGCACGATGAGCGTGAGCGCGCCCGCGAAGGTCGTGGTGCCGGCGGCGGCGAGTGGGAGGGCGGCGGCGATCATTTGACGAGGTAGAGCAGGATGAAGGCGAACAGCTCGACGAGAACCATCACGTAGAGGTAGATGCTGCAGGCATCCGCGCTCGGACGCAGCACCGCAGAGGGTGAGTGGATATCCCCCGCTGCCGCCGCAGGCTGGCGCAATGACTGCGCCCACAGCGTTTCGATCCAGTAGACGGCCCCGAGCCAGAAAACGGCGAACACGACCGTGAAGCCGAGGAACACGCTTGCCAGTCCGCCGTCGGTCGCGCCGAAGGGAAGGTTGTAGTACTCGATGGCCTGCAGGGCGACCGCGGCGAGCGCGATCACGAAGGCCAGCAGGGAGCCTGTTCGCCACGCGCTTCCGGTTCCGTCCTCCAGCGAGCGGCGTGCCAGCTCGAACGTGACCGTCGCGACGAGGACACACGCCAGGATCGCCACGCCCCAGCCCGTCGGGGGGTTGGTGTGGGCGGGGTGAAAATCGTGATTCGTGTTGAGCGCGCGCAGGTAGAAGAACGCGAAGACGAACGCCATGAAGAAGAAGACGACAGCGCTCGCGAGCAGCCGCGCGCCGACCGCAAGGTTCTTTCCGAGGACCGCCGGATCCTCGGCGTCGGCTACCAAGCCCTCATGCGAGCTCACGCGAAGCCGCCTTCGCCGGCGATCACGCGCGGACCGAAGTCGGCGACCGCGGGCGCCTCAGGCGTGCCGTAGCCGTACGGATGCGATGTGATCGTGGGTATGCGCTCGAAGTTGTAGACCGGCACCGGCGATGGCAGCTGCCACTCCAGCGACTTGGACTGCCAGGGGTTTGCCACCGCGCGCTCGCGCTTGAACACCACTGACCAGACGAGGTTGCCGAGGAAGATCAGCATCGAGAGGCCCAGGCAGAAGGCCGAGATCGAGACGAACACATTCAGCGTGTGCAGGTCGGCGTTGTAGCTGGACACGCGCCGCGGCATGCCGAGCATGCCCGCCGCGAACAGGGGGAAGAAGGTCAGGTTGAAGAAGATGAACATCGTCCAGAAGTGCAGCTTGCCGAGCTTCTCGTTCAGGTTGAAGCCGGTGATCTTCGGCAGCCAGAAATAGATGCCGCCCATCAGGGCGAAGACCAGCCCGCCCATGATCGTGTAGTGGAAGTGGGCCATCACGAAGTAGCTGCCGTGAGTGACAACGTCGCTCGTGACGTCGGAAAGGAAGACGCCCGAGAGCCCGCCGATCAGGAAGTTGAAGAAGAACGCGAGCGCGAACAGCATCGGTACGGTGAAGCGGATCCTGGCTCTCCACAAGGTCCCCATGCCGTTGAGGAAGATGATGCCGGTCGGAATCGAGATCAGCTCGGTCGTGAACATGTAGAACGGGCGCAGGTCCGAGTTGATCCCGCTCATGAAGAGGTGGTGCTGCCAGACCATGAAGCTCATCAGCGCCACGCCGAACATCCCGGCGACCGCCAGGCGATAGCCCCACAGCGGCTTGCGCGCGAACACCGGCAGGATCTCGAGCACGATCCCGAATCCCGGCAGGGCAAGGATGTAGACCTCGGGATGGCCGAAGAACCAGAACAGCTCATCCCAGAGGAACGGGCTGCCACCGGAGGTAGGGATGAAGAAGGTGGTCTCGACTGCGCGGTCGAAGACGACCATGATCAGCGCCGCGAGCAGCACGGGCGCCGCGAGCACGGCGAGGATCGACGTCGTCACCATGCCCCAGACGAAGATCGGCAGGCGGTTCCAGTGCATCCCCGGAGCGCGCAGCGTCATCACGGTGACGATCATGTTGACGCCGACGAGCGCGAGCGAGATGCCGATCAGCGCGAACGACACGATGTAGGAATCGATGCCGGCGCGCGCCTCGTCGGCCAGCGGGGCGTAGCCCGTCCAGCCGGTCGGGAAGCCGCCGAGCAGGGTCGCCGAAAGCAGAACGAACCCGGCCAGCACGGTCAGCCACATCGTCAGCGACTCGATTCGCGGGAACGCCATACGGCGCGAGCCGATCATCAGCGGCACGAGATAGTTCCCGAGCGGCCCGAGCACGCCCGCCGACATCATCATCAGCATCATCGTGCCGTGAAGCCCGACAAGCGTGAGGTAGTTGCCGGCCGGGATCAGCGTCGCGTTGGCGCTGGTCAGCTCTGTGCGGATGAACATCGCGTTCAGGCCCGCGACGAAGAAGAAGAACAGCACCGCGACCAGGTACTGGATGGCAACGACCTTGTGGTCGGTGCAGAGGCGGAAGTAGCGCCAGGCGCCGTGTTCCTCGCGCTCGCGCAGCGTCGCCGGACGGCCAATGATCCGCCCGAGCGGATAGCTGAAGAAGCCGAGCCCGGCCACCCAGCCGAGAATCGAGAAGCCCATGCCCATCAGGATTGCCACGTCGTCCTGATCGGTTTCGGTCTGGGGGCTCGAGTTGCCCCCGATGTGTGCCCCGAGCCAGTGCCCGAGGGCATAGCCGCCGATGCTGAGAGCGACCGCCCAGATGACGTTGTAACCGAGCAGCTGGCGCCACGCCGATGGAGTGCTGACGCTGGTCTGGCTCACGGAGAGACTGGCTGATTCCATGTCAGGACGCATTCCGTAGTGGGGATGGGTAATAGACGCGCGAGTAGGGCGGCAACTGCTTGGTCAGGGCGGCGTTCTGGCGCTCCTCACTCGTCGCCCACTGCGTGAAGGCGGCGTCGCTCACGACCCGCCCGGTCGTGTTCATGTGCCCGTGCCACAGGCCGCAGAGCTCGTCGCAGCGCACCTGGAAGCTGCCGAGCTCCAGCGGCTTGTCGAAGGCGATGTTGTCGGCGCCGAGCACCGCGTCGGCCTTGACGCCGAGCTCGACCGCCCAGAAGCTGTGAACGACGTCGAGCGACGTGACGTGGAACTCGATCTCGCGATCGACGGGGAGATAGAGCTTCGTCGTCTCCATGCCGCCGTAGGTGGGGTAGCGGAAGGTCCAGAGCCATTGCTGTCCGATCACCTGGATGGGCAGGGCGCTGCGCCAGTCAGCCGGCTTGGCAACCGGATTGGGTCCTTCGCCGCCTCCCGCGCCGCCGGTCGTCAGCAGGTCGGCCGTGCCGAACACGGCGAGCCCGAGCACGAGCGCGCTGGTGGCCACGATCCAGGTCGCCTGGATCCTGCCGTTGCCGGTGATCGGGGGCCCGTCGACGATGGCGGCGCCATCCTGGCGGAACACCCGAACGGCGTACCCGAAGTAGACCCAGATCATCAGCACGATCGGCGTTGCCAGTGCGGTCAGGACCACGTCGACCGTGTGCTGGTCGCGCGTCTGCTGGCTCATCGAGCCCGGTGGGATGTGCGGCCCGACGACCCAGATGACCAGCGGCAGCACGATCGCCGTCGCCACCGCCCAGATCGTCGCGATGCGCACTCCGTGGCGCGGCTCACCGCCAGGGCGATTGGGAATCGTGGATGCCTCGCTCACGACACCTCGATCAGGCCGCTCATATAGCCGATCGTCTGCATCGGCCCGCCGTTGCCGAAGAGGAATCCCGCGGCGCAGGGGACGAAGCACTGCCAGCGGTAGGTGCCAGGCCCGGGGGAGCGGAAGCTGAAGGTGATCGTGTTGTGAGCTTCGGCCAGCGAGCACGGCGCGACGCCGCACTGATTCTTTGCGTTCGGGTTGACACCGGGCAGCGGCACGTTGATGTCGAGATCCGGCACGGTGAAGGTGTGGGCGGCGTCGTTCGGGTTGATCCCGTGTTCAGGCGTGCCGTTGATCGTCTCGATGCCGCCGGTGGTGCCGCTGACGCCGGCGAGGAACGCGTTGCGCAGGCCACTGGCGCCGTCGTACTGGTAGATCGTCACATCTACAAGCGTGTGCGCTGGCACCTTGAAGAGCGTCGTGTGCTCCCACTTCCCCTTCGGATCCTTGGCCATGTAGCTGACCCAGTCCGGGAACGGGTGATGGCCGTAGCTCGGCACCGTCTGGAGCGTCAGGCGCGCCGTTCCGTCGCTGACGACGGCGGCGATCGCCGCCGGCCCGGACTGGAGGAAGAAGATGAAGTAGACGACGACGAGCCCGATCAGGACTCCCAACGTCGTCGCGACCGCTAGGACCCTCACCCTCACATTGCGTTTTCTACCTGGCCGGTCGGACCAATGCAAGCGGCTGGCGAAAAAGCCGCAACGGGCGCACCCGCTCTGAGCGGAAATCCGACCCGCCGCCGCCCGACGGGCGCGCCGCAGGGGGAAGGGGTTCGGCGCTCACCGGCTAGACTCGGACCCGGCCTGCCATGGAGATCGACGCCGATCCGACACGCGCTGCCAGCCACCCCGCCCGCCCGACGGGCTCGGCGTTTCGTCGCCGCGACCTGCTGCTGCTCGTCGTCTTCCTGGTGGCGGTGGGCGCGCTCGCGGCGGTCCTGATCCACGCGAAGCCGGCGCCCACGGTGCTTGGAGCGACCTCGGTCAAGACCAGCAGCTACGCCGGCTTTGCGCTGAATCCCGCCAAGCCGGCGCCGGCCCTGAAGCTCAAGAACTACCTTGGCGTGCCGGTCGACATCGCCGACTATCGCGGCAAGGCGGTGCTCGTGACCTTCCTCTACACGCACTGCCCGGACGTGTGCCCGATCATCACCTCCAAGCTGCACACGGCCCTGGCGGAGATGCCGGCCCGCGAGCGTCGCGAGGTCCAGATCATCGCCGTCTCAGTCGACCCGCGCGGAGATACGCCGGCATCCGTCGCGGCCTTCCTCGCGGCACACGAGATGACCGGCGAGATGCAGTACCTGCTCGGCAGCGCGAGCGCGCTCGCCCAGGTCTGGACGCGATGGGGCGTTGGGGCGCGGCGTGACACGGGTAACCCGGAGCTGGTCGCACACACCGCGTTGATCTACGGAATCACCTCGCGCGGCGAGATCAAGACGATCTACTCGTCGAGTTTCGCTCCGTCGGACATCGTGCACGACGTGCCGCGGCTCGCTGCGGCCTGAGGGGTCGGCGGCGGCGTGAGCGCGGCTCGCCGGCGGCAGGCGCGCCTATAGAATTGGTGCGTGCGTCTGGTCGCCCGCCGTGCCGGGCTCACACTGTCAACGTGCCGACCGCACGTCCGCGTCCCGGTACGGCCGCCGCAAGCGCCTCACGGACCGCCCGGGCACGCGGCGCGGTGACCCCGCGACCCTTCGACGGCCGGCGCGACACGGAGCGTGCCGCTGCCACCCTCGCGGTTCGCCTGCCGGAGCCCCTCGCGGGTCTCGCACGCCTCGCGTTCAACTACCACTGGTCGTGGCAGAGGGGCGGAGCGCAGCTGTTTGGGCGTGTCGACGCGGCGCGCTGGGCGGCGGTTGGCGCCAACCCGGTTCACCTGCTGCAGGAGGTCTCGTCGGTGTCGCTGGAGCAGGCCGCCGAGGATTCCGAGCTGCTCGCAGCGATTGCCGGCGCTGAGGCGGCGCTCGCCGCCGAGCTTGCGCGTCCGCCGGCGCCGGATCCGGATCTGCGCGCCGGCCTGCGGGCGTTCTTCTGTGCCGAGTTCGGCGTGCACGGATCGCTGCCGATCTACTCGGGCGGCCTGGGGGCGCTCGCCGGCGATTTCCTCAAGCAGGCCTCGGACGACGCCCTACCGCTCGTCGGCGTCGGGTTGCTCTACCGCCAGGGCTACTTCCGCCAGCGCGTCGACGTCCACGGGCTCCAGCACGAGTACTGGGTCGACACCGATCCCGACCGCCTGCCCGCGGCGCTGGTCACCGGCAGCGACGGCGAGCCGCTGACCGTTGAGGTTCCGATCGCCGGGGAAGCCGTGAGCGCCCAGATCTGGCGCGTCAACGTTGGCCGGGTCGCGCTCTACCTGCTCGACAGCGATCGGCCCGAGAACACGCGTACCGCGCGTTGGATCACGTCACGCCTCTACGTCGGCAGCCCCGAGCTGCGGCTGGCGCAGTACCTGCTGCTCGGCGTCGGCGGGGTGCGCGCGCTGGCGGCGATGGGCGTCGAGGTCAGCCGGCTTCACCTCAACGAGGGCCACGCCGCCTTCGCGGCGATCGAGCTTGCGCGCTCGCAGCTCGCGGCCGGCTACAGCCTTGAGCGGTCGATCGAGGCGGTGCGACCGCGGCTCGCCTTCACGACGCACACACCGGTGGAGGCGGGCAACGACTCCTATCCGATCGATCAGGTGGCGCAGGTCGCGGGCGGTTTCGCGGAGGAGGCCGGGTTCGGGATCGACGCGCTTGCCGCGCTCGGACGCTCTCATCCCGGCCAGCGGGCGGAGCCGTTCGGCATCACGCAATTCGCGCTGCGCGCGTCCTCCCGGGCCAACGCCGTCAGCCGCCGCCACGGGGTCGTCGCACGCGAAATGTGGCATGGGCTCTGGCCCGATCTGCCGGCCGAGGAGGTGCCGATCGACCACGTCACCAATGGCGTCCATGTGCCGACCTGGATCGGGGCGCCGATGCACGATCTGCTGGACCGACACCTGCCCGACGGGTGGCTGAGCGATGCAGGGGCGACGGTCGTGTGGGATGCGGTCGCCGAGATCTCCGACGCCGAGCTGTGGGCGGCGCGCAGCCAACAGCGAGCCACGCTCGTCGCGATGGTCCGCGACCGCAGTGTCGCCGAGCGTCTGGGTCGCGGCGACGAGCTCGACTATGCGCAGGCCGCCGCGGCCGGCTTCGACCCCGATGTCCTGACGGTGGGTTTCGCACGACGTCTCGCGACCTACAAGCGCCTGCGGTTGCTCGTTGACGATCGCGCAGCGGCCGCCAACCTCCTGCGCGACGGGCACCCCATCCAGATCGTGCTCGCCGGCAAGGCGCACCCGCGCGACGACGACGCGAAGCGCATGCTGCAGGAGCTGTTCGAGCTGAAGGCGCTACCGGAGGTGGCCGAGCGGGTCGTGTTCCTCGACGACTACGACCTCGCCAGCGCCGCGCTGCTCGTGCAGGGGTGCGACGTTTGGGTGAACCTTCCACGACCGCCGCTCGAGGCCAGCGGTACCAGTGGCATGAAGTCGGCTGTCAACGGCGGCCTGCAGCTCAGCGTGCTGGACGGCTGGTGGGCCGAGGCCTACAGCGAGGGCAACGGCTGGGCGCTCTCCGGGGAGGTCGATTTCGACCTGGTGGCACAGGATGCGCGCCACGGCGCCGACCTGCAAAGGCTTCTACGCGACCAGGTCGTGCCGCTCTTCTACGAGCGCGACGAGAACGGTCTGCCGCATGGCTGGCTCGAGATGATGCGAACCTCGTTGCGTTCGCTGGCGGCGCAGTTCAGTGCCCAGCGGATGCTCCGCGACTACGCCGACCGGATCTACAGCGCCTGAGAGCCGGCGTGTGCGCGCGCACGCGCCAGGCTCTCACCGTCGGCGCCCCTGTCTTCGACCGGCGGCCGCCGGCGGGCTTGGTGCGCCGCCGCCGTGCAGCGACGAACGAGTCGATTTGCAGCCGGTTCGCGATGCGGATGAGAGGACTCGAACCTCCACCTGATTACTCAGACACGGACCTGAACCGTGCGCGTCTACCAATTCCGCCACATCCGCGCGCAGCCGGCGACGATAGCGCACGGGTGGCCGGGGGCGGCGGGTGAGGGCTCTGCTAGCCTCAGGCCGCCCCTCCCGCGCCGCTATCGTCTAGGGGACTAGGACGCCGCCCTCTCACGGCGGAAACCCGGGTTCGAATCCCGGTAGCGGTACTGTCGTTCGGCCCGCAAGCGCGGGCTCAAGCGCCTCCGAGGGGCTGCTGAGAGCCTGTCTGAGAGCCAGTCATAGGTCCGCGAACGGGTCTCGGTCGGCCCGCGCCGTCAGCTTGGCCGCCTCGTAGAGGAGCCGCTCTGGTTGCTCGTCGAGGCTGGCGAGGAACACCCACACCGGGGCGTCCGCGGGCGCGAACATCTCGGCGTTCCCGGCCCCTGGGTCGGCGTTGCCGATGTCGCCGAGAACGTAATGCCAGACCAGCCGGAACATATGCCGCTTGAGGCCGACGGTCGCAGGCTCGATCGCGTTGTCGATCGCCCACTCCCAAGCGGCGGCTTCCTGGGGTGCCTGCAGCGCTTCG
>JBEKNK010000075.1:0-17613 GCA_049522915.1 Solirubrobacteraceae bacterium | reverse complement strand
GTCTGGGCTTGACGGCGCGGCAGCCGGGCTGGCGGCGGAGGCCTTCCGGCCGGCGGATTGCGTTTGCAGCTTTGACGCTGCGGCGCGGATCAGCGAATCCGCGCTGTAGCCGGCCAGGATGGCCGCGCCGAGCTTCGAGAACGAGGTGGGGATGTTGCCCGCGCCCCACAGCGACGCGACGACGAACACGACCGGGATGTACATCTGGATCACGGCGACCCAGCGAAGCGAAAGCCAGTTGATCAGATTGCCCGCGTCGTAGACCTTGATCGGGTTGTCGTAGCTGACGTTCAGCACGCGGGAGCCGAGATGTATCACCGCTCCGAGCGTGACGAACAGGAGCAGCACGATCAGCTTCCAGGGCCAGTTCACGGGCCACTTCGTCACGCCGGCCGCGTGCAGGATCCCGAACACGAGGATCACGACGCCGAACGCGGCGCCGAAGGCCAGGATCGGCATCGACGCGGTGAAGTAGCGCTCCGGCCAGGTGGCCGCCAGGCGGTAGATCGACTGGTTCTGGGTGTCCAGCGCCACCGGCACATCCTCGCCCCCGAACCGCCGCGCGTCGTTGCGCAGCCACGTCCAGAGCATGTCGACCTGGGCGGCGGTCAGGCCCCAGCCGTTGCAGTAATCCTCGAGTGTTCTGCTCTCGCCGACATGCGCGTTACGCATGTCGCCAAGGAGGGTCAGGAAGAGCGCGTGGGCCATCGCCGCTGAGAGCGCCGTGAGGGCCTGCTGCGCATAGCTCGCGACGCCGTTGGGATCGGAGGCTTCGGCCCTCGCTCGGGCGTCCTTGACCCACTGCTGTGCCTCCTGGAGGCGTTGTGTCAGCAGCTGGGCGTGACTGCCGAGCAGCAGCTGCGCCGAGAGCACGCGGAGCTCCGGTTGCGACGCCTCGTGCGACGCCTGGTCCCGCGCGGCGAATATGGAGGCGGCTCGGCCAGGTCGGTCACCGACAAGGTCGATCAGGGCCTTGATGTTCGCCCAATCGGGCTGCGTTGCCCCGGCCTGGGTCGACGCCGACGTCAGAAGCCGCTGCCACGACGGCAGGCGGGACCGGACCTTCTCCACCGTCAACAGCGCCTCGGATATGCCGTCGTTGACGAGCGCTCGCTGCGCGGGGGTCGTCACGGGCGCCTCGACAGACGCCCAGGGCTGGGCGGGCGGGGGAACATATTCGGCCATGCAGCGCGGAACATTAGCCGGATCGGCCGAGGGTGTTCAGCGGGCGTGCCGGCAAGGCTCTGGGAGCAGACGCCCGCGCCCGCCCCGCCTGCGCTGCGCCCGTCAAATCCGCGCCCGCCCCGCCTGCGCCGCGCCTGCGCCGCGCCCTTCAAATCCGCGCCCGCCCCGCCCGCCCCGCCTGGGCCGCGCCCTTCAAACCCGCGGTGGCACCGGCGCCACCGGCGGCGTGAGCTCGGCAGCCACGCGCCGGCGCACGACATCCGCCGGGTGGATCCACGCGCGAGAGCACAGCGGCCGAAGCCGCCGCGGCGCCCACCAGTTCGCCCGCCCGAGCAGCGCCATCAGCGCCGGCACGAGCATCGCTCGCACGATCGTCGAGTCGATCAGCACGGCCAGGGCGGCGCCGACCCCGAACTCCTTCAGCGAGGCGACGCTCGAGGCCGCGAGCGAGCCGACGGCGGCACAGAACAGCAGCGCGGCGGCGCTGACGACGCGCCCGCTGCGCTCGAGGCCGGTCGCCACCGCGACCCGGTCGGAGGCGCCCTTGTCGTGCGCCTCCTTGATCCGCGCGAGCAGGAAGACGCCGTAGTCGGTCGACAGGCCAAAGGCGATGATGAACAGGATGATCATGTTGGTCTGCTCGAGCGTGCCGGTCGCGGTGTAGCCGAGCAGGCCCTGCAGCCGCCCGTCCTGGAAGATCAGCACGAGGATCCCGAAGGCGGCGCTGAGCGTCAGTAGGTTCATGATCAGCGACTTGATCGCGAGCACGACCGACCCGGTCATCCGGAAGAGCACGATCAATGTCGTCGCGGCGAGTATCAGCAGCGCCAGCAGCATGTGCGTGCGCAGGCTTATGGCCTGGTCGTACTGCTCAGCTGCGACGCCTGCGAGCGCGACCGGGAAGCCCGTCGGCAGTGCGTGGATATCGGCGATCAGGGCCTGTGACTGCGTGCTCAGCGGCTGGTGTGCCGCGAGCACGTCGACGCTCCAGAGTCCGTTCGCGATCCGTGTGGGAGCCAGCGTCGTCGCGACGCCCGGAAGGTGTGACAGCGCCACTCGGTAGCGGCGCAACCCCGCGCCGGCGCCGTTTCCGGCGCGCACCAGTGCCACGATCGGATTGGCGTCATCGGCGGCGAAGCGGCTGGCCAGCTCCGCGTCGACGACGCGGGCACTCGAGCCCGGCGGCAGCACGCGCGAATCGGTCGAGCCGAGATGGAGATTCAGGGCGGGCAGGCCGACGAGCAGCAGCAGCGCGGCGCAGGCCGCCGCGACCAGTGCCGGGCGGCGCATCACGCGCATCGCGAGCCGGTACCAGTGACCCTCCTCGACCGGTCCCTCGGCGCGCCGGCGCGCGCGCTGGAGCCGGGCCGGCGAGAGCGCGTTGACCCGGGGACCGAGCAGTGTCAGCACGGCGCCGAGCGGGATCAGCGCCGCGGTGGCCGCGAAGACCGTGACGATCGCGGCTGCGATACCCATCGAGGAGAGCATCCGCTGCGGAAAGACCAGCAGCGAGAGCAGCGCGACGGAAACCGTCAGCGAGGAGAAGAAGACGGTTCGCCCAGCCGTACCGAGCGTGCGCTCGAGCGCCTCCGAGCAGTGCCCGCAGCGGGCGAGCTCCTCCCGGTAGCGGTAGACGACGAACAGCGAGTAGTCGATCGCCAGCCCAAGCCCCAGCCCTGTCACGAGGTTCAGCGAGTACACCGAAAGGGATGTCATCTGAGACAGCGCGCGCATGATCAGCAGGCTCCCGGCCACCGCGATCGCGCCGACCATCAGCGGCAGCGACGCCGCGACGAGGCCGCGGAAGGCGATCAGCGAGAGGAGCAGCAGGATCGAGAAGGCGATCAGCTCGACCTGCGGCAGCTGCGCGGCGATCGCGTCGTCAAGCTGGCTGAAGGTGAGCTGGCTGCCGCCGACCGTGACACCGGGGACCGTGCTCAGATCGCGCTTGATCCGCTGCGCGGCCGCGGTCGCGGCGTCTCCCGAGGCGCGCGGGGAGAAGAAGCCGAGCACGATCGTCGAGTGGGCGTCACGCGAGAGCAGCACGCCGGGGCGCGGTGCGCTGAGGATGCTCACCACGCTCGACACCGCGGCCTGGGAACGGATCTCGCGCACGACGCGTGCCACCACGGCACGACCGGCCGGCGCGGCGGTCACTCCCGGGGTGTGAACGAGGACCAGCAGTCCTGGCTCCGAGGACACGCCGGTCGCCGCGACGATCTCCCGCTGCGCGATCGCACTCGGGGCGTTGGGGTCCGAGCTGCCGCCGTCGCTGAGCGACCCGACGACACCGGATCCGATCACCGCGGCTGCGATCGTGAACACGACCGTGGCGGCGAGCACGAGCCGGGCGCGGCGATGGATTAGTTCAGCGAGTGCGTGCAAGACCTGGGGTGAGCCCGACCGAACCGCTTCGGGTCAACGGCGACACCGCCAGCGCGATCACGACACATCCATCCGAATCATCGGACGATCAAAGAAAAAGCTTAGCCCGTCGTCCCGACGGGGGTGTCGCTTCGTCCGCTCATCCGAGCCGTGGTCTGGGTTACGCTGGCGGCGAACAGCGAGAGGCACGGGATGGTCGGCTTCGGAGGCCGAAGGGCGCGAGCAGGCATCGTCATGGCCGCCGGCACGGCGGCGTTGCTGGCGATCGCCCCCCTCGCGGCCGCGGGCGGCGCCGCGGGCGGGCGAGCACTTGAGCCCTCGCGCTTCGAGGCGGGCTCGTGCGTGGCCTTTGCGCCGGCCTCGCCGCGGCCGCTCAGCAAGACCGTTTACATCGACGTCGGCCACGGCGGGCCCGACCCCGGGGCGGTCGGTGTGACGCTCGCCGGAAAGCCTGTGCACGAGGCGACCGAAACGCTGCGCGTCGCGCTCGACGCCCTGGCGATCCTGCGCCCGGAGGGCTACCGCGTGGTTCTCTCACGCACGACCGCAGCAGCGGTCGCCCGCCCCGTGCCGGGCGACATCGCCGGCGGCGTCTACACCAGCCAGGGCGTGCACCGCGACCTGGTCGCGCAGGACGACTGCGCGGACATCGCCCGGGCCGACGTCGTGATCGGCGTCTACTTCAACGCGAGCGAGGAGACATCGGACGGCGGGAGCCTCACGCTGTTCGACACCGTTCGCCCGTACTGGCGCTCGAGCCTGAGGCTCGCGCGGGATGTGCAGCGGGAGGTCCTCGCGGCGCTTGACGCGAAGGGCTGGAACGTCGGCGACGACGGCGTTCACACCGACGTCGGCTACGGCTCGCTGGACAGCCCGGCCGATCTTGCCTACGGCCACCTGCTGCTGCTGGGCCCGGCGAAGGCAGGTTACCTCTCGACCCCCACGCAGGCGCCCGCTGCGCTGATCGAGCCGCTCTTCATCACCAATCCCGCGCAGGCGTCGATCGCCGACAGCCGCAGCGGCGAGCGCGCGATGGCCCGCGGTCTGGCGGCGGCGGTCGGGGACTACTTTGACGGTCGCTGAGCGACCTCGCTCAGCGAATCGAGAACGACCGCCGCGCCGGGCCGTGCCCGCTCGCTGCCGGGCCCGTCGTCCGCGCATAGAAGGTGTAGCGCCCGCGCGGCAGGTGCGAGTACACCCGCACCGTGCCGCAGGCGGCGTAGCGCGGTCTCGCCGTGTGCGCGCCGTCGCGCACCAGCGCGCATTCGAGCCTCGACGCCCTGCCGGACTTGCGCAGAACGAAGCGGGCCCGGTGAGTGGTCGCGCTCACACTCGCCTGCGTGATCACCGGTCCAGCCGGCATTTTCGGGCTGGGCGTCGCGGGCGCCGCGGGACCGCTTGAACCTGACGGTGCCGGCGTTCCGCTCGAGCCTGCGGCGCCGCTCGAGCCTGCGGCGCCGCTGGAGCCGCTCGCGCCCGAGCCGGGGCCGCCACCACCTGCCGAACCACTGACGCCGCCCCCGCCCGACGGCGAGCCGACGCTTCCCGCCGAGGAGGCAGAGCCGTCGATGTCGGCGAGCGCCTGGGTCCAGGTGTAGCTGAGGGTCGCCCAACTGTCCGCCGACCAGACGATCGTCATCGCGTAGCCGGGTTCCCCGTTGGGGTCGCTCCCCGAGGCGGCGCCCATCACGAGCGACCCCGAGCCGGGGAAGGCGAGGATGTCCTGGCGATGGCCCCAGCAACCCGGATCGCTGGCGCTTCGGCAGTCGATGTTGGGGCCGCCGAGGCCGTCGTCGTACATCCAGCCGTAGTACGCAAGCAGGTCGTTTGCATAGCCGCCCGCCCAGTTCGAGGAGAAGCCGTAGTCGCCGAGGCCGGAGGGTAGGGCCGCCTGCGGGTCGGGATCGCTGTCATCGGCGACGCCGGCCTGCGCGACCGAGTTGAGCGTCGCGCTCAGCCCGCTGATCGGCGGCAGCCCGTAGGCGACGCGGTCGGCGTCCGCGAGGATCAACAGCTGCTCGTCGGGCGGCAGGGAGTCGAAGTCCGCCGGGAGCGTATACGCGCCCAGCCCGAGCGCCGCGTGGGCGCCGTTGAGGCCGGCGACGACCGCGGTCTCGCAGGCGGTCGAGGTCGGGGTGGCGCAGCTCGCGGGCGTGGCGAGCGGCATGTTCGCCGACGGGTTGGGGGCCGCTGCCGACGCCGTCGCGGCGCTGGCTGCAAGGACAGCGGCGATCAGTGCCACCCCATGGCGCATCCGTGCCCCCATCGCAGCCACCGTAGCAACGGAAATTGCGCCGGGCGAGCGCTCTGGACAAGCGGACGATGGAGCACGCTGCCCGCGGCGTCAGCGTGCGCGCGGCCCGCTCAGACCGGTGAGTCTCAGCGTCTCGGCGACCATCGAGCCCAGACGCGTGGGGGGCGCCGCGGGGTCGAACCAGCGGGCCTCGGCGATCTCGACCGGATCGGCGCGCACCAGCGGCGAGTCGAGATCGACGCGGTAGAGGTGGGTGCGATGGTGGCGCTGGCGCCCGCGCCCCGGGACGACCGTGAGGGCGTCGGCGCTTGCAACCGCGAGCCCCAGTTCCTCGGCCAGCTCGCGACGCAGCGCCGCGAGTGGCTCCTCGCCGCGCCGGACAGCGCCGCCCGGCAGCTCCCAGCGATCGGGACCGTAGGTGTGGCGGACCAGCAGCAGCTCGCCGGCGTGCACGAGCGCCGCCTTGACGCCCTGGCCGCGCGGGGGCCGGATCAACGCGGCGAGCGCCAGCAGGCGGTACGCGACGCGGTAGGCGGCGCGGCGAACGGGTAGCACGTGGGGAGCTTGACCTCGCGTGGGGGGTTGCGCAAATCTGACGTTAACGTAAACTATGATCTCAATGCTGCTGATCAGCTTCCGATCTCGCCGATGAGCGAACACGCGGCGCCCACGGTGCGCCTGCCCCGACGACGCGTTGGCGTCGAAGCGTCCTCACCGAACTACAAGTGGTGGGCGCTGTCGTGCACGAGCCTCGGCATGCTGCTGGCGGCGACGAACTCCGGCACGCTGATCATCGCGCTACCTGACCTCGAGCGCAGCCTCCACACCAGCTTGCTGGCGCTCGTCTGGGTGATCCTCGCCTACATGATCGCCTCGACCGTTCTTGTTCTCAGCGCCGGGCGCCTGTCGGATCTGTTCGGGCGCAAGCGAGCCTACGTCGGTGGCTTTATCGTCTTCGCGGCGGCGTCGCTCGGCGCCGGCTTCGCCGCCAACGGCGACCAGCTGATCCTCTGGCGGATCCTGCAGGGCGTCGGCTCGGCGTTCCTGTTCGCCAACGCGGCGGCGCTCGTGACCGACGCCTTCCCGCGCGAGCAGCTCGGCGTGGCGATGGGGGCCAATTCGATGGTCGGCGCGATCGGCCTGGTGCTCGGCCCGGTGCTCGGCGGCGCGCTGGTCGCCATCTCCTGGCACTGGGTCTTCTGGTTCAACGTGCCGCTGGCGCTCGCCGGCGCCGGCTGGGGCGCGGTTGTGCTGCGCGAGCTCGCCAAGCACGACGGCGCCCGCGGCTACGACCTGGGAGGCACGGCGACGTTCGTCGTCGGCCTGACCGGCCTTGTGCTCGCGGTGTCCCGCGGCGGCCTGTCGGGCTGGAACGATCCGATCGTGATCGGCGGCTTCGCAACCGCCGCCGTGCTGTTGCCGGCCTGGGTGGCGATCGAGCATCGCGGGCGCGCGCCGATGCTCGACCTGGTCATCTTCCGCGATCGGATGTTCGCCGCCGCCAGCGTCGCCACGTTCATCAACGGACTGGTTCGCTTCGGGCTGATGTTCATCTTCGTCTTCTACTTCCAGGGCGCCCAGGGTGACTCGCCGATCACCGCCGGCCTGAAGCTCTCGCCGCTGGCCATCGGGATGGTGATCGCCTCGCCGCTCGCCGGTCGCTACGCCGACAGGCACGGCTCGCGCGTGCTCGCCGCCGCCGGGATGGTCGTCATCGCGGCCGGCCTGGCGATGATGACCGCACTCGGCGTGAACAGCTCGTTCGCGCTCAGCGCCACCACCCTCGCGATCGTCGGCGTGGGCTCCGGCATGTTCCTCAGCCCCAACACCGCCGCGATGATGGGCGCCGTTCCGCCGCACCGTCGCGGTGTCGCCGCCGGGGCTCGGATGGTGCTCCAGAACACCGGCTCGGTACTCTCGATCGCCTTCGTGCTCGCCGTCGTCACCGCCGCCGTGCCGAAGGCCACGCTGTTTCGCATCTTCTCCGGCCTGGGGCACGGCCTCGACAGCGCCAAGCTCGCGCCTTTCATCAACAACATGCACGTGGCGCTGTGGGCGATGGTCGTCGCATCGCTGATTGGCGCTCTGGTCAGCGCGATGCGGCCGGCCCATCGCCCGGCGACATGAGCGCCGCGCAATCCGTCGCCGTCCTGCGCATCGGGGAGGTGGCCCGGCGCTGCGGCACGACCCCTCGGACGATCCGCTATTACGAGGAGCTCGGCCTGCTCCGCGGCGCCGGCCCCGGCCGCCCGACCGGCGGGCACCGCTCCTACACGCAGGCGGACGTCGACGACCTCTGCGAGCTGATGCGCCTGCGCGAGCTGCTCGGCCTTTCGCTCGAGGAGCTCGGACGGGTGATCGAGGCGGAGGAGGCTCGCGCGATGCTGCGAGCCGAGTTCGAAGCGGGGGTCGAGGACCCGGGGCGCCTGCGCGAGCTCCTGCTCGAAGCGCTTGGCCACCTCGAGCTCCAGCTCTCGCTCGTGCATCGCCGCCAGGGCGAGCTGGCCACGCTCGAAGACGACCTGCAGGAGCGCCGCGGTCGCGTCATCGGCCGCCTCGCGAACACCCCCGGCGATGCTCCGGCTGCCTGAGCGCGCCCCAGCTCCGCGCCGCAGCGGAGGGCTCAGCCGGGCGGCAGGTCCTCTGGGTTCGGCACCTCCTGGGGTGGGGCGCCGGGTCCCTCCTGGTCCCACGAGGTGAAGGCCCGCGCGTCGCGCCCCTGGTGCTCACCGGCGCCGCCGAGGGCCAGCAGAACCAGGCGCTGCCGTCCGGCGTTGACGAGCTGGCGACGGACCGACGGGCCGACCCGCACGACGTGGTCTGGGCCGAGACGGTGTTCGGCGCCCTCGACGAGGAGCGTCAGCTCTCCCTCCAGCACGAGGTAGACCTCCTCCTGATGCTCGTGCGCGTGAATCCGTCCGCGCTGGCGCGGCTGCAGCACGATCAGGTTCATCCCGAACGAGCGCAGGCCGAGCGGTGTTCGCAGCGACTGGAAGCGCTCCTCCCCGGAGCGGTCGAGCTCGGCGAAGCCGGTGTCGCCCTCGGACATCACGCCAAGCATAGAGGCGCGGTGTCGCTGCCCGCGGGCGACGGCGTCACGGCAGCGGGTGCGCGGCGAAGAACGCCCACATCACGTTGTCCGCGTTGACCGCGCTGGATTGGGGGCCGAGAACCGCGGTCAGGGCCGCCGGCAGCTGCGGGCCGTTCGGCCATTCGTGGCCCTCGCCGGCGATCGTGTACAGCTCCACCTCGGCGCTGCCGCGGCAGTGCGAGTAGGCGGTGAGCGTGACGCCCTTGTCGGGCTTTGAGGTCGCCGGCTTGCTCGAGCAACCGTCCTGTGCCGCCCAGTACTGGGCGGCCTGGGGGACGGAGTAGGTCCAGTAGGCCTGACCATGGCCGTCGTAGGGGTCGATCGGGTCGGCGGTACCGTGGAACGCGATGATCGGCACCGGCCGGCTTGTCGGGCACGGTGTCGGGCGGCGCAGACCGCTGACGGCGGCGACCGCGGCGAACACGCCGGCGGAGTCACAGGCGAGCTGGCTAGCGGTGCGGGCCCCGCCGGAGAAGCCGGTCGCGTAGACGCGGGCGGGATTGATGCAGTAGCGAGTCTCGAGCACGCCGACGAGCGCGGTCAGGAAGGTGACGTCGTCGGCGGCGTGCGCGGGCACCGGCGCGCCGCCGATCAGCGGCTCGCCGGGGACGTTCCAGTCAAACCCCGTGCCGTCCGGGATCAGGCCCTGCGGGTAGGCGACGATGAAGTTGTCGGTGTCGGCGGTCGCGTCCATGGCGGTGAACAGCTCCTGCTCGGCGGCGGTGGAACCGCTGCCGTGCATGTTGAGCACGAGCGGCACCTTCGTCGTCCCCCTGTACGCGCTCGGCGTGTGCACGATCACGATCCGGCGTTGGCCTCCGATTGCCAGTTTGAGGGTCGTCGAGCCGCCGGAACCATCGCCGCCGCAGGCGCCGCCGGCGGCATGCGCGAGCGGCGCGGCCGGCGGAGTGCTCGTGTGCGTGGATCCGCCCCAAGCGGCGGGGACCGACACGGCCGCGAGCGCGGCGAGCAGGGCCGTTGCGGCCGGCAATCGCCTAAGGCGCCCGGCGCCGCCTGGGGGGTTTCGGGTCTCCTCGACGATGGGCATTTCCTATCACACGCCGTTGCATCCGGGGGTGATTGCCCGGCTGACTGGCCGCGGCCGACCACCTTCGCCCGGCGATCGCGCCGTCGCCCGTCGCAGGATCGGCCCGCACCGCCGACGGGGTGCCGGGGCCGGATTGGTTGGCTTCTATTTCTGGGGGTGGAGCTCTGCGAGGGCGCCGTCGATCAGCCGCCTGAGCCCGAGCGGCTCGGGAAGTTCGACGCGGATCGGGGTCTCAGGGTTGCGTGCGCCACCGACATAGCCCTGCCGCGGTGTGACGTACACGGTGAGGACGAGCTGGTCGGCGTCGAGGTGCAGGTCGGGTGCCAGCACGCGGGAGTCGGCACGCTGGCCGCCCGAGAACGTCTGCTCGGTGACGAGCACGCGCAGGATCGTGTCGTCCGGTTGGGGCTCACGCGTGGGGTCAGGGCGCCAGGATGAGGCACGTATCCCGTCGCGCGTGGCGCGCAGCGGCCGCGCCACGCTGGATGCGACGAAGGTCCAGCGCCGGCGGGCGTCGAGGCGAACCGCGACCGTAACGAGCCGGGGCGGCTCGCCGCGGCCGAAGAGCGCCTCATCGTCGCTGCGCGCGAGCAGCCGCCAGCCGTCGAGGCTCGCCGGCGGCGGGTTGGTGGCCGCGCGGCGCTTCCAGGGCGGTCCGCCGGCGGGCTTGGGCACGGCGCGCGCCATGAGGTGAGCGAGCAGCGTGGCAACGGGTGGATCCTCGGGGTCGAGCGGGCGCAGCGGCCCGTCCAGCTCTGTCGGCGCGAAGGGAAGGCCGCCGCCGTCACTTATCAGCAGCGGCCGGCGGGGGGCGCTGAGCGGTTCGAGCACGCGAGAGCGCTCCCATTCACGCTCGCTCGGCGGCTTTGGCTCGCGGGCCGGGAGGCCGCGACGGCTGGGGGCTGGTGGCGACACCCCCGCGAGGCTACCGGCCGTGCGGCGTGCGCGCGACCACCGCGCTCGTCGAGCACGTTCGCGGCGCCCACGCCGCAGGCCGGTCGCCCGGTGCTCCGTCGAGCAAGGCCCGCGGCCTTCGCGCGGAGCGGGCCTCGAGGCGCGAAGATGTCGAGCAGCGGTGGCCGATCTGCGAATCACCCGTGAGCCGCCCGACAGCACCCGCGCCGCGGTGCTGCTCGAGCGCTATTACGGCGAGCTCGAGGCTCGGTTCCCGGGCGGCTTCGAGGCCGGTGACGCCGCGACCGTGTCGCCGGCGCAGCTGACCCCGCCACACGGAATGCTGCTGCTCGCGCGCTGGGGCCGGCGTCCCGTGGGTTGCGGGGCGATACGCAGGTTGGACGCCGATACCGCCGAGATCAAGCGCATGTGGGTCGACCCGGACGCTCGCGGGGTCGGCGTCGGACGCAGCCTGCTTGCGGCGCTCGAGCGCGCCGCGGTGGAGCTCGGCTGCACCACCGTTCGGCTCGACACCGCCGCCTCGCTGAGCGAGGCGCTCGCTCTCTACCGCTCGGCCGGCTACCTCGACATCCCTGCGTACAACGACAACCGCTACGCCGCGCACTGGTTGGCGAAGCGCGTGGGCTGAGCGCCGCGGCCGCGGCGCTCAGGCGTGACGCGCGCGCGTCGGCGAGTGGCGAGCCTCCGCGGCCGCTCGCCCGAGATGGGGGGTCGACACGTTGCGGCGCTTGATGCGCGCTTTCGCCGGCGCTGCGTTCTGCCGCGGCACGGGCTTGCGCGATGTTCGGATCTCGACCGCGTTTCGGTGCGCGCTGCGAGTCTGGCGCCGGCGTCCGTGCGCGTTGGCGGGCGAACCGCCCCGACTGGCTGGCGCCCATTCCCGCGAGATCGACAGCTAACTCGAGGGCGGGCTGGTCTGGCGCTACGAATCCCCGGCCGGCCGCTGAAGGCCGACGTCGGGGCCGGGATAAGCTTGCGAGCAGATTCCCGCGCGGCAGGTCTCGCGGGCGACCCGTCCGCGAGAGGCGCAGGGGCGGCGCCCGGTGATCGTCTGCGCGGCGTGCGTAGCCGCGAGATCTGCGAGGAACGATGAGCGAAGTGCCGCCCGTGCCAGTGGAAGGGGCGCCAGACGAGGCGCCGATCGCGAACCTCAGCCGTCGCGGCGTGCTGATCATCATCGGCGCGCTGATGCTCGGAATGTTCCTGGCCGCGCTCGACCAGACGATCGTCTCGACGGCGCTGCCGACGATCGTCGCGGACCTCCACGGCGCCTCGCACCTGGCATGGATCGTCGTCGCCTACCTCCTGGCCGCGACCGTTTCCACGCCGCTGTGGGGCAAGCTCGGCGATCAGTACGGCCGCAAGGTGTTCTTTCAGGCGTCGATCGTGATCTTCCTCGGCGGCTCGGCGCTGTCAGGCCTCAGCCACACGATGACGGAGCTGATCGCCTTCCGTGCGGTTCAGGGGCTCGGCGGCGGCGGACTGATGGTCGGTGCGCAGGCGATCGTCGGGGACATCGTCTCGCCGCGGGAGCGCGGCCGCTACCAGGGCCTGTTCGGAGCCGTATTCGGCGTCGCGAGCATCATCGGTCCGCTGCTCGGAGGGGTGTTCGTCGACCAGCTCTCCTGGCACTGGATCTTCTACATCAACATCCCGATCGGCGTCATCGCGCTCGCCGTCATCGCGGTCCAGGTTCCGGGCCGTCTCGGCCAGGTCCACCACGTGATCGACTACCTCGGAACCGCCATCCTGATGCTGTCGGCGAGCTTTCTCGTCCTGTTCACGAGTCTTGGCGGCACGACCTACGCATGGGGCTCGCCGCTGATGATCGCCTTCGCCGTTGCCGGAACGGTGCTGCTCGTTGTGTTCGTGGTGGTCGAGCGCCGCGCGGTGGAGCCTGTGCTGCCGCTGCACCTGTTCTCCAACCGCGCGTTCTCGGTCACGAGCCTCGTCGGCTTCGTCGTCGGCTTCGGGATGTTCGGCGCGATCACCTACCTGCCGGTGTTCTTCCAGATCGTGCACGGGGAGTCGCCAACGATCTCCGGTCTGGAACTGCTGCCGCTGCTGGTCGGCCTGATCATCTGCTCCACCGGCTCAGGGCTCGTGATCAGCCGGACCGGCCGCTACAGGGTGTTTCCGATCGCGGGCACCGCGTTGATCACGCTTGGGATCTTCCGTCGGCCTCGGCTGTGTGATGCAGGTGCTCGTGCTGATCGTGCAGAACGCGGTGCCCTATGCGGAGCTCGGCGTCGCGACCTCCGGCGCGACATTCTTCCGCTCGATCGGGGGATCGTTCGGAACCGCGATCTTCGGCGCGATCTTCTCCAACGTCCTCGTCGGCAACCTAGCGCGCCACCTCGGCAACGCGCGACTACCGGCGGGCCTGTCGACCTCGGGTGTCACCCCGGCGATCCTCGACAAGCTCCCGCACGCCGTCCACTACGACGTCTCGGCCGCCTACGCGCAGTCGATCCAGACCGTCTTCCTGATCGCCGCGCCAATCGGCGCTGTCGCGTTCCTCGCATCCTGGCTGATACCTCAGGTCGAGCTGAGGCGAGCGGTCGGCGCCGCGCAGGCCTCGCCGGCTCCTGCTCCGTCCTGACACACGCTGCGCCGGCGCGAGCCGCCGCCGCGGGCCGCGCAGCGCGGGGGCAGGCGACGCCGAGGACGATAATTCACGCCGATGGGAATCGCCCAGCCACGCCTTGAACTGCGCCGCTGGCCGGCGCTCGCGGCGGTCGTCGCGCTCGCGGTCGTGCTGACGGGCTGCAGCACGCATGAGGTGCCGCCGATCACACCGGCGGCGCTCGCATCTGCACGTGCCTTCAGCGAGTACCTGGATTTCTGGGCAGGCCTGTCGGTTGACGGGGTTCCCCTGACGGTCGCCGACACTCCCGACGACTTCTACTCGCCCGTCGGCTTCACCATGTACTACGGCAACTGCGAGGGACGCGGCACGCTGCGCGACGGCGGCTGCACGCTGCCGTTGAAGATCACAACGACCATCTACAGCCCTCACTCGGATGCTTCGTTTGGGCCCCAGCACTGGGTGGAGGTGCACGGCGTGCCCGCTGTGGTTTACGACGGCGGCAAGGAGATCGAGATCTACACCGACCACCAGGATGTCGACATCGTCGCCGATTCGCCCGCGCGTGCGGCAGCCGCCGCGGCTGCGCTAAGGCCGTTCAACCGCGTGCTGCCGCCCGGCGCTCCCGAGTTCCCGCAGCCTCTCTACACGCCGAACCCGCCGCAGGTCTCCCTCAACGGAGCCTCGGGACCGACCGGCGCAACGGGCGCCACGACTGGCCTGGCTCCGCCGCCGCAGCTCGAGCCGGCCCCGAGCTGAGTCTGATTTGGGGGGGCAACCGCGGCGATCAGGCCCGCCGCGCCGCGTCGGCACCCGCCGGCGGACGGGGGACCGGTCCTAACCGCGGCTTTGCACCCGCTGCTTCAGACCCGCGAACAGGACGACGATCGTCAGGTAGTCGAACACGCCTCCGAGGCGCATCAGCAGCGGTCGTAGGCGACCGTGCTGGCGGCCGGAGCGCCCGCGCAGTCGGATCTGCAGGCGGGAGCTCTCGTCGTCGAGCTCGTCGAGAATCAGCGCCCAGCTGAAGGCCAGCACGTCGGCCCGGCGGCCCTCGTCCAGCGGCCAGGACCAGTTCCGGCTGCGATCACGCAATGAGAGGTAGACGAGCGCCCGCGGCGGGTCGAGCGTGACGACCTTGAAGTTCGGATCGCCGGGTCCCCAGTCCGCAACCAGGTCCCCGGGCGCCAACGACTGCAGGCTCTCGACGATGCGCGTGGCGCTGCGCTTCCGGGGCGGCCAGACGATCAGACGCTCGAGCCCGCGAGGCATGTACCAGCTCGCCCGGCCTTTTCCGAGCTGCACGATCCACGGCCAGATCTCGCCCGCCGGCGCGCGGATCACCGTTGCGCGGTCGATCCGGATCTCGGGATCGGCGACCAGGTCGTCGCCGGGGAGTGTGCGGTCCAATTCGACGTCGCTGACGCCCGAGCGACGCGCCACGCGCGACAGGGCCGGGAAGGCCGCCGCGCTGAGAGCCACGAGAACGGAGCTGCCGATCGTCACCCGTCGCACACCGCAATCGTGTCAGACGGCGCAGCGCTCGCCAGCCGGCTATCTCACCCGTCGACCGCCGCCGCCGGGCTCACAGCGTTCGACTATCGCTTCGAGGGCCTCCGGAGCCGCGCCCGCGGCGGGAGGGTTTCAAACGTCGAGCGGCGCGGTCCGGCTCTCTGAGGCGGCAATTGCACGCTCGACCGCCTCGATCAGGTCGGCGGCGCGGAGCGGCTTGCTGACGTAGTCATCCATGCCGGCCGCCAAGCATTTCTCCTCGTCACCGCTCATCGAGTGAGCGGTTGTCGCGATGATCGGCACGCGCGCCGGCGGCGTCTCGCGCCGGCGGATCTTGCGCGTCGCTTCGTAGCCGTCCATCTCCGGCATCTGGCAGTCCATCAGGACGGCCACGTAGCTCCGGCGGCCGGTGGCTTCCACAGCTTCGCAGCCGTTGTTGACGACCTCGGCGCGATAGCCGCAGCGGTCGAGCAGCCGGGCGGCGAGCATCTGGTTGACCGGATTGTCCTCGGCGATCAGGACCAGGGGCGCAGCGTCGGTCAGGTTCCCCTCGGCGTCGCGCTCACCCAGGGCGGCTAACTTGACCGCGCCGTTGGTCGTCTGATCCTCCCGGTCGGCGCGCAACAGCGTCACCTCGAACCAGAAGGTGCTGCCATACCCGGGGGTGCTGTGGGCGCCGAGCGTTCCGCCCATCATCTCGACGAGGTGTTGCGAGATCGTCAACCCGAGACCGGTGCCGCCGTACTTTCGCGCGGTCGAGTTGTCAGCCTGGGTGAACGGCTGGAACAGGCGGGCGAGCGTCTGCTCCTCGATCCCGATCCCGGTGTCGCTGACCTCGACGCGCACGCGCACCGCCCCGCTCAGCGGGGCCGCGCTGACGCGGACGATGACCTCGCCGTGGTCGGTGAACTTGACCGCGTTCGAAAGCAGGTTGATGACGATCTGACGGAGCCGTCCCGCGTCGCCGTAAAGCCAGCCCGGCAGGTCGGCCGGCGTCTCCAGCTCGAGGCGGATGCCCTTGCGGTCCGCGACCGGGAGCATCAGCGCGCAGCTCTCGGCGATCATCTCAGACAGCGCGAAACTGCCCTGGTCGATCTCGAGCTTTCCCGCCTCGATCTTCGAGAAGTCGAGGATGTCGTTGATCACGAGCAGCAGACCCTCACCCGAGGAGCGCACGATCTCGGCGTATTCCCGCTGTTCGGCGTCCAGGTGGGTCTCCAGCAGCAGGTCGGCGGTGCCGATCACGCCCGACAGCGGCGTTCGCAGTTCGTGGCTGATCGTGGCGACGAACACCGATTTCGCGTTCGACGCCTCGACGGCGGCGTCGCGTGCGCGGGTGCTTCGCAGCACCTCCTCCGACAGCTCGCGCGTTCCTGCGCGCAACTGCGTGACGAGCCGGGCCTGATGTCCGCGCATGCTCGTCACAACCGCGGCCACCAGCGTGGTGACCGAGACGTAGCTCAAGAAGATCTCCGCCTTCGCGCTGACATTGATCCACAGCAGCAACGCCACCGCGAACGAGCCAGCCATCCATACCAGCGAGATGGCGACGTAGCGGCGGGAGAAGAAATAGGCGCCGGTCACGATCGGCCAGAGGTAGAAGACCGGCGTGGAGCCCAGCGGCGTCGTCGTGGCACATACCGTGGTGATCATCGTGATCCCGATGATCGGTGCGACCTGCAGCGGCCAGAGACGGGGACGCCCGATGCAAAGCGTCACCGCAGCAGCCGTCAGCACGCCCGTGATGATCAATTCGGCGAGGCGGCCGCCGCCTATCGTCGCTCCCGGGAGGAACAGTCCCAGGTATGTGTTCGCCGCCCCGAGGACGAGCGTCGCGACCACGATTCGCCGCAGCAGGCGCAGCTCGCCGAGACTCAGCTCGTGCGCATCGGCGGGCACCAGGCCGTTGATTTTCGCCTGCAGCGACGACATTCGCCGTCTGTATCGGCCGGCGAGCGCAGAAACTTATCGCTGGCGGTTTGCATTCGGGCGTCCGGCCATCTGCAGGCACCGAGCCGGCGGTTTGGCGCCCTGGGTGAGGGCCGCGCCGCGGGCGATTGAAGCAGGCGCCGTTGCGCGTCGCCGACCACCGCGCGGGCGTCCCCTGGCTCCCCGCCGGCTTGCCGGCCGGATCTCGCTGCTGGCACCAGCGCCGGCCAGATCGAGATCGGATCGCTCGCGCAGTCGGAGTGGCGCGCGAAGTACAACTAGCTGCTGAGGATCGAGGAGCAGCTCGGCTCGGCCGCCGACTTTGCCGGCTCGGCTGCCATCGCTTCCTGCGATGAAGCTGCGCAATCAACCCGTCAAGCGACCAAGGTGTGTGACATGACAGCGTTTCAGAGCGAATGGCAGGAACGGTTTGGGCGTACCGAGCCGAAGGTTCTGTGTGTAGGGCTCAATTACAGCGACCATGCCGACGAATCGGGCATGAAAAGGCCCGCTGCCCCGCTCCTGTTCGGAAAGTTCGCCAACACCATCTGCGGCGACGGGGACGCGATCGCCCTGCCCGCAAACATCGGTCACGTCGATGCCGAGGCGGAGTTGGCCGTTGTGATCGGGGAGATCGCGCACTGCGTTCCGGCCGCGAGCGCCTACGACGTGATAGCGGGCTACACATGCGCGAACGACGTCAGCGC
>JBEKNK010000074.1:0-13446 GCA_049522915.1 Solirubrobacteraceae bacterium | reverse complement strand
AGAAGGCGACCGGCTGCCAGGTGAACGTGAAGTACGCCGGCTCCTCGAGCGAGATGGTGTCGCTGATGGCCAACGGCGGCGGCCACCAGTACGACCTGGTCTCGGCCTCCGGCGACGCGGATCTGCGGCTGATCTACGGCGGCGACGTGCGGCCGATCAACATCTCGCTGATCCCGTCCTGGAAGGAGTTCCAGCCGTTCCTGCTGAACCCGTCGTTCAACACGATCGACGGCAAGCACTACGGCGTGTCGTTCGAGTTCGGCCCGAACGTGCTGCTGTACTCGACGAAGGTCTTCAAGACGCCGCCCACGTCCTGGTCGGTGATCTACGACAAGAAGTACTCCGGCCAGATAACCGTGCCCGACGACCCGATCCAAATCGCCGACGTCGCGCTCTACCTCTCCAAGACCGATCCCAAGCTCGGCATCACCGATCCCTACGAGCTGACCCTGCCCCAATTCAATGCAGCTGTCGCGCTGCTCAAGGCGCAGCACCCGCTGGTCAAGAAGTACTGGGACCTCGCCTCGCAGGAGGAGTCGCTGTTCGAAAGCGGGACCACCGTCGTTGGCGCCGCGTGGCCTGTGGCCACCAGCGCGCTGATCGCCGCGGGCGCCAAGGTCGCCGAGACGATCCCGAAGGAGGGAGCCACCGGTTGGGCCGACAGCTGGCTGCTGGCGACCAACGCGCCTGATCCGAACTGCGCCTACAAGTGGATGGCGTGGGTGACGACCCCGCAGGTTCAGGCCGAGGATGCCGTCTCCTACGGCGAGACGCCGGGCAACAAGCTCGCCTGTCCGCTGATGAACAAGATCCAGAAGGGCTCCTGCGCGGCTCTGCACGCCAACGCGCCGGCGTCCTACTTCAACTCACTGAAGTTCTGGAAGACGCCGCTCGCGACGTGCGACAACGGCAAGAACGATTGTGTGCCATACCAGGACTGGAATACGGCCTGGACACAGATAATCGGGTAGGCGGGGGACCGCTGCATGTCGACGACCGCGATCGCTGAGGAGCGATCCGGCGAGGGGATGGCCCGCGTCTCCGCGGCGCTCTGGCGCCGCGCGTGGCTGCGGGCCACCCTGACGCTCACGCCGCCGCTGGCGTGGTTCCTCGTCATCTATCTGGCATCGCTCGTGCTGATGCTGGTGACGGCGTTCTGGACGGTCAACCCGTTCACCAACGTGCTGGAGCACAGCTGGACCCTCAGCAACTTCACCCAGCTCTTCAGCTACCCGTATCCGACGATCATCCTGCGTACGGTCGAGATGGCGGCGATCGTGACCGTGACCGACGCGCTGGTCGCGCTGCCGTTCGCCTACTACATGGCGCGCGTGGCCTCCCCACGCGGGCGGCGCCTGCTGTTCACCGCGGTGCTGCTGCCGCTGTGGGCGAGCTACCTCGCGCGCGTGTACGCCTGGATCGTGATTCTCCAGAAGGGCGGGACGCTCAGCTGGACCACGAGCAAGCTCGGGCTCGGGCCGGTCAACATCGGCTACACCAACACCGCGATGTGGGTCGTCTTCTCCTACATCTGGCTGCCGTTCATGATCGTCCCGCTCTACGGCGCGCTGGAACGGATCCCGGACTCGCTGCTCGAGGCCTCCGGCGATCTCGGCGCACGCTCCTGGCGCACCTTCAAGAGTGTGGTGCTCCCGCTCGCGCTTCCCGGCATGATCGCCGGTTCGATCTTCACCTTCTCGCTGACGCTCGGTGACTTCATCACGCCGATCCTGGTCGGGGGCGCCAGCTCGCAGTTCATCGGCAACGTGATCTACTCAAACATCGGCACCGCCAACGACCTGCCCTTCGCCGCGACACTGGCGCTCGTGCCGATCGTGATCATGGTCATCTACCTGCTGGGCGCGCGCAGGCTCGGCGCCTTCGAGTCGCTCTGATGGAGGGCCGCGCCACCCGCCTCGGACTGCGCATCTGGGTGTTCGCGGTGCTGGCGTTCCTGTTCGTCCCGATCGCGATCATCTTCCTCTACGCGTTCAACAGCTCCAACATCCAGGCCTGGCCGATCCACGGGCTAAGCACCAGGTGGCTGAGCGTCGCCTGGCACGACCCGCAGGTGCGCGCCGCGCTGTGGTTGTCGGTCAAGGCCGGCCTCTTCGCGACAGCGATCGCGCTGGCGCTCGGCTCCGCCGCGGCCTTCGGTGTGCACCGCTTCCGCTTCTTCGGGCGCGAGGCCATCTCGCTGCTGCTCGTGCTGCCGCTCGCGCTGCCGGGCATCATCACGGGTATCGCGCTGAACTCGGCGTTCCAATACGTCGGCGTCAACCTGTCGCTGCTGACGATCGTGATCGGCCACGCCACCTTCTGCATCGTCGTCGTCTACAACAACGTGCTCGCGCGCCTGCGCCGCGTGTCCGGCTCGCTCTATGAGGCCTCCGCCGACCTCGGCGGCCACGGCTTCTTCACCTTCCGCACGATCACCCTGCCGATGCTCTCGACCGCGATCATCTCCGGAGCGCTGCTGGCCTTCGCGCTGTCCTTCGACGAGGTGATCGTGACGACCTTCACCGCCGGCGCGCAGAACACCCTGCCGCTGTGGATCTTCGGCGCGATCCGCCTCGGACAGCAGCTGCCGGAGGTCAACGTGGTGGTGGGCGCCGTGCTGCTGCTGACGGTGATCCCGGTCAGCATCGCCGCCCGCTTGACCGGCGGCGGCGGCGTCACGCGCGCATCGGTCGCACCGCTTCGGCGCGAGCGAAGCGTCGCGCTCGACGTCCCGGAGTCCGCCGAGTTCGAGCCGGCCGGCCTGTAGGAGCAGCATGCTGGAGCTCGAACAGGTCCTCGACGAGATCCCGCAACTGGCCGATCGCCCGCGGCAGGTCAGCCGGCTGTCGGGCGGACTGACCAACTCCAACTACAAGGTCGTGACGGCGAACGGCAGCTACCACGTGCGCCGCTGGAGCGACGACACGGGCCTGCTCGCGATCGACCGCGACAACGAGTACGAGAACTCGCGGCGCGCCGCCGCGGCCGGCGTGGGGGCGGGCGTGCTGGCCTACCTGCCGGCGCACAACACGATGGTGATGGAGTGGCTCGAGGGCTCGACGCTGAGCGCGGCCCGGCTGCGCCGCGGCGGCCGGCTGCTGGCCGATGTCGCCGCCGCGTGCCGGCGCCTGCACGGCGCGGAGCGCTTCCGCGACGACTTCGACATGTTCGCGATCCAGCCCCGCTACCTGGAGATCGTGCGCAGCCGCGGCTTCCGGCTGCCGGACGGCTACGCGGGCTTCGAGCCCCACGTCGCCGCGATCCGCGAGTCCCTCGCCGTTCGCGACGAGGGGACCGTGCCGTGCAACAACGACCTGCTGGCCGAGAACTTCATGCTGACGCCCTCGGGCCTGCGGCTGATCGACTACGAGTACTCGGGCAACAACGACGCCTGCTTCGAGCTCGGCAACATCTGGAGCGAATCGCAGCTGTCGCTGTCGCAGCTGGAGGCGCTCGTCGCCGCCTACTACGGCCGCCCCTGGCGCCACAAGCTCGCCCGCGCGCGGCTTTGGGGGCTGATGTCGAACTACGGCTGGACCCTCTGGGCCTCTATTCAGGATGGAGTGTCCGCGATCGAGTTCGATTTCTGGTCCTGGGGGCTCGAGAAGTACGGGCGAGCGGTCGCGGAGTTCGAGAGCGCCGAGTTCGAGCGGCTGCTCGAAGAGGCGCGCCGCAGCGACTGAGCCCGCGGTGGCGCGCCTGTATCGTGGCCTGCGAACCCCCTTCCCGTCCCTAGGAGCGCTGTCGTGGCCAAGCTGCAGATAATCGTCGGAAGCACTCGCCCCACCCGCGCCGTTGAGCAGATCCTGCCCTGGCTGGTGCGGCGCGCCGGGAGCCACGGTGGCTTCGAGGTCGAGGTGCTCGACCTGCGCGACTGGAAGCTCCCCTTCTTCCAGGAGCACCTCGGCACGATCGGAGACTTCGCCGATCCGACCTACTCCGAGCCCGTCGTGCGGGCCTGGAATCGCAAGCTCGCCGAGGGCGATGCCTTCATCATCGTGACCGCCGAGTACAACCACAGCGTCCCCGGCCAGCTGAAGAACGCGATCGACAGCGTCTTCGTCAGCTTCGCCATGCGCAACAAGCCGGTCGCCTTCGTCGGCTACAGCGGCGGCATCGCCGCAGGCACCCGTGCCGTTGAGCACCTCGCGCTGATCGCGATCGAGGCGGAGGCCGTGCCGCTGCGCAACACGGTGCTGATCCCGTTCGTCGGCAACGCGTTCGACGATGACGACCAGCCCACGAACCCCGCGACCGAGATCGCGCTCTCGATCACCCTCGACGACCTCGCCTGGTGGTCGGCGGTGATGATCCGCGCACGCGCCGAGGGCGAGCTCGCCCCCGGCACGTTCCGCGCGCGCGCCGCGGCGGCCGCCGCCCAGACCGCCGACTGACGACGCCCCGGCGCACCGCCCCCGCTCGCCTCCCCGCCGGCAGCCGGCGGCGGCGGGCGATGGGTGCTCAGCGCCACGCGGCGATAATCCGCTGGGCCGTGGGTGATCGATGAGCGAACCGACGCTGGTGTTCATCGCAGGCTGCTGGGCGGCCTGGGTCATCTACTGGCTGGCGATGGCGTTTGGCGCCAAGCGCACCGTCGAGCGCGGCGGCTTCTTCGGCTACCGCATCGTGGTCGTCGTCATCATCGGCGCGCTGATCCTCGCCGGGCATCTGTTGCACGTGTCAGCGCACGCACGAGCCTGGCGGACCCCGCTCGCGCTCGGGGTGGCGTGCGACGTCATCGTCGTCGCCGGAGCCGCGTTCACCGTCTGGGCGCGGGTCACGCTCGGTCGCAACTGGAGCGCGGAGGTGACGTTCAAGGAGGATCACGAGCTGATCGAGTCCGGCCCCTACGCGCTCGCCCGCCATCCGATCTACACCGGCCTGAGCACGATGGCCCTGGCCACGGCGCTGGACGCTGGACGGGCGATCGGCTTCGCCCTGTTCGTCGGGCTGTGCGGCGGCCTATGGTGGAAGATGCGGGCGGAGGAGCGGATCATGAGCAGTCACTTTCCCGACGCCTACGCCGACTACCGGACACGCGTGCGCGCGATCATCCCGTTCGTGCTGTGAGCGCAGGATGACCGCGCGAGCCAACCGAGCGAGCACCGCGAGCCGGGCGTGAGCGCCCAGATCGACCCCACGCCGCAGCCGGGCGTGCGCGCGCGCCCCACGCCTCAGGACAACGCGGGCTCGCAGCGGCGAGTCGACCTCGTGTTCGAGGGCGGTGGGGTGAAGGGCATCGCGCTCGCCGGCGCCTACCTCGAGCTCAGCGAACGCGGCTACACGCCCGAGTGCGTGGCCGGCACCTCAGCCGGCGCGATCACGGCGGCCCTGGTCGCGGCCGGCTACAGCGGCGCCGAGCTGCAGGAGATCGTGCTGGACAAGATGCACTTCCCCTCCTTCGAGGACCCGAGCCTGCTCGACCGCCTGGGCGCTCCGGGCGAGCTCGCCGAATTCCTCACGCGGGGCGGCATCCACAGCGGCGACTACTTCCTCAACTGGATCCGCAAGCTGCTCGGCGCGAAGGGGAAGACGAAGTTCGGCGACCTGCGCAATCCGGCCGGTGAGGGCGGCAACAGGGCGTACGCGCTACAGGTGATCGCCTCGGACCTGACCGACCGCAGCATGCTCGTGCTCCCCCGCGACGCCGGCAACCTCGGCATCGATCCGGACGAGCTCGAGATCGCGCAGGCCGTGCGGATGAGCATGTCGATACCCGTGTTCTTCCAACCGGTCGTGCGCACGAACCCCGCCACCGCCGTCGCGCACGTGATCGTCGACGGCGGCATCCTCTCCAACTACCCGATCTGGCTGTTCGACGCCCCCGGCTCCGCGCCGCCGCGTTTCCCCACCTTCGGGATGATGCTCGTCGCGCCCGGACAGGACGCGCCCGTGCTCCCGACGCCGGCGCCCGGTGACGCGCTCGCCGATGTGCGCTCGCGGATCGAATTCCTCAAGCTGATCGTCGAGACGATGGCGGACGCCCACGACCGCTTCTACGTCGAGCAGGCCAACTACGCGCGCACGATCCCGATCCCGACGCTGGGCGTCAGGACCACGCAGTTCGACATCACGCCCGAAAAGACGCGCGAACTGTTCGAGTCCGGCCGCACGGCGGCGAGGAAGTTCCTCTCCAGCTGGGACTTCGAGGCATACAAGGCCACCTTCCGCAGCGAGAAGCCCCCGCCGGGCCGGCGCGAGAGCGTCACCTGACGCCAGAGCGCTGGGCGCTCAGGCGTTCGTGGCCCGGGCGCCCGGCCCCTCGCCGCGCCGCGGCCAGTATGCCTGCAGGTCGGCCAGGCGCTGCTCTCCCCGCGCGAGGCGGCCGACCGTCTCGGGAGCGCGCGCGTCGAGCTGCGAGGCCACGACGACGAACAGCTGGGCGGTGGTCAGCGCGTCACCGATCGCGGTGTGCGGCGAGTGCACGGGTAGGCCGCAGGCGCGCGTCAGGCCGCCCAGGTCCATCTGGCCCGGCAGCTCGCCGTCGCGCTCGGCGAGCCACACACGGGCCAGCACGGCGGTGTCGAGCACGGGGCCGCGCAGGCGCATGCGCATGCGCCGCAGCGCGTCGCCGAGGAACGCCCGCTCGACCGGCGAGTGATGGGCGACCAGCACGCGGCCCGCCATCGCCGCGAGCAACGGGTCGAGCGCCTGCGCGAGCTCCGGCGCCCGGGCGAGGTCGGCGGCGCGGATCCCGTGCACGCGGATCGCCTCCTCGGCCAGCGGCCGCGTCGGGCGCACCAGTCCGACCGCCGCGCCGGCGAGGCGCACCCGCCCGTCGTCGATCGGCAGCGCGCCGAAGGAGATGATCTCGCCGTCGCGGCGGTGCAGGCGGCTCAGCTCGACGTCGACCACGCAGTAGCCCGCGTCGCGCCACGGCGTCCGCGCCGGGGGCGGTCGCGCCGCGATGTAGGCCCGTGCGCCCTCGCCGCGAGCGGGCCGTCCCCTCCAGGCCCTCACCAGATCGGCGCCTGAAGCTCGGCCGCCACCCGCTTCTGCACCGCCGCGACGGCGCGAAAGGCTTCGCGCAGCGAGCTGCGGGTCAGCGGGCTGAGCTCCGCCGGGTCCACGTAGTTGTCGGGCGTCTGACCGGCGCGCAGCTGCTCGACCTGGTGATCGATGCGCAGGCCGACGATCAGCTCGTGGGCCTCCAGCAGCGTGTGCGCATCGCCGCGGGGCAGGGTCCCGGCCTCCGCCGCGACCCGCAGGCGCTCGGCCGTCGAGGTGCAGCTCACGCCCGCCGACATCGCCGCCCAGCGCGCGAGGTCGATGATCGGCACGACGCCGCCGTGCTTGAGGTCGAGCTGGCCGCGCCGCTCGCCGCTGTGCTCGACGACCAGGCCGCGCAGGAAGCCGGTCGGCGGGCGGTAGGAGAGCGCGAAGCGGGCGAGCAGGCGCAGCAGCGCAGGGTGCTCCGGCGCCAGCGAGAACTCCTCGGCCACCGGGGTTCCCGCGTGGATCCCCCACACCGGCCGGCTGTCCACGAGCACGGAGGTCAGGATCAGCGCCTTCTCCTGGCTTGGGTCCTCCAGCCAGCTGCGCGCGACGCGCCGCCAGGACTCCTCGGAGCGCACGAACAGCAAATCGGAGGCGGCGGCCCCGTATGCGTCGGCGCGCAGCCCGCACGCGTCGAGGCCCGCCACGACGCGCTTGCCGAGATCGTGCAGATGCGGGCGGATCACCTGCTCGTCGCCGTCGCCGTACCAGACGATCGCGCTGTCGACGTCGGAGCTCGGCACGGCCTCGCGACGCGCCTGGCTGCCGAGCGCAAGCCACGCGAACGGCGCGTCGCCCTCCCCGATCTCGGCGACGACCAGCTCCACCATCCGCCGCGTCAGCGCGTCGAGCACGACCGAATAGATCGCCGAGATGCTCGGCGCCGCGAGCCGCGTCTCGTGCAGCGCGAGCACCATCCCGGTCAGCTCGCCGGAGACCGCCGCCAGCTGATCGACGGTCGTGGCTGCGGCGATCTTGCGCCGCACGTAGAACGAGCTGCGCGTCTCGACGGCGATCAGGTCGAGGTCCGCGACGACGCCGATCAGCTCGCCGCGCGCGGAGATCACCGGGAAGTGGCGGATCCCGCGGTCGAGCATCTCGAGCAGGACGCCGCCGCCGAGCCGATCGGGCGCCACCGTGTACGCCGGTGCGGTCATCACCGCGCTGACGGGCTCCTCGCCGGACACGCCGGCGGCGACGACGCGGGAGCGCAGGTCGCGGTCGGTCATGATCCCGAGCGTTCCCTCGAGCCTCACACACACCGCCGTTGCGCCGGCGGCGTTCATCAGTCGCGCAGCCTCTCGGATCGTCGTCTGCGGCTCAACGACCACCGGCTGTGAGCTGATCAGCGAGCCGACCGGCTGATGCGCCGGGTCGCGGCCGCCGACGTTCGCCGCTGCGCCTCCCGAGGGCGGCTCGCCGACCGCGTCCCCACGCGAGGTCAGCAGCGAGCGCGCAACGAAGCCGACGCTCTCCGGTCGTGCCAGCACGCTCACCGCCACGTCGGCGCCGATCCGGTAGCAGAGCGTGTCCTCGTGCGCGCGCGCGGTGAAGCCGGCCGGGAGGCCCGAGAGCATCGAGCCGTGGCCGAACAGCTCGCCCACGCCGAGCAGGTCGAGCAGCGCGCCCGCGTGGAGGATCTCGACCGCCCCGCTGCGCACCACCCGAACGGCCTCGACGGGCTCGGCACCCTCGGCGAAGATCGTCGTGCCGGCGAGATGGAACTCGATCTCCGCCGAGGCGGCCGCGAGATCCACGTCAGCCGCCGACAGCGCGTCAAACGGGGGGTGCAGCCGCAGGAAGTCCGCGACATCGGAGAGCGCCGTCACGATCGGCGCGCCCCCGCGCCGATCGACCCCGCCACCCGGCCGCTCCTCATCGCGCCGCTCGACGCCGCCGCCCGGCCGCTCCTCATCGCGCCGCTTGACCCCGCCACCCGGCCGCTCCTCATCGCGCCGCTCGACGCCGCCGCCCGGCTCCTCCCCCGCTCCTCCCCCAACTTCCTCGGCACCCACCCCGATCAGCCTCCTCGCCACCAACGCCTAACGGCGCCGACGCCAACGACGTCGGCGCCGTTAGGCGAACACGACCGTCGCGTTGCGGTTGATGATCACACGATCCTCCAGATGCCATCGCACGGCGCGGGCCAGCACGATGCGCTCGATGTCGCGCCCGATGTGGGCGAGGCGCTCGGCGCCGTCGCGGTGGGAGACGCGCGCGGTGTCCTGCTCGATGATCGGGCCCGCGTCGAGCTCCTCGGTGACGTAGTGCGCGGTCGCGCCGATCAGCTTGACGCCACGCTCGCGCGCCTGCGCGTATGGCTCGGCGCCCGCGAAGGCGGGCAGGAACGAGTGGTGGATGTTGATGATCGGCAGACCGAGGCGGGCGAGGAAGTCGCCGCTGAGGATCTGCATGTAGCGGGCGAGCACGACCAGGTCGAAGCTGCCGGCGAGCAGCTCCAGCAGCGCCTGCTCGGCCGCGTCCTTGGTTTCGGCGCTGACCGGCTGGTGCACGTAACGCACGCCGAAGGCGTCGACCTCGGCGCGCATCAGCTCGTGGTTTGAGATCACGAGCCCGATCTCGCACTCGAGCTCGCCGCGTCGCCAGCGCCACAGCAGATCCATCAGGCAGTGATCCGCGGTCGAGGCCATCACGGCGACGCGCTTGAGCTGCGAGACGTAGCTGAGCCGCCAATCCATGCCGAAGCGCTCGGCGACCGGCGCGAAGGAGGCTTCGAAGCGGCTGCGCGCGGCGTCGTCGGCGTCGGCGACGCTGAACTCGACGCGCATGAAGAAGCGCCCGCCCTCGGGGTCGGTCGAGTACTGGTCCGACTGGATGATGTTGCCGCCGTGGTCGGAGATCGCGGCGGACACGGCGGCGACGATCCGCGGTCGGTCGGCACAGGAGATGACCAGTCGCGCGAGGCTCAACTGGCGGCGATTGTACGGCGCGGCTCAGACCGTGACGAGGCCTGGGGCCGATCCCCCTCAGCCGGTGGGGTGCAGGTACTCGTAGTAGGTCACGGGCTCGGTGTAGGCGGAGTAGCCGGTGACGTCGGAGCGCGTCACGTTCTGAACCGGGACCGCGACCAGGTTGATCGTCGGAAGCTCGGCGTCGATCGCCGCACCGGCCTGTGCGACCAGCGCCGCTGTCGTGGCTCCGCCGGCGCTGTTGCTCACCGCGTCCGCCAGCGCCTGCAGCGAGGGGCTGGCGTAGTGCTGCTCGGCGGCGGGGCTGACCGGGTCAAGCGCGGCGTTGGCGTCCTGTTCGATCAGGAAGCCGGCCCCGCCGAGCAGCGGCGTGTCGGTGTCGATCGTCGACTCAAGTCCCGGGGACTGCTCGAGCGCCAGCAGCTGGTCGGTGTCGTCGATGTAGGTGACGTTCACGACGACGCCGATCTGCAACATCTCGCCGACCAGGTTGTAGAGCACCGTCGGGGCGTTGCCGCCGAGCTCGGCGTCGTTGGTGTAGAGGTTGATCGTGATCCCGTCGGGGTAGCCGGCCGCGCGCATCAGGCTGCGCGACTGCTCGGGGTCGAAGACGGAGCTCGGCTGCGCCTGGCCGAAGATCGCCGGAATCGTCAGCACGGTCGCTGAGGCGTCGCCGAACTCGATCGCGTTGGCGACGTCGGTGCGGTTGATGCCCATGTTGATCGCCTCGCGGACCAGCGGGTTTGCCAGCGGCCCGCTCGCGACATCGAGGTGCCAGGCGACGACGGCGGGCCCCGTCTGCAGGATGTCGGCGCTGACGCCGTCGTCGTGTCCGTTCTCCGCGCCGAGTGCGAAGTCGCTCCAGGCCAGACCGCTGGTGTGCGTCGCGGCGCCGGTCAGCACGGCGCTGAGGCGCCCGTAGGAGCTCGGGTTCTCGCGGATGAACACCGTCGTGTAGTACGGCCGCCGCCAGAACCCGGGGTTCGCGCGAAGCTCGATCTCGCTGCGCGGGAGGAACTGCGACACCCAGTAGGCGCCGAAGCTCGCCGAATGCGTGGAGCCCCACTGCTGCGCCCACGGATCGCCGGCGGTCGCGTGCGCGCGGTAGAGCGCGCTGTCGTAGATGCCGGCGTCGTATGAGGCGAGCACCGACAGCGTGAACGGGCTCGGCGAGGTGACGTTCACCCGCACGACGTAGGTGCTGATGACGCTGACCGGGTGGGCGACGTCGATGTGCGCGAGCCCGAACAGGAACGGCGCGACCGGCGAGCGGGCGAGCGCCCGGTCGAGGCTCCAGCGGACGTCCGCGGACGTGAACAGATCGCCGGTCGAGCCGTGCACGCCGCGGCGCAGCACGAAGGTGTAGCTGCCGTCGGCCGAGCGTTGCCAGGAGGTCGCGAGGTAGGGCACGACGGCGTCGTCGGGCGGCAGCCGGGCATTGGGGCCCGGCGCCGCCGGCGCGGGGCGCACGAGCTCGCTGGACCAGCTCGGCAGGATCGAGGTCGAGGCCGGCGAGGGCGTGGCGGTCTCGTCGAGGCTGGTCGGCAGCTCGGCGACCAGGTCGATGAAGGTGTGCGAGCCGGCGGCGGTGGCGGACGGCCCGCCGCAGGCCGCGATCACGGCCGCGGTCAGCATGGCCAGCGCGGCGCGGCGCGTCAGGCGCCAACTAGAACGACGTCTCAATACTCCGGCCGGGGGTATCGAGGTCGCCGCTGAACGCTGCCCCAGTCACGGCGCCAGTCTATCGGCGTGCCCGTCCGCCGGCCCGCGGCCGGCGATCCTCAGCCGTGCAGCTGGTCGTAGTAGACGGCGTCGCCCGGGTAGGCCGCGTAGCCGCCGATCGCCGCGCTGGTGACGAGCTGGCCCGGCACGCTGACGAGCGCGATCACGGGGTAGGTGTCGTCGAGCACCGCGAGCGCCCGCGTGAGCACGCCCGGATGCTCGAGTGAGGCCGCGTCGCGCGCCAGCGCCGGGTCCTCGTAGCCCTGCAGGTCACCGGGGGAGCCGGGCAGGAAGTCGGCCTCGATCGCGACGGCGGCCGAGTCAAGCGGCGGCACCGACGTCTGGAGCACCGCCGCGAGCGCGCCACTGCGCTCGAGCGCCGCCAGCGCCGCGCCGCTCGCCACGCGGCGAACATGCACGTGCACGCCGATCGCCCGCAGCGCGCCGGCGATCGCCGCGAGCTCAGCCGGCCCCTCCGGCGTCTGCGCGACGCACACCCCGACGAGCATCGAGAAGCCGTGCGGGTAGCCGGCGCGCGCCAGCAGCGTCCGCGCGAGCGCGACGTTTTGGCCGCCGGGTGGCTCGCCCGCTCCCCGGCTGCGCGCGAGGGTCGCGCCCAGGGGCGTGGTCGCCGGCGGAGCGACGCCCGCGAAGGCGGCGCGCGAGACCGCTCCGCGGTCGATCGCGAGCGACAGCGCACGGCGCACCGCCAGCTTCGCGAACGCGGCGACTCGCTCGTTCGGCACGAGCTCGCTGACGGCGGTCGACGCCAGCGCGAGCGCGCGCAGGCCGCTCGTGTGCGCCGCCGTCTCGAAATCCGCCCAGTCGAGCGAGTCGGTGTGCGAAGCCTCCGCGGAGGCGACGTCGTCGAGGCGCAGCGCGGCCGACGGCGCCGCCTCGACGGCGACCAGTTTGAACGCGAGCGTCCGCCAGAAGCTCGGGTTGGCGCGCAGCAGGAGCTTCGATCCGGGCTCGAAGCCGAGCAGCTCGTAGGGGCCGTAGAAGGCGAGGTGCCCGGCGAGCCAGCCGCGCGCGAGCGGATCGCCGGCGCTCTCGTGTACGCGCACCGCCGCGGCATCGAGCACGCCGAAGCGGAAGTCGCCGAGCGCCGCGAGCGTGAACGGGCTCGGCGCGGTCACGTTCACGCGCACGCGCCGGGGTCCGAGCACGGTGACGGGGTCGCGCAGGGCGATCCCCGCCACGCCGGCGAGAAACCGCGCCTGCGCCGAGAGCGCCAGCTCGCGCGCGAAGCTGAAGGCGACGTCGGCGCCGCTGAGCGTGTGACCGTAGGCGCTGCGCACGCCGCGGCGCAGCTCGAACACGTAGTCCCCGCCCGCGAGCTCGCGCCAGGAGGTTGCGAGGAAGCCGGTCACCGCGCCGGCCGGGGCGAGCGTCGCTGAGCCCGGCGGTCGCCCGGCGGGACGCACGAGCGTTCCCGCCAGCGAGGTCTCCAGCGCGTCGAACGCCGCGCCCTGCCCGGTGCCGGGGTCGAGGCTGCGCGGCAGCGCGGCGAGCACGTCGATGAACTCGCGCACCGCGGGCGCCGGCGGGCGCGAGCTGCCGCCGCAACCGGCCAGCGCGGCGGCGATCAGGGCCGGCGCGGCGAGGGTCCTGAGGGCTCGCATCCCGCGAATCCTTGCGCGCCGCAGGTGGCGGCGCCGAATCGACTGCGCGCCGCCGTAGGATCTGTTCCGATCGGCGCATGCGCCGATCGGCGGGACGGCGCATGCGCCGTCCCGCAGGTGGGTGCATGCACCCACCTGAAAGGCAAACAAGGGAGGGTGGAGTTGGGCTCCGA
>JBEKNK010000073.1:0-13570 GCA_049522915.1 Solirubrobacteraceae bacterium | reverse complement strand
GTCTTTGGCAGGGTGGCGGGTGGGGTTGGCTGAGGGGGCTTGTTGCATTAGGGGTGCAGTGCGCGCTACGGTTTCGCTGTCGGGCTGGAGGTGCGTTGGTCGTGGAGGTGGGTGGTTTGACGCGCTTGCGGGCATGGCGGATCGTGGAGTGTCTGGCTTGCGTGTGTGCGCTGGTGGCGTTTGGGGTCGCGGTCGCTGCGGCGACCGCGCGCAAGCCGGTAGCGCACATCGCCGCGGCGCCGTGTTGCGCGGTGCGTGGCGGGAAGGTCTATCTGTTGCCGGGGTCGGTGACGGCGGAGGATCTCGCGCCCGGCGCGGTCACGGCGCACGCGCTCGCCAAGGCTGTGAAGGAGCGGCTCAAGCCCGCGGCCTCTCTACCCACGGGCACCAGCTCGTCGTGGAGCGGGACCGCGGATGGCGCCTTGCACAGCGACGAGCAGATCAACTCCGGTGGCATCACCTCGACCAGCATCGCGGTCTACAAGGTCAAGTTGAGCTTCTCGTTTTCGGCCAGTAGCGCCGGCACGATCACCGGCAGCGGCACGGGCCACTACACCGAGGCGAGCTGGCACCTCTCCGGCGTCAACGGTAGCAACGGCTCGTTTGACTGCATGCCACCAATCTCGACCAACACCTTCAAGGTGGTCGTCGCCGGCAGCGAGAGCGCCGGCGAGCTGACGCTGTCGCTCGCGATCCCCGACGCGACCGAAACCAACCAGGACTACGACTGCGGCGCCGACTACAGCGGCTACGCCACCACCAGCCACTACATGACACAGTCGCTCCAACTCGTCGGCGGCCAAGACCTCAAGCTACCCGCATCCAAACCGACAACGCTGCCCAAGACCAAAACCACCCGCACCGGCAACTCGTCCAAGATGACGACCAACATCGACACCTGGACGTTCACAATCACACCAGCCAACAGCTGACAGGCGAGCCCACGCTCCCCCCGGTCGCACGCTTGAACCCGCCAAAACGCCGAGCTGTCGCTTTCAACAAGCAGAGCGACAGCCCGTTCGACTGATGCGTCTGCTCGCGTGAACGCGACAGCCGGCCAGCGCCCGGACCGCAGGGGACACAGCTCCGGGCGCGCCGAGTGTGAGGCGACGCGACCCCGCTACGCGGTGACTGCGAGCTTGAGCTCGGAGAGCTCGGTGGTGCCGTTCTCACCGTCGCCGAGGTACAGCGCGACAGCTTCCTTGAGGCCTTCGAGCAGTTCATCGACGCTGTCGCCGGATGCGAAGACGCCGGGTAGCTCGGGCACCTCGGCCCAGTAGGTGCCGTCTTCGTGGTGGATGCGGGCGGTGTATTCCATCGCTTCTGGTGATCGTCGCAGACGCGTCGTCACTTGAGGCGCGCTTGACGGAGGATAGCGTTGGTCAGTCCGGGCGGATAGTTCGCGTTGAACATGAGAACGGGCGTTGCGTGAGCTCAGCGGCGCGGGTGTTGGTTATGGTGTGCAGTCGGGGCAGGCGCCGTGGAGGACTACCTCGTGCTCTGAGACGTTGAGTGCGACGCGTCGTGAGACGTGGCGGATGGCGCGTTCGAGGTCCTCGTCGGCGAATGGGGTGAGTGTGCCGCAGTGGTCGCAGATCAGGTGGTGGTGGTGGCCGGAGCCCTCGCGTACCGCTTCGAAGCGGTCGATTCCCTGTCCGACTTCGAGCCTGGTGACGAGGCCGAGCGTTTCGAGTTCCGCGAGGATGCGGTAGACGCTGGCGCGCGAGACCGTGCGGGTGGCCTGCGAGTGGTGCCGGAGAACGTCCTCGATCTCGATCGCGGTGGCGGCGCAGGGCTGGGTGTCGAGCAGTTCAAGTACCGCTCGGCGGGCGGCGCCGCGCCGGTAGCCGGCGTCGCTGAGTGCTTGGCTGGCGCGGTCATACCAGTCGCCGTGACCGTTGGTCATCATCCTTGGCTCCAGTCTAGTCCGGCGCCCGCGGCTGACTTCGCAGGCTGCGCGCTGGGCGTCTGTAGAGCGGGTCGGTGGCGCTTCCACGCAGCCCACGCGCGTCCGGCCGTGTAGCTGGCGGCGCTGAGGGTGCCGACGTAGAAGCCGACGGGGTAGTTGGTTTGGTAGGAGAGGGCAATCGCGGCCCACACGACACACAGGGCGATGGCGACCGACAGGCCCATCGCCGCGATCGGCTTGTCGCTGAAGGAGCGGGCAGCGGCGGGCGGACCGATCATCAGGGCGAAGACCAGGAGGGTGCCGACGACCGGGACGGTCATCGTCGTGGCGAGCGCGACGACGATGAGGAACGCGAGCTGGATGCGGTGGGTGGAGATGCCGTGGGCTTCGGCGACGTCGGGGAGCAGCGAGGCGAGCATCAGTGGCCGGTAGAGCAGGATGACCGCGATCACGCAGACGATCGAGAGCACAATTGTGGGGGTCAGCTGGGTGTTGCTGATGCCGAGGATTTCGCCGAACAACAGCGAGTAGATCTCGGGCGCGTATTCGACGCTGAGGCCGACGAAGAGCGCGCCGAGGCCGAGCATCGTGACGAGCGCGAGTGCGGTGGCGACGTCGTGGCGTCCGCGACGGCTGAGCGTGCCGATCCCGAGCGCCCCGACCAGCGCGAACACGCCGAACCCGAGGATCGTGTTGACGCCGATCAGGCTCGCACCGGCCGCGCCGGCAAGCGAGCCGTTGGGGATCGCGTGGGCGACGAACGCCGAGCCGCGCAGCACGACGAAGAACCCGACGAGGCCGGCGACGACGGCAACGATCGAGCCGACCGTCCAGGCGTTGACCATGAAGCCCGAGAACATGCTCAGGCGCGCGTCAGCGCATCGGTCGAGGTGACACTCGCGCGCCGGCGTCGCCAGTTGGGCAGGCCTGCGAGCAGGTAGGCGAGGAAGATCAGGGTGACGACGAAGAAGCTGACGGGCCAGCTCTTGCCCGACTCGTTGTACCAATCGTAGCTGTCGTAGGCCATCACGATTCCAAGCCAGGTCGTGGCGATCCCAACCAGCGCCGCGGTCAGCACGGCCTTTGTTGGGCTGCGGGTCAGTCGCAGTGCCGTCGCGGCGGGTCCGACCAGGAGGGCGGTGCTGAGGAGCGTGCCGATCGTGAACGCGGCGAGCGCGACGGCGAGCGCGAGCGCGAGCAGGTATCCCGCGCCCAGGAGTCGGACGGGGATGCCGCGTGCGGCGGCGAGCTCGGGGCTGATCGAGCTGAGCAGCAAGGGCCGAAACAGCAACAAGATGAGACCGAGTGAAATCACGCTGAGGACGATCACGAGCGGGATCGCTGAGCTGGTGATCGTGAACGGCGAGCCGAACACGATCGTGAACGTCGCTCCCGTGGTGCTGTCCTGGACGGTGTCGAGGTAGAGCAGCAGAGCCGCGACCCCGAGTGCAGCGCCGAGGACGATGCCCGTCGCGACGTCACGCCCGCGCGGGCGTTGAATGCCGATCAGCTCCATCGCGGCCGCACCCGCCACGGCGATCGCGGTAAATCCCCACAACGGACCGGCCGCGATCAAGTACGCGACCGACCCGCCGGTCGTGCCGATATCGCCCAGCGCCTCACCGGCAAAGGACTGGCCGCGGATGACCGTGAACACACCGACCGCACCCGCCACGACCGCAACGACCGCACAGACCAGCGCGGCGATCTGCACCAGCGAGCTGCTGAACAGTCCGGGGGCGAAGATCGCCGCGAGGAGTGGGCTCACGCGATGACCTCGACCTGCGGGTGAATGTGGGCCTGGTCGCTCGCGCCGGCCAGCTCCCCTGCTTCGCCGGCCACGACCAGCACGCGGCCGTGCACTCGAAGGACGTCGACGTGGTGGCCGTAGAGTTCGCTGAGCACCGGCGTGCGCACGACCTCATCGACCGTGCCACTGACGGCCCGCCCGGCAGCGAGGTAGACGACGCGGTCCATGACCCCGAGCAGCGGGTTCATGTCGTGCGCGGAGATCAGGATCGCGATCTGCTGCTCGGCGGCGATCCGCGCGAGCAGCGCTACGACCTCGTGGCCGCTGCGCAGGTCGAGGTTCGCCAGCGGCTCGTCCAGCAACAGCAGCCGCGGCCGGGCGATCAGCGCGTGCGCGATCAGGACCCGCTGCTGCTCACCACCGGACAGGCTGCCGACCCGCTGATCGGCGAACGCGCGCGCGTCGACCGCCTCGAGCATCTCCTCGACCCTTGTGCGACGCGCACGCGACGGCATTGCGACGCCGAAGCGGTGGGCGTCGAGGCCGAGGCCGACAAGGTCACGCGTTCGCAATGGCACGTCGGGGTCGAGCAGGAACTTCTGCGGGACGTACCCGATCAGCGGGTTGCGCCGCGCACGCGGACGGCCGGCGACAAGCACGCTGCCGCTGCCAGCCGCCTGCAAGCCGAGGATCACGCGGAACAGCGTCGTCTTGCCGGCGCCGTTTGAGCCGATCAGCCCGGTGAACTCCCCCGGACCAATGGCGAAGCTGACATTGCGCAAGACCTCCCGACCGGCAAGGCGGACGCCGATCGTCTCGACCGCGAGGATCGGCGCGCCGCCGTTGGGGGCGTTGCCATCGACTGATGGATTGTCGTTCACAGCTTCTGCGTGGAGGTCTTGTCGGCCACGGCCTTCTGCAGGGCGTTGACCTCGGCAAGCATCCACGACTGATAGCTGAATCCCGGGGTGGGCATCGTCTCGTAGACGCCGACGACGGGGATGCCGTACTTCTTAGCGTCCGCGAGGAACGAGACGGTCAGCGAGTCGGTGACCTGCTGGTTGTAGACGAACACCTTGACCAAGTGCTTGGAGAACAGCGAGTCCTGGAAGGTCACCGCCTGCGGCGCGGGGTCGACGCCGTTCATGATGTCGGCCTGCAACGGGAACGGCGTTTCGTTGACCGTCCCGGCCGCCTCCAGCATGTAGTCGCCGACCGGCTCGGTCGTCGCGACCGGCGTCTTCGGGTAGCGCTTGGCGAACGCGGCCACCGCGGCGTACCACGGCTTCAGCGAGTTATCGAACCTGTTGGCGTTGGCTTGGAAGTAGGCGCGGTGCGACGGCTGGATCGCCGAGAGGTCGTTGACGAGCGCCTTCGCGACCGCCGGCATCGTGTCTTCGCGGTACCAAAGGTGCGGGTTAGGCGTCGAATCAGGCAAGCCGAGCAGCGTCTGCACGTCGATCACCTTCCGCGACGAGCTCGGCGACGCCGCCTCGATGTTGTTCATGTAGGCGTCGTAGCCAATGCCGTTCTGCACCACGACCTGCGCCGCGCTGACCTCCTCCGCAACGCTCGGACTGGCCTCGAAGGTATGCGGATCGGTATTCGGGTTGCTCTCGATCGCCGACACCTTCACGTACTTTCCGCCGATCTGGCCAATCACGTTCGCGTACTCGTTCTCAGCCCCCACCGCGACGATCACGCCGCCAGACCCGGCCGCGGCCATCGCCGCCGAGCCCTCGAAGCCGAGAATGACGACAACGGCGACAACGGCGACAACGGCGGCAGCGGCTGCCCCCAGCAGCACCACGACACGACGAACAACAGCTCTCATCAAGCACCTCATCTGCTCAGGGCTCACGCGGCGAAGCGCCTCGACCCACCGGAGGATACATGAGAATGCGTCGCGTTATTGCGACTGGCTCCAACGAGGGCCGGTTACGTGCGGCCGATCACCCCGCGAGCGGCTTCGGGCGCAGCACCCGAAACGCAGCGGTGAAAGCTGGGCGACTTCGACGCCGTAGCCCTATGGATCCGCCCCGGATCGGCGCCGGACGCGGATGCCATCGTCGACGTTCTCAGCCGGAGCGTCGCAGCTGAGCGCCATGGCGACATGTTCTCTGCGCTCGAGCAGATGGACGCCGCCCATCCGAGGTACTTACACTGGTACCTCCCCTGGCTGGGCGTCGACCCGGCACACCAGCGGACCGGCCTCGGCGGTCAGCCGCTCAAGCACTGTCTCTCCGTGGTCGATTGGCGGCGGTGCCGCGCTACCGCTGCGGCGTATACGTCTGCTGGACCTTGCTGAAGTCCATGCTGATCGACTCAGCTGGCGCAGTTGTGGCCACGGCTGCCCCGCCGCCCACGACGTTGGTCGCCTGCTCGTCGCCCACCTCCATATCCCCGAGCGGGATTTCGTCCGCGTCAGTGGGATTCCCTACGTGCTGCTCATCTCGTTCGGTCATCTCACACTCCCGTAGCTAGCGTTCGGCGGCCACTCGCCGCGGGGCGGAGTTTAGCCCCGAGCCAGGGCATTGGCAATCCTGCTCGCTCCGCGCTCCTGTGTTGCTCATTTTGGCGCGAGAGCGTCGAGAGCGCCCGCCTGGCAGGGCTGCCTTCACGGCTTCTGCGGGATATGAGCGCCACGACCGTGGCCTGTCCGCCGTAGGCGACTCGCCGCGACCGCGTCATTCACCCGGCCCCGTCGCGGGCGCAGCGCCCGACGAGGAGGAGCCCGCGGTCACTGCCCTCAGCTCGTCGAGCGACTGGCGGACGAGCTGCGAGAAGCCTCGCCGGTTGCGCTCGTCGATCCAGCGTTCGAACGCGACTCGGAAGACGGCGATCCCCGCCTCGGCAGTCAGTGTGGCCGCCGGCTCTTTGACGCCGCGCCGGCGCAACGCATCGGCCAGCGCACCGGCCAGCGACGCGAGCTTGATCAGCTCGCGTTCCTGGAGCTCCGGGGTGGCCGCGATGATGGCCTGGCGGCGGCTCGCGCCGTCGCGACGCTGCTCAAAGATCGTGCCGGCGGACTCGAGCGCCGCGGCGACGGCTTCGATCGGCGCTGCGCGATCGGGCGCAGCTGCGAGCGTGTCCACCATCAGCTCCTGCAGCGAAGCCGCCCCCCAGAACAGCACCTCGCGCTTGTCGGCGAAGTGCCGGAAGAACGTTCGCTCGGTGAGCCCCGCCCGCTTCGCGATCTCCGCCACCGTCGTCTGGTCGAAGCCGCGCTCGCCATAGAGCTCCAGCGCGGCCTGCTCGAGTCGGCCGCGGGCGTCTGGCTCCCATCGCATGTCCCGATCGTACTTGATGACAGCGACTGTCATCTCTGCTAGGCTGATGACAGCAACTGACATCGACCAACGGGCCTCGCGCAAAACCTGCGCGCGGGGCGGTCGACCAACTGGAGGTCTCTCTCATGCGTGTTTTCGTCACCGGCGCGTCCGGCTGGATCGGCTCCGCCGTCGTTGCCGAGCTCATCGGCGCGGGTCACCAGGTCATCGGACTGGCTCGCTCGGACGACTCGGCCGCTGCCCTCGCCGGCGCGGGCGCAGAGGCCCGTCGTGGCACCCTCGACGACCTCGACGTCCTGGCGGGCGCGGCCGCCGACTGCGACGGCGTGATCCACCTCGCCTTCAAACACGACCTCGCCTTCTCGGGCCAGTTCGAGGGCGCCGCGCAGGCGGATCGCCGCGCTGTCGAGACGCTCGGCGAGGCGCTCGCCGGCTCCGATCGACCTCTCCTCATCGCCTCCGGCACGCTCGGGGTCGCCGCGGGACGCCTTGCGACGGAGCAGGACGGACACGGTCCCGACTCGGCCGCGGCCGCCTGGGGCGAGGGCCCGCGCGTTCGGCACGCCACCGCCGAGTACGTCCTCTCGCTCGCCGCCCGTGGCGTCCGCAGCTCAGTGGTGCGACTGCCCCCCACCAATCACGGCGACGGAGACGGCGGCTTCATGGCGACCCTGGTCGCCATCGCGCGCGAGAAGGGCGTCTCCGGCTACATCGGCGACGGGGCCAACCGCTGGCCCGCCGTCCACCGGCTCGACTCGGCGCACCTCTTCCAGCTGGCGCTCGAGCACGCGCCGGCGGGATCGACCCTGCACGCGGTCGCCGACGAGGGCGTCCCGATCCGCGACGTCGCCGAGGTGATCGGTCGCCACCTGAACGTGCCGGCGGCCTCGATCGCGCCGCAGGATGCGGCCGAGCACTTCAGCTGGCTCGCCGGCTTCATCGGTTTCGACTCCCCGGCGTCGAGCGCGCTCACCCGCGAGTTGCTGGCGTGGCAGCCGACCCGGCCCGGGCTGATTGACGATCTGGATCAGGGCCACTACTTCCGCGACCCGGCCGCCGGCGGCTGAAACTAGACCGCGGCGACGGAGAACACCGGCGGCAACCGCGTCGCGACCGTCGACCAGGTGGCGCCCGCGTCGCCGGAGCCGAACACCTCGCCGGAGGTGGCGCCGAAGTACAGCTCGAGCTGCTCGCCGCTCCCGGCGCGGCTGAATGCCTGGCGCAGCACCGTGAGGTACGCGTGCTGGGCGGGCAAACCGTCGCCCCGCTGCGCCCAGCTGGAGCCGCCGTCGCGAGTCTCGTAGACGCGGACGCGACCCTCTGGCGTGACCCGGTCGGTGTCGGCGACGAGCGGGATGACGAAGGCGCTGTCGGGATCGGCGGGGTCGACTGTGAGTGGGAAGCCGAAGTCGGAGGGAAGCCCGCCGGCGCCGATATCGCTCCAGCTTTCGCCCGCATCGTCGGAGCGATAGACGCCGCCGTGGAACTGCATGAACATCCGCTCGGGGCTGCCCGGCGCGCGCTCGACGTGGTGCACGCAGCGCGCCGCGTTCTCGTCCGCCAGCGCGTCCGCCGGCAGGTACCCCGGGTTGAGCCCGCCGTTGCCCCGCCGCCAGCTTCGGCCGCCGTCCTCGGTCAGCCACATCCCGGCAGCCGACACCGCAACGGCCAGCCGGTCGGGATCGCCCGGCCAGGTGCAGATCGAGTGCAGGCAGAGCCCCCCGCCGCCGGGCTGCCAGTGCGGGCGCGACGGCTGCTCCCAGAGTCCGGCGTTGATCTCCCAGCTCGCGCCGCCGTCGTGGCTCTCAAAAAGGACTCCGGGGTCACCCCCGGCGTAGAGCGTCCCCTCGGCCTCGCCACAGGCGATCACCCAGATCCGCTCGAGCGCCTGCTCGCCGCCCTCGGGCAGGGCGACGCCATCGGCCTGCTCCCACGCCGCCTGCGGATCGCCGTCGGTGTAGAAGATCTTCGGCCCGTAGAACGGCGAGGTCACGGTCGCGAGCAGCCGGCCGCTGCGGGGATCGCGGGTCGCGAAGTCGACCGGCTGTCCGGCGAAGGCGCGCGCCGCAATCTCAAACCCGCCGGCGGCCTCGCCCTCGAGCAGAAACAACCCCTTCTTCGTTCCGACAACCAGCTCGGTCACCGTCTCAACCCCCCGTTATCGCCGGTAGCACCTCGACACGGTCGCCCGACCGCGCCGCCGTCGCCCCGTCCCCCGGCTCGCCGTTCACGAACACATTGATATGCCGGCGAATCACTCTGCGCTCGTCAAGGATCCACCCCCTGATCTCCGGGTGGTGGCGCTCGAGCGCCGCCAGCAGCTCGAGCACCGTCGCGCCCTCGAGCTCATGCTCCCCGCGGCCGCCCGCGAGTTTGCGCAGCGGTCCCCGTACACACACGACGGCCATTGCCGGACATCCTAGCTCCGCCCGGCGGCGGCGCAAAGCACAACTCTGGCGAAACGGGCACACAACTGCAACTACATGTGGGAGTCCTACTGTGTGAGTGAACGCTGAAGGGAGTTCACCATGAGTCACGCGTCAGAATTCGACACACCGTCTGAGCCGGAGCTCGAACTCGCAAGCGACCTCGCCCACTGCATAAGCAGCCAGGCGCAGGGGACGAGAGACAGCGAGCGGCTCTGGATCTACGCGGCCGCGCGCCAGATCGAACGCCTGCTCTCGGGTTCGGCGACCCAGATCGACTTCGCGCGAGCCCGCACGCACCTCGAGCTGGTCGACCTGGCCGATGAGCGCGCCGCACAGCCCAGCCAGGCCGCGCGCCGCGGCGCTGCTCCCCGCAAGACCCCCGAGGGGTCAGGCTGCGAGAGCCGCCAGCGGAGGGCAGCGTGAGCGCCGGCCGACCGTGAGGCGGATTTTTAGGAGCGCGCCGTCGGCGCGCCGGACGAAAGTGTGGGCGCAGGAGCCGGCGCCACGACGCTGCCGCCCGCCGGCATCGCGCCGGCCGGACGCTCATCCGCACTCGCCGCCGACAGCGAGGCCTGCGATGAATCGCCGCTCAACGCGTCCTTGAAGCCGCGCAGGCCGCTGCCGAGCGAATGGCCCATTTCAGGCAGGCGCTTGGCGCCGAACACGAGCAGCACCACGACCAGCAGGATCAGGATGTGAAGCGGGTTTTCGAGTCCCATGGCTGAGCCCTCCGAGCTTGTTGTCTTGCCCGCCCGCGTGGGCGCGGCCCTGAGAGTGACTACGTGAGCGCCTGGCTGGCGGATCAGCCGGGCGAGGCTCCGCCGCGCTACGCCGGGACGAGCTGCTCCGCCGCAAGCCCTTCCCAATCGCCGCTCTCAAGCGCCGGCAGCAGCGCGGAGACGTCGCGGCCGTCCTTGATCGCCGCGGTCACATGCGGGGCATCCTGCTGGCGGGCGATCAGGATCGCGCCGACGATCCGCCCGTCGGTGATCACCAGCTTGCGGTAGCTGTGCAGGTCGGAGTCCTCGTGCACGATCACGGTGTCGCCATCCTGGGGCTCGAAGCGCCCGATCGAGAGCAGGTCGACGCCGACGACCTTCAGCATCGTCACCGGCACCGTCCCCTCGTAGGTGCGCTCGCCGCCCAGCGCGTTCTCGGCGGCGACCTCGCCCTGCTCGACGGCGGCCGGCCACAGGCCGTAGGTGCGCCCGCGATGCTCGGCGACGTCACCGACGGCGTAGACGCGCGGGTCGCTCGTGGCGAGCGCGTCGTTGACGATCACGCCCCGGCCGATCTCCAGGCCCGACTGGCGCGCGAGCTCGACCATCGGCGCGATCCCGGCCGCCACGAGGAACACGTCGCCCGGGATGGCGCGACGGTCGCGCAGGCGAACCTCGCCCAGGCGCGCCGGGGTGCCGCCGTCCTTCCGCGGTTGCAGCGAGGCGACTTCGCTGGCCAGCATGATGTGCAGTCCGAGGCCCTCGAGATAGTCGCGCAACAGCTCCGCGGCGCGTTCGTCGAGCTGGCGTGAGAGCAGCGTCTCGCCGCGCTCGAGCACCGTCACGTGCAGGCCGATCTTGTGCAGGGCGTAGGCCGCCTCGAGCCCGAGCAGCCCGCCGCCCGCGATCACCGCGTGCTCGGCGCCGTGCTCCTGGACGTAGCTGCGGATGCCAAACGCGTCGGCGGCGCGCCGCAGCACGAAGGTGCCGCCCAGGCCATAGCCCTTGATCGGCGGGACGAACGAGTCGCTGCCGGTCGCCAGGATCAGGCGGTCATAGGCGAGCGTCCCGCCGGTGCCGAGTGTCACCTCGCGCTTCTCGCGGTCAAGCCCCGTGGCGAAGGTGTTCAGCCAGCAGGTGACCCGGTTCTCCTCATACCAGGTGTCCGGCAGCAGCTGCAGGCCGACCATCGCCGAGCTGCCGTAGACCAGCCGGCCGATGCCCATGCGGTTGTAGAGCGGGTAGGGCTCGTTGGCGACGATGTCGATCTGGCAATCGGGGTGGCGGCGGCGCACATGGTCGGCGGCCGTGACGCCGGCGATGCCGTTGCCGACGACCACCACGCGGGTGACCTCCGGGTCGAACTCGAAGCCCTCGACCCGCTTGGGCGCCGCCGCGCCAGGGCGCTCCGGCGTGAGCGAGATCGTGACCGGCCCGTTGATCCGGGCACAGCACGCCATCCGCGTGTTCTCGGCGAAGCCGAGGCGATCAAGCGTCCCGCGTTCGTCGCCGGAGATCGGCGAGAGGTTCTCCATCCCGGCGACCACGCACACGGGGTCGGCCCCGCAGACGCCCATCCGGCAGCCGGCCTCGAGGTCCTGCTCGCCGCTCTCGGCGATGTCCAGCAACGTCGCTCCGGGCTTGGCGACGAGACGCAGGCCGCTCGGCTCGAAGGTGATCTCAGGGTTGCCCGCGAGCTGGGCGCGGGCGGCCTCGAGCGCGTCTCCGCCCAGACTGACCGGCGGCGGCGCAACCGCGTTCGCCACAAAAGCGGCCTCCTTGCGCCAGGTGCGCACGAGCCACACCGCCGCCATCGCCCACACAACCCCGCGCAGCGTCCAGTCAAACCACGCCGTGTTGGGGTTGCCGGTTAGCGTGCCCGACAGCACGTTCGAGGCGAAGTAGTAGAAGAGGCTGATCGCCACAGCCCCGTAGACGGCGGTGATCTTGTTCACCGTCACCTTCAGCAGGGCATCGGCGAGGAAGAAGCTGCCGGCGCTCGCGGCGATATACAGCGCGAAGCGCCCGTAGTCGGCGCCGAGCGACGGATGGTCGGACAGCGTGAAGTAGGCGAGGATCAGGCCGGGGAAGGCGCCGACGAAGAACTTGCGATAGCCGGTGTAGTGACGGTCGTCCTCGTAGAGATCGGCGAGGTAGGCGACGCGCGGGTTGAAGTCGTAGCAGTTCTTCGTGCAACCAACGCACGGCTGGCAGTGCGAGTTGGGGACCATCGCGAACGGGGTCTGCCCGTAGATTCGCTGCACCGGCAGCAGCGGGCACAGCGAGCTGCACCAACCGCTCTTGCCCTTGAAGACGATGCCGCCGAGCAGGCCGCCGAGCAGCGAGGCGCCGATCAGCACGGCGGTCCAGGGACCGCTGGTGTTCAGCAGCGGCTTGCGCGAAGCGACGAGGAAGATGAACAGCGCCATCCCCACCACGGGGGCGTACTCGCGGTACCACGACGGGATCGTCAACCCGCGGGTGAAACCGAGCAGGCGCGGCGTCTGGTTGGACGCGGCGAGCGGGCAGAGGTTGCGCCAGAGCCCCGGCGCGCTCAGCCAAAGCAGCGGCAGCAGCGGTATCGCGAGACGCCACCACAGCTTCAGCCCCGTGGCCGGCTGCACGAGCAGCAGGATGCACAGTCCGATCGCACTCGCGACGCTCAGCACGCGACCGGCGTGCCACGTCCAAAGCGGCACGCGCCGGCGCATCTGCATGTAGTTGGGGAAGGGGCCCAACGGCGCGGCGCTGCTCATCCTCAGGCCCCGCTGCGCGCGATCACGTCGCTCGCGCGCCGCAGGCGTGCCGTGACGATGCGCGCCAGGTCGAACACGATCGCGCGCCCGAGCTCCGGGTCACGGGCGGCCAGCGTCTCGTAGCTCTCCATCCGCAGCCGCAGCAGCTCGCCGTCGGTGATCGCGAACAGCGTCGCCGAGCGCGGCCCGCCGTCGAGGAACGCCACCTCGCCGACGACCGACGGCGCGTCGATCGCCGAGAACGTCTTCTCCGTGTCCTTGCCGAGCCGCACCCCGAGTGTGCCCTCGGTCAGCAGGTACAGCGAGCGGTCCGTCTCGCCGGCGGAGATGATCGTCTCGCCGCGTGAGAAGCGGCGGGTTTCGGTATGGGCCAGGACCTTCACCCAATCGGACTGCGGGCGTCCCGCCAGCAGCACCTGCTTGTCCGCATGCTCTCGCAGCCCGACGGAGTCGTAGTCGAAATAGCTCGCGGAGAAGTCGCCGCTCACGATCGCGTCACCCTATCCCAGCGCGCGATCGAGATTCGCCGCCGCGCTGATCAGCGCGAGGTGCGTGAAAGCCTGGGGAAAGTTGCCGAGCTGCTCGCCGGTCGCGCCGATCTCCTCGGAGTAGAGACCGAGGTGGTTTGAGTAGGTGAACATCTTCTCCAGCACCAGCCGCGCCTCGTCAAGCCGCCCGGCGCGGGCGAGCGCCTCGACATACCAGAAGGAACAGATC
>JBEKNK010000072.1:0-14002 GCA_049522915.1 Solirubrobacteraceae bacterium | reverse complement strand
CCCGCCGCGACCGCCCTCACGCGGCCGCCTCCTGCTCGTCCATCAGCGCCCACTGCTCGTGGGTGATCATCTCGTTCACGTCGACGCCGATCTGCGCAGCGAAGTCGAAAAGCTTGCTGCGCATTGTCCCCGGCTCCGCACGCCACCAGAACGGGTGGATCAGCAGCTGCAGGCGAGACTGCTCCCGACTCCTGAGCACGGTCTCGAGGTCAACGCCGCGCCAGTTCTGATTGGAGTCCGAGACATAGCCGATCTCGACGAAGAAGCGCGAGGCGTAGGTGTTGATCAGCCCCGCCGGCAGGACCAGGTGATCGACCGGCCGACGTCCCGGCATGTGGAAGGAAACCACGCGAACCTCCCGAGCAAACGCCTCGCCCAGGCGCTTGGCCTGCTCCAGCGCCCGCTCGCAAACCTGTTCGTCGGACGCGATCGTGGTGGCGTCGAAGTGCAGGCCGAGCGAGTGACCGGCGCCGAGAGTCTTCTCGATCGCCGCCCGGTTCTCTGGGGTATCGATGCTGTACCACGGTGAGTCGACGTGCAGGCAATAGGTCGCATGGACGCCGAGGCGCGCCTCGATCGCTGCCATCGGCGCCATCAAGACGGGCGCATAGTCGATGTCGTGGCGCAGCAGGATCTCCAGCCCGCTGCGATCTCCGGCGTGATCGAGGCTCTCGAAGTCGACGAAGCGATAACCACAGTCGATTGCGAGCGCCAGGTAGTTTCGGTACTCCTCGAGCGTGAACTCACAGCGCGTCATCGGCCCACCATCTCATCTGCGCCGGCGGTTGCGACGGCACCGCTCACCGCGAGCATCTCGCCGATCCCGTCCGCGAACAATCGGGGCTCAGCCAGCCGGAACATCCGCTCGAATTCGGTGCGGTCGGCGATCCAACCGGCTGGGTCATCTCCCTCGGAAAAAACGAATTGGGGCGCCGTGCCGATCGCCTGGCCGATCTTCTCTGCCAGCTCGCGGATCCCGAGCGCCTCGGATCCGCCCACGTTGACCACCGCGCAGCGCGACTGCGGCCGGGGAACCTCGCCGGCAGCGACGTGCCAGAGCACGCGTGCGACGTCGGCGGCGTGAATCGGGCTCAGCGGCAAGCCGGAGCGGCCCTGCACGTGGACGGGCTCACCGGAGGCGACGCGCTGCACGAGGTCCGCGATGAGCTGGTCGCGCTGCCCCTCGCCGTACACGGTGAAGATCCGCAACAGCCAGCAGCCCAGCAACTCGCCGTACTGCTCGATCAAAAGCTCTGCCGAGCGCTTGGACGCCGCATAGAACGATCTGCAGCGAATCGGCGCGTGCTCGGTCAGCGGTGCACGGCTCGGCTCATAGATCGTTGCCGTCGAGGCGAACACGAAGCGCTCCGCACCGGCGCGGCACGCATACTCGAGCAGCCTGGCTGTGGCGCCCAGATTGACGTCCACGACATCGACGGCGCCACCTGGGAACCGGCGATACTCGCGCGACTGAGCGAGATGCACGATCGCATCGACATGCGCCGGCAACCGGCGGGCAAAGTCGGGATCGCGCAGGTCGAGTTGCAGCCATTCCGTCGACCCGCCGGAAGCCGTCGAGTCGACGGCGCTCGCGTCGCGCACCAGCGCCAGCGTCTCCGATCCCGGACCGGCGAGCCGCATGAACCCGCGGCCGATCAGGCCGGTGGCCCCAGTGACAAGGATCGTCACGCCGGACGGCCCGGCCGCAGTCTCACGAGGCGGTTGTCGTGGAACTCGGAGGCGCCGCCGGGCGACTCACAGCCCGCGGGCATCGCTAAGCTGCGTCTGCCTCTCGGGCGCTCGGACCCATGCGCCGCGTGCTCGGTCCAAGTGCCGGTGATGAGGGCGTCCGGGAGCGCGTCCACACCGGCAAGGGTACCGATTCCTCCAGCGACGCCCGAACGAAGGCGGTTTTCACGAGCAATGTGCGGCGTCACCGGCATATTCAACCTGAACGGCGATCCAGTCGCTGCCGTCACCCTGCGCGCGATGACCGAGTCGCTCGTTCACCGCGGACCTGATGCCGAAGGCTGGTTCTGCGACGGTCCGATCGGTCTCGGCCACCGGCGCCTCGCGGTGATCGACAGGTCACCGGCCGGGCATCAGCCGATGGGGACGCCTGACGGACGCTACGTGCTCAGCTACAACGGTGAGGTCTACAACTTCCAGGAACTGCGCCTGGAGCTGGAGACACTCGGCGCCCGGTTTCACTCGCGCAGCGACACCGAGGTCGTCCTCTATGCCCTCGCATATTGGGGTGAAGATGCGCTGCGGCGTTTCAACGGCATGTTCGCCTTGGCGCTCTGGGACCGCGACGAACGGACGCTGCTGCTCGCCAGAGACCGGTACGGCATCAAGCCCATGTACTACATCCAGCTGGGCGACGCGTTTCTCTTCGGCTCCGAGATCAAGGCCTTGCTCGCGCATCCCGCCTATCGCATCGAGCTCGACCGGGAGGCCCTGCTCGAGTACTTCACCTTCCAGAACTTCTTCACGAGCAAGACGCTGTTCCGCGGCGTCTCGCTGCTTCCCCCTGGAAGCCTGATGTCGATCGGCGAGCGTGTCCACGAGCCCAAGCGCTTCTGGGACTTCGATTTCCGCGAGCCGCCCGCCCCGGCCAGCGAGCCGGAGTACCTCGAGGAGCTCGACCGTCTGTTCCGTCAGGCGGTCAACCGGCAGCTCGTCGCCGACGTGGCGATCGGCTCTTACCTCAGCGGCGGGACCGATTCGGGCTCGATTGCCGCGCTCGCCGCCGCCCAGATTGAATGGCTGCACACCTTCACGATCGGATTCGACCTGCACTCGGCGTCAGGGCTGGAGCTGGCGTTCGACGAGCGCGAGCGCGCCGAGCACCTTTCGTATCTGTTCAAGACCGAGCATTACGAGATGGTTCTGAAGTCAGGCGACATGGAGCGCGCGATGCGCCGGCTCGTGTGGCATCTGGAGGAGCCGCGCGTCGGCCAGAGCTATCCAAACTTCTACGCCGCCCAGCTTGCATCGAAATTCGTCACCGTCGTGCTCTCGGGCGCCGGCGGCGACGAGCTCTTCGGTGGCTATCCGTGGCGCTATTACCGCGCCGTCGTCAACGACAATTTCGAACAGTACGTCGACAAGTACTACCGTTTTTGGCAGCGGCTGATGCCGAACACGACTCTCAGCCGCATGTTCGCGCCGATCAGCTCTGAGACCGCCGGCGTCTGGACGCGCGACATCTTCCGCGACGTCTTCGTCCACCATCCCGATCAGTTCACACGACCCGAGGACTACATCAATCACTCACTGTACTTCGAGGCGCGAACGTTCCTGCACGGGCTGCTCGTGGTGGAGGACAAGCTCTCGATGGCGCACAGCCTCGAGACGCGACTACCATTTCTAGACAACGATCTGGTGGACTTCGCTCAGCAGGTGCCGGTCGGCCTGAAGCTCGGCAACCTCGGGGAGGTGGTGCGACTCAACGAGAATGAGCCCGGCCCGAAGACGAAGCAGTTCTTCGAGCGCACCAGGGACGGCAAGCTCCTGCTGCGCAAGGCGATGGAGCGCTACGTGCCCGCACCGGTGGCACAGGCGGCCAAGCAGGGCTTCTCGGCGCCGGACGCAAGTTGGTTTCGCGGCGAGAGCATCGACTATGTTCGCCGGACGCTGCTCGACGGTGACGCCGCGATCTACGAATATCTCGACCGCGACACCGTGCACGGCTTGATCGACGAGCACCTCGCCGGCCGCGCCAACCACCGCCTTCTGGTCTGGTCGTTGCTTTCGATCGAGCAGTGGTGTCGCGTGTTTCTGATGGACGAGCGGCCGGCGTAGGCGCGAGCGCTCGAACGAGCGGAGGCCTAATCGGCGACGGCGGCGCGGCGTGCGTCGACTTCGCTCTTGTGGCCGTTGCGCCAGTCGATCAGCCCGCGCAGACCCTCGCGCAACGGCACGACGGCGGTGAAGCCGATCTCGGCGGTCGCGCGAGCAGGCGAGCCGATACGGTTCTTGACGAACGTCAAGCCCGCCGGCTCATAGCGAATGCCGACATCGGTGCCGGTGATTTCGAGCACCAGCTCGGCGAGCTCCTGGAGCGATGTGCGCACTCCAGTGCCGACGTTGTAGAAGCGGTCGGTCGTGTCGGCCTTCATCGCGCACACGTTCGCTTCGGCGCAGTCGCCGACATACACGAAGTCGTAGGCCTGGCTTCCATCCCCGAACAGAACAAGCGGCTCGCCGCGGTCGATCGAGTCGAGCATCTTCATGATCACTGCGATGTAGGCGCCGAAATAGTCCTGGCGCGGTCCGTAGACGTTCATGTAGCGCAGCCCGACGTAGTCGAGCCCATAACGCGCGTGCAGCGACCGCGCCATCGCCTCGCCCGCAACCTTGGTGGCGCCGTAGAAGTTGGCGAAGTTGAACGGGTGGTCCTCGGTCATCGGCTCCTCGACGGCATCGCCGTACACAGATGCTGACGATGAGTAGACAAGCCGCTCGACGCCGTTGGCGATGCAGCTCTCGAGCACGTTGAACGTGCCGCGGATGTTGACATCGAAAGCCGATCTCGGATATTCGTGGCACTGCAGCAGCCACAGCGCCGCGAAATGAAATACACCGTCGGCGCCATTGAGCGCCACGTTGAGCACGTCGGTCTGGCAGATGTCGCCACCCGCTTCGAAAACCTTGATGCGGTCGTCGGCGAGGGCCCGCTCGAGATTCTCCATGCTGCCACGCACGAAGTTGTCGTAGACGACGATCTCGCCGACGTCCTCGCGAGCCAAGGCCTCGACCGTATGCGAGCCGATCAGACCGGCGCCGCCGATGACGACGAACTTCTTTCCGCGGACATCCATTGCCTTCCGGGATTGTACGGACACGGGCCGATGCCTTCAGCGCAGTCGGACGCGACCGAACGCGGGCCCGCCGTCCGCCGCGCGTCGCGGTCCGGATCTCAGTCGGAGTGCAGCAATTGCGCCGTCCCGGCAGCGCCACAGCTCATCAGCGCGTCGACGATCGAGAGGCCGTGCTGCGGGCTCGGACTCAGCTGACGATAGGTTGGATGCACAAATGCTTGGTACTCGAGCATCACGCCGGCCTGCGCGAACTTTTCGTCCTCCTGATAGGAGCCGGCGCCGCCCCCAGCCAGGTAGGTCCCGCCGCCCAGCTTCTGCGTTATCTCGATGAGCAGATCCGTCGCCACGGCGGAGACGCCAAGACTCGAGGCCCTGACAAGCTTGCCGGTGTCGAGTCCGACAGCCGCTGCGAGTCGCCGCACGCCAGCCTCGTTGTAGGCGGCGAGGTTCGGCTCCTCGAGCAGCACGATCTCACTTACGAGCGGCATCGCTTCGTCGAAGTGTGGTGCGCGTCGATAACTCTGCTCGATCGTCGCCAGGAGCTTGCGGCGCCACGACCTCGAGTCGTCAATGGCCATCTCGTCAACTCGGCGTAGGCCATGGTAGGCGCGCACGATCGGGACGGTTACCCATCCGGGCTCGCCGCCGACGAGCAGCTTGACGCGGTTCATCCAGGTTCCGTTCCGCTTCGGGAACTGGACACTGTCCAGCAGCACGAAGGTGTCGGCGCGCGCGAGCTTGTCGAAGTAGCCGAGCCAGGGCAGAAAGTTTGGCTGGTGGATCGCGATGACGCGCCCGCCGGCCGCTCCGGGGCGCTCGGCCAGCTCGCTCAACTGCGCTTTGCCGCGTCGGGGTCGTCCGCGAGCAGGCTCGAGTAGATCTTGTCGAACCGCCGCGCGCCCGCGCGCGAGGAGTGCCATTTGACGGCAAACTCACGACCGCGGCGGCCCAGCTCGGCCCGCTTCTCCGGGTGCTCGATCAGGTCGACCAGGACGTCACGAACCGTGTCCGGGGTCGCACTGACGATCGGCAGCTCATCGACATAATCGGGGATCTCGCTTCGCATGCTCTCCAGCCATTCGGGCCTCAGATAGCAGACGACCGGCTTGCCGAGCATCATGGCCTCGCGCACTGTGGCGCCAAAGAAGCCAAAGGTCAGCATGTCGACGAAAATATCCGCCTGGATCTGGTAAAAGCGGAGGTCTCGGTTTGGCACGTTCTCGAAGAACATCAGGTCGATATCAAAGCCCTCGCGCTTGAGCTGATCGATCAGAGGCAAATAGATGTGACTTGACTTGATGTTGCGCATCGTGCCGATCTCGCTTCGCGAGGTGGCATTGCCGACGGCGTGATAGATCTTCACCGTACGCTCGGGAATCGGCAGCCGAAACGCGGCGGGCACCTCAAGATCCGGACGCCAAAAGTCCTGGTCGAGACAGTAGAACTCCGGCACCTCGTGCACGCGCGGATCGAGGTTGTAGTCGATGCGGTTGCCGCCGATCGTGATCTGGTAGTCAGCGACGCTGTTCCGAAAGGCGCCCCATGTCAGGTTGCGCTCGTCACTGCAGATGCTTGGGATATTGCGCCACGGGCAGTCTTCACAGACCGGACGCTCTCCCCAGGAGGCGAATGAGGTCTGCGACACGCCGTCGAGGCAGCCGTTGTTGGAGTAGACGATCCGCTTGCCGAGCCGCTTCAACAGGCGGATCTCGTCGCCTGGGCGTAGGTACTTGGCGACCGTGTTATGCAGCGGATCGCCGAAGCGGATCGCGTGGGCGTTGCTGAAATGGAAGATGTCGTACTGGCCGATCCAACGCAGATAGTGGCCGAAGTGGCGCACGGCCGGCAGCGGCGCGTCGTAGTTGAGCCGGAAGTCCTCGCCGTGGTAGTAGATCTGCGACGCCTCGTTGGGATCCCAGTTGAGCACGTCGGCCTTCCAGCCGAGCTTGCGCAGCTCGCGCGAGAGATACCAGGCGTTGTAGTACGCCTGCCCGACGTAGAGGACTCGACCCGGCGGCGCGCCGTTGCCCGACGCGATCGCTCGCTTTGCCCGGGCGGCGCTACGCAGCACTGGCTTCATCGCGGAGGATGCCCATCACGAGGACGTCGCAACGCACACCGTCGATGAAGGCGGCGCTTCGCAGAACCCCCTCGTGTTGCATCCCCGCCTTTTCGTACGCGCGGATCGCCGGCTTGTTGTTGGCGAACACATGAAGCTGCACTCGCTGGAGCCCGAGATCGCGAAAGGCGTGTGAGAGCAGCAAGCGCACGGCTTCGGTTCCGTACCCCTTGCCCCGCACGGCAGTTGCACCGATTCTGATCTGCAGCTCTGCCGTCGCGTGCCGCGGATTGATGTTGAGCAGCTGGCAGGTGCCGATAAGCTCTCCGCCCGCGACGGTACGAATAGCAAAGATCACGACATTCGGTCGGCTGCGGATCGTCTCGAACCACGCCGCGTGGTCGCGTTCGTGGACGGGTGCGTAACCGGCGTTGTGCAGCATCTCCTCCCGGTCGTTGATCCATTCGAAAAGGCGCTCGCGATCGCCGTCGCGTACGGCCGTCAGCTCTACGTGCTCGCCGCGCAGCAGCCGCTGTGCTACCGCCGCGCCGCTCACGAGAGGACCGAGGACGTCAATGCATACGGCGGTTGCGCGGTGATCGACCACAGCGCCTCCGGGCGAACCGAACCGCGGACCACGACCCAGGGGTAGTGATAGGACCCGTCGAGCGTCGTGTTTATCACCGAGAAGCCCATCACACCCTCGATGAAGTCGAACGTCAGACCGTTGAGGCGGTGCAGCCCGATGTCGAACTGCATCTCGCCCGGCAGCAGCGCCACCCCCAGCGAGGCCCGGATGTCGTAGGTGCCGGCTTCGAGCACGTACGGCGTCCCGTCGCGATCGATGTTGTGCGCGGTCAGCACGCGCGTGCCGTCGGCACCGGAGATGCCGAGCTCGATCACGCCGTCGTCGATCGCCTCGATGACCTCGAAGCGCATTCGCACGCCGAAACGCTCGCCGATCGCGAGCTGGCTGACCGGGACGCCCGACTCGTTCACCAGCGCCACGGCTCGTAGGCGGGCACCACCGGTCCCGACGCGGTGCGCATCGGCGCCGATCACCGCCTCACCGCCCTCCTGCCGCGAGCCCGCGTGGCGCATGTAGGCGGCGACAACCTCCGCCGTGGGGCCTTCACCGGCAACGCGCCCGCCGCCGATCCAGTACGCACGCGAGCAGAGCCGCTGCACCGCCGAGAGGTTGTGACTGACGAAGACGACCGTGCGGCCGCGGTCGGAGACCTCCGCCATCTTGCCGAGACACTTGCGCTGGAAATCGGCGTCGCCGACGGCGAGTACCTCATCGACAAGCAGGATCTCCGGGTCGAGATGTGCGGCGATCGCGAACGCCAGGCGCACGAACATGCCGCTCGAGTAGCGCTTGACGGGCGTGTCGATGAAGCGCTCGATGCCCGAGAACTCGACGATCTCGTCGAACCTCGATTCGATCTCGCGGCGGCGCATGCCGAGGATCGCCCCGTTGACGAAGATGTTCTCGCGACCGGAGAGCTCCGGGTGAAAGCCGGTACCCACCTCGAGCAGCGTGGCGACGCGCCCGCGGAGCACGATCCGCCCCTCGGTCGGCAGGGTGATTCGCGACAGGAGCTTCAGCAACGTGCTCTTGCCGGCTCCGTTGGGCCCGATCAGGCCGATCGCCTCGCCGGGCTGGACCTCCAGCGAGACGTCGCGCAGCGCCCACAGCTCCGCCTTCGTGTCGCGCGGCGCGGTCATGTGGCTGACGCGCGCGTTGCCGCCGCGGCGGCGCAGCGTCCGAAACGGGCTGGCCAACACGCGCTGCAGGCGCTCGGCGAGCACGTCGTTCCGCTGCACGCCGATCCGGTAGCTCTTGCCGAGCTTCTCGACGCTGATGGCTGGCTCACCCATGCTGACCGCTCAGATCACGTCAGCGAATGTGTGTTCGGTGCGCTGGAAGTAAATCGCCCCCGAGACGAGCAGCAGCAGGCTCATCCCGATCGGGATCAGCACGAGCGTTCCCGGCCACGCGGCGGTTGGGAACAGCATCCAGCGATAGGTCTCGAGGACACCGACGAGAGGGTTGATCGCGTAGATCGGCCGCAGGCCAGCCGGCACGAGATGGAACGGGTAGGTGATCGGGCTGACGAAAAGTCCGAGCATGATCACGAATGGGAGCGCGAGATAGACGTCGCGGTAACGAATGTTGATCGCCGAGAGCCACAACCCGATGCCGAGCGCCGTCATCAGTGCGAGCAGCGCCACGAGCGGGATCAGAAAAACCTGAATCGGCGGCGTGATCCCGTAGACGACCAGCGCGAGCAGCACGACGATGAACCCGATCGAGAAATCGACGAGCGGCTGCGCCACCGCGGCCACCGGGATGATCACGCGCGGGAAGTAGACCTTCGAGATCAGCTCGCGGTTGGCGATCGTGCTCGAGGTCACGGCGGACATCGCGTTGGCGAAGAACAACCACAGAACCATTCCCGACACCGCGAACACGGCGTAGGGCACGCCGCGCTCGGAGGGCACCCTCGCGAGATGGCCGAAGAAGACGCTGAAGACGACGGCGAGCAGGAGCGGCTGGAGGATCGCCCAGAACACGCCGATCGCCGACTGCTTGTAGCGAACCGAGACCTCGCGCCTCGCAAGCAGATAGAGCAGGTCGCGGTGCTCCCACAGATCGCGGACGCTCGGCCGCGAGAACCGCGAGGCCGGTTCGATGACGCGCACCGCGGGTGAGCTCGTAACCTCCATCCTCAGGCGGCTTGCATCGCGTGCACGCGCTCACTGTGTTGGGCGATGCAGCGCTCGATCCAGTCGAGATTCTCGCGGGTCCAGTCGATTGTGCGGCGCAGGCCGTCACGAAGGTCGATCTGCGCAGCGAACTCGAGGCGCTCGCGAGCCTTCGCCGTGCTCCCGTAGCGCTGGCCCGAATGGTCCCAGTCGCGGGCCGGCGCGAGCGCGATCGGAGTCGGATTGGCAGTCAATTCGTTGATCAGCTCCGCCAGTTCCCTGATCGAGGTCTCGACACCGCTGGCGAGGTTGTAGACCTCGCCGGCTTCGCCGCGCGTCGCGCAGGCGATCAGCCCCTGCGCCATGTCGCCCACGTAGATGAAGTCGCGCGTGGCGATGCCACCGTTCTCGATCGGGAGAGCCTCCGCGTGGAGCGACTTGTAGATGAAAGTCGGCACGACGTTGCGCCAGACGGTGTTGACGGTGCCGCGCCAGCGGCCCGCGCCGAGCACCTCGCCGGGGCCGTACACGTTCTGAAAGCGCGCCTTGACGACGGGAACGCCGTGGCGGCTGTAGTAGTAGTTCGAGTAGTACTCGCCGATGATCTTCGAGATCTGGTACGGACTGTCGAGCCACAGCGACACCGGCGCCTCCTCCGTCGTCGCCTGCGCACCGTCGAAGGTCTTCTCGGCGACGGTGCAACCGGCCGAGGCGTACACGACGCGCTGGAGGGCGTCGAAGTCCTTGATCGCCTCCAGCAGGCGCAGCGTCGAATAGGTGTTGTGCTCATGGTCGGCCAGCGGGTCGGCCATCGAGCTCTGGTTGCCGTGGTAGGTCGCGAGATGGAACACGTACTCGAGGTCGCGCGGCAGCCCGGCGATCACCGCCTCATCGGTGATCGAGCCGCCGACGAAGCTCACGCGCGGGTCATCCGGCACGTTCTCCCGCTCGGCCGAGAGCAGGTTGTCGATGACCAGTACCTCCTCCGGATCGTGCTCGAGCAGGGCTCGCACGAGGTTCGATCCGACGAAGCCGGCGCCGCCGACGACGAGGATCCGCGCTCCTCTGATCGGTTGGCCACTCACTCGGCCAACCGCAGGTGCGTGTAGGTCTCGGAGATCCCCGACTCGCGGTAGTACTCGATCGCCCGTGCGACCCCGTCCTCCAGCGGAACGGTCACGTCCCATCCGAAGTCGGCCCTGATCCGCGAGGGGTCGAGCAGGATCGTGTAGGCGTCGTCCTCCCCGCGCGGGCGGACCTCGACGTCCTCATCGAGTTCGATCCCGAGCGCCGCGATCGTCGCGTCGAACAACTCCTTGATCCCATAGTCCGTGCCCGTTGACACATGGTAGTGGCGATGTCCGGTGCCCTCGACGACGGCCGCCATCACGACGTTGACCAGATCCTCGACGTAGATGAAGTCACGGCGCGTGTCCATCACGAAACACGGCTTGCCCTCGGTCAGGCGCTGGTAGAAGGTCGGCAGCGGCCCGGACATGTTGCGCGGGCCGTAGGCGTTGGCGAGGCGGAAGGACACGAAGTCGAGGCCGCTCAACTCGATGTACTGCTCGCCGGCCGTCTTGGAGATCGCGTAGCTCGAGTCCGGGCGGATCGGGTGCTCGAGCGTGATCGGCTGCTCGAGCGGCCGCGTGCCGTAGCAGAGCGCGGTCTGGAAGTAGATCAGCCGCTCGACGCCGGCCTCCTGGCTCGCCCTGACGACGTTGACGGTCCCGAGACTGTTCGTGCGGACGTCCTCGCGCCAGTCGTCTGGATCCTTGTATGACGCTGCCGCATGCACGACGCAGTCCGGGCCGAAGCTCGCGAACACCGCCGACACCGCATCCGCGTCGACGATCGTCTGCTCGACGATCGTCAGCCCTGGGGCGGCGTTCAGATTGTCGCGCCGGCCAGTCGCGTAGTTGTCGATGACGAGGACCGAATGGTCCTCAGCCAGCAGCCGATCGGCGAGATGGGAGCCGATGAACCCGCTCCCGCCCGTGATCAGTACCTTCATCCGCGTTTCCTTTCGTCGTCAACAGGCTCTTGAAGCGGGATTCCTTGTCGTGGAAGCTCTGCTGCCATAGCTCGAGGCACAGCAGGCCCCAGCCCTTGCGCCCGAACTGCGCCTCATCGCCGATCCCGGCGAGCACGCTACGGTTGTCGAAGATGTCGCGGCCGAGGGCGGCGGCCGTCGAGAGCGTGTCGACCGCGAACTCGCGGGCGTCGCCGCGCAGCCATTCGGTCAGCGGCACCGGGAAGCCCATCTTGTCCTTGCGCGCCGAGATCGCCTCCGGCACCAGCGTCCGCACGGCCTGCTTGAAGATGTGCTTCATCGCCCCGTCCTTGAACTTGATGTCCGCCGGGATCGTCGCGGCGAGCTCGACCAGTCGGTGATCGAGCAGGGGGACCCGGGACTCCAGGCCGTGAGCCATGCTCACCCGGTCCTCAACCTGCAGCAGCGCGGGCAGCAGCGTCTTGAAGTCGAAGTGGGTCATCTTGTCGAAGTAGGCCTGATGCCCGACGTTGACTCCGTTGAAGATCTCGCGGAAGGTCTCGAACGGGGAGTAGTCGCCGAGCGCGCGCAGGTCGACCTCGCCCTCGAGTTGCGAGGTGCGGTTGATCAGGCGGAAGTAGCGGGCGTCAAGGTCTCCGAACAGCCCCTCGCGCCAGAACTCCTGGAGCATCGGCTTGTAGTTACGCAGCGACACGAGGTTCGGGATGATCGACTCGTAGGTGACGACGAAGTTGCCCTCGCGCATCGTCCCCTCGATGGCGGCGCGAACGCACTGCTCGAAATAGGCGACCAGGTAGCGCGTGTAGCCGCCGAAGATCTCGTCGCCCCCCTGCCCGCCGAGGATCACCTTGCAGTGGCGGCTGGCCTCCGCCGAGACCATGTACTGCGGAAACGACCCGGGGCCCGCAACGGGGAAGTCGAGGTGGTAGACGACGTCCCCGAGATGCGCGACGAAGTCCCAGACGCCGATGTCGACCTCGTGGAGCTCGAGCCCGCGGGACTCGGCGACCGCGCGCGCGTACCGGCTCTCGTCGTAACGCTCGTCCTCGGAGAACTTCCCGGTGAAGGCCTGCATCCGGGCTTGTGAGTGCGCGCCGGCAAGCGACGCGACCGTGCTCGAGTCCAGCCCCCCGCTGAGGTATGCCGAGACGGGGACGTCGCTGCGCAGGTGCAGTTCGACCGACTCGTGCAACAGCTCGCCGATCCGCTCCTCGAAGTAGCGGTCGGTGTGCTCGAAGTCGGGGTCGAAGTAGACCTCCCAATAGCGAACCGGTTTGACGGCGCCGCGGCCGAGCTTGAGAAAATGTCCGGGTAGCAGCTCCTCGACGCCCTTGAACAGCGTCTTGCCCGCGAGGCAGAACTGGAACGCGAGATAGTCCTTGAGGGCGTCGTGGTCGGTTTCGATCGACGGCAGGAACGGAAGCAGCGCCTTCGCCTCGGAGGCGAAGTAGACGACGTCGCCGACCGTCGCGTAGTAGAACGGCTTGATCCCGAAGCGGTCGCGCACGCAGATCAGCTCCTGCGCAGGCTCATCCCAGAGCGCGTAGGCGAACATGCCGCGCAGTCGTTCGAGCCCCCGCGTCGCCCAGCGGTCGTGTACGCGCAGCGCGACCTCCGTGTCGCTGGTGGTCCGGAAGCTCTCGACCCCCAGCTCGGAGCGCAACTCGGGGTAGTTGTAGATCTCGCCGTTGTAGGTGATCCAGCGTCCCCGCCCGTCGGTCATCGGCTGGTGGCCGGTGCTCAGGTCGATGATGCTCAGGCGACGGTGGGCGAGGCCGACGTGGCCGCGCTCGTGGGTCCAGATCCCGGCGTCGTCGGGTCCGCGGTGCGCGATCAGCGAGCTCATCACCTCGAGGCGGCGCTCGAGGTCGTCAATCGGGTTGCCGCGTAGGTCAATTGCGCCGCAGATCCCGCACATCGCTACTGGTCCCTGTAGCTGGGACGCGGTCGCATCGGCTGGTTTGACCTCACTGTGGCTCGCATGGCAGAACTATGGCTCGGCGCGTTTGGCGGTCGGGCGCCGTCGCCGTTCACTCGTCAGGACGCAGGGCAGGCGCCAGCGTTGCCCGTCTGCCGGCCCACGCGACATTGTACGGGCACCGCTGTCGGATCCAGGCGGGCGTGGACGCGGAGTCTCGTGTCAGTCCCCGGAGCGCCTCGAGCGGTTCTCGATCGCCGCCTCAACCGCCTGCGCGAACGCAACCGCCGGAGCAGGGAAGCGGTAGCGGTCGAGACCGCGCGGATGGTAGTGGCGCCCGAGGCCCACCGTCGCCGCCTCGCGCAGCGTGGCCACGATGCCGTCGATGTCGGTGGGAGCGAGCACCACACCGGTGCCGGTCTCCTCAACGATCCGCCCGGCGTCGTTCTCGTCCGCGATCGCGACGATCGGACGGC
>JBEKNK010000071.1:0-14467 GCA_049522915.1 Solirubrobacteraceae bacterium | reverse complement strand
GGGATCGACGCGACAATCCAGCCGTCCTCGTCAGGCTCGAACACGATCGTCAACAGCAGCGATTCGCTCACGCCTACACGGTACCCCGTTCAGGCCCCGCGGCCAAGGGTCGCCGCCCGCGTGGGCGGCTGCTCCTCCTCGCGAAGACCACTGAAAAACGGCTGTTTGTAGCGAGCCGTTCTCGCCCGGGCGGTGGGCTTGTTGGCGTGGGTGTTGCGCTGTGAGGTCGGCCGGCGCTGTTCGGTCGGCCTGGGCTATGCGGCTTCGGCTTCTAGTGCGGTTGCGATTGGGTGGAGGTTGACGAGGGCGGCGGTCCAGGCGGCTTGGAAGGTCGATTTTCGTTTCCCGAGGTAGCGGCTTTTGCGTCCGTGGTAGCGGTAGACGATGAGTCCGAGGAGCCGTTCGATGCGGGGCCTGGTGCGGGTCAGGTGTTCGCGCTCGACGGGATCGGCGAGCGCTAGGAGGGCGGCTTGGCGGAGGTCTTCGCGGCGGCTGATCCGGATGTCTCGCCGGCCGCCGGGTGCGCAGCGCGCTCGCAGCGGGCAGGGCTCGCAGTCGCTGCGCGCGAACCTTGCGACGCGTTCACCGCTCGCGTTCGGCCGTTTCGCGCTGGGCTTGTAGATCGGTGTGGTGTTGCCCGCCGGGCAGGTCACGGTGTCGGCGTCGAGGTCGATCTTGAATTCGTCCTTGGCGAGCGGCCCGTCTTTTGGTGAGCTGCTGTGGACCGGTGCGAGGACCGAGATCGAGCGCTGCTCGAGGGCCTCGCGCGTCTCGATGTTTCCGTAGCCGGTGTCGCCGAGCACGCGCTTGGGTCGCCGCTGCTGGGGCTGGCAGTCGACCAGCTCCGCGGCGTGTTGGCCGTCGTGCTCGTTGCCTGGCGAGAGCGAGATCGCGGTCACGATCGGCGCGTCAGCAGCGACCGCGGCGTGCAGCTTGTAACCGGTGAACAGCCGCGCAGGTGTCTTTCGGCCATGGCGCATCTCGGGATCGTGCGCGGAAAGGATCTGGCGGGAGCGCCGCCCACCCCGCACGCGCGGCACCTCATCGTCGGTGACCTCGAACTCCTGGCCGATGATCTCGCGCAAAAGCTTCACCGCCTCAGCGACCCTCTCATCCGCGATCAGCGTCGCGTCGCTCTCGACCGCGCGCAACGCGCGTTCGGCGTCTGTTGCGATCTCGCCCAGCAGTTTTGTGCGGGCATCGCGGTCCTGCCAGTCACCCGGGGGCTTCACGCGCGGGCGGGAGTAGTCAAAGCGAAGACCGCTCCGCAGCTGCCTGGCCGCTGCCTTGTCCACGCCGGCGACGGCGTCAATCAGCTTGCGCACCCCGGCGCGCACGAGCGTGGCGGTGTCCTGAACCGCGGCGGCGCCGAGCATCGGCGTCGAGTCAAGGATCTGCTCCGCCGGCCCACTGATCAGGCCAAGCTCGGTCGCGACCTCCACCGAGCGCTCGAACGCGAGCTGCTCCTTGCCGTGCAACAACAGCCGGGCCCGGAAGCGCACCAGACTCGTCGGGTGAAACCCCGGATGATCGACCGGCAAATCAAGCGCGACCTTCCAACGCAAATCGAAGCGAACAGCATCCATCGCACGCTCATCAGAAAGCCCGTCACGGAAGGCGAGCAACAGCACCTTCGCGAGCAAGCTCGGCGGGATCGAAGGACGCCCGTGCCCGGCGGAATAGCACGCCGCGAAATCCTCGTCACGCACGATCCGCTCACCATGCTGCGCAAGCAACGCATAAAACGAATCCTTCGGCAGCAGATCCGAGCACCACGCCGCATCGAAAAACCCCTGCTGTCGATCCGCCACCGTGAGCATCGCACCCCCCAAAATCGCCCGGATTTACAGGGCAAATGCTATGAAACCAGGCGGACCGAACAGCCCGCTCAGCCACCGACTTTTTCAGCGGTCTTCGCGCAAAGCGGCAGCGTGCTGTCAGGAGCCGCGGAACCGCTCGTCCAATGGGTGGACGCTCACGTACCCCGGCTCGGCCGTCGTGTGCTGCTCGCGCTTCCACCGAGTGACGGCTGCCGCCGCCGCAGCGCTCGCGTCCTCGGCCTCGATCTCGTAGGAGGGGACCGGAGCAACCTCGCGCCAGCTAAGGATGTCGGGACGACTGACGGACACGAACCAGTGGGCCATATCTCGATGCTACAACGCAAATCGCGGTCAAACGTTGACTGTCCCATCCGCGTGAAAGGAGTCGCCTGGCGTCAGAGCACGTCCGCTCGCGCTGGCGAGGCTGGCGATGGCTTTACGCACGACCTGGGAACCCTTCCCGGCCGGGGTTCGCGACGCCCCGTGTCGCTAGGCTTTCCCTATGGCAGCTCGCGAGAAGTTGAACATCGATCTTGACGCGGACGTGGCGTCGCTGCTGCGCTCCCACGCCGCAGAGGCCCGCGTGAGCGAAGGCGAGATCGTTGACCGCGCGATCCGTGCACTGGATCTGCGCTCGCTCGTTGCCCGCATCCGCGAGCGGAGCGATCTCGATGAGGAGCAAGCAATGGCTCTCGCGCGTGAGGAGCTGCGGGCTGTGCGCGCGGAGCGTGGGTAACGCCGCTTGATGCGTGTCGTCGCGGACGCGAATGTGCTCGTGTCCGCGGCACTTGGGAGGTCTCCCAAGGCACCGTCGGTGATGGCCCTTGATGCGGCGCTTGACGGACGTGTCGAGCTGGTCACTTCGCCGAAGCTGCTGGCCGAGGTGGCAGACGTGCTCGGCCGGCCGCGCCTGCGGCGCTATCTCTCAACTGAGGAGGCAACTCGGTACGTCGACGATCTTGCGGCCCTGACTGTGCGGCTCAACGATCCGGTCGAGCCGCATGCTGCCGTCTGTCGCGACCCTCGCGACGACTACCTGGTCGCGCTCGCACGCTCGAGCGGCGCGGACGCCGTCGTCACCGGCGACCTCGATCTGCTCGCGATCGACCCCAACGAGCTCGAGATCGAGATCCTCACGCCACGGCTTCTCGTCGAGCGTCTCGCGGCGAGCTGATCCGCCGGGACGCGAAACCGTGTCCCCAAACGTGTCCCGAACAACCCAGCCATGTGTCACGGCTCGGCCCCGACCGTGGTCTCCGATGACCGCCGGGGTCGCAATTTAGGGCTGAGCCGCTTTCGCCCGGTGCAGAAGGTTGGCGGCTCGTGTGTCCACGGCCTCGGTCCGCCCCGATTCAACCCGTCTCGTGCGAACTACGCAACTTGCGCACATCAGAGTCCGCAAACTGCGGACCTCGACCGTGTCCCGAAATATGTCCCGACCTCAGCAGATCTGAGGGTACCTGGGGACACGTCAGAGCACCTCAGAGCCCGTAAAACCGGGGGATCGTACCTCCCAGGGAGACTTGCCATGCAGAAGGTCGAGGGTTCGAGTCCCTTCATCCGCTCTCGAAAAGCCCCGTAGATACGGGGCTTTTCTTTGTTCGTGGTGTGCCCCGCCGCGCTCCCCGCGGGACTCCGAGTTCGGGGTTCAGTCCGGGCGCGGTGCGCCGCCACCCGCCCTCTGGCGTGACCTCTCGTTGTTGCTTGCACGCCGCGCGAGCAGCAGCCCGAGTCCCTGTCACGGCGACGGGCGCGCGCGGTGGCCGCTGACATTTCCTCGTGGGTTTTGGACGGCGGACATCCTTGCATTTGCTGAGCGAGGGGAAGATAATCGGGCCCGCGAGAGTCTCAGCGTCGAGGAGTCGATCAAAGCCGGGGCAACGGCCGCAGCGAAGCGTTGGGGCCGACTTTCGCTCGAAGGCGCGAGAGCGAGAGCAACGACGACAAACGAGAAGGGAGCACTGCATGAGCGATGACCGGAGCAGCGATCTCGGCCTCGATGACGACATCGAGCCGGATACCGACGCAACAGAGGGCGTGAGGGGCGGAGCCTCCTTGGCCGCCGACATATCGGCGGCCGTCGCGGAACTCAAGTCGGACACCAAGGCCACCACGGCCACGACGCCCGGCGTTCCCAGCAAGCTCGAGTCGGTGATTCCCCCCGCGAAGTAAATTTAGCCGCCGATCCCCTATTTCTCGCCCCGCGCGTGACTAACGGCCAACGGCGCGGGGAGTTGCCGCTGCACGCGCGGCGAGAGCTCATCGGCGCGGTCCGGGTGCTGACGGCGGGTGATCACGCGGCTGCTCTCACGCGCGAGCGACACTCATGATGCGGCCTGGGCCGTCGGCCTCGGGGAGGTTCGGTACGATCGGGACAACGGCTGCGCGTACGTTTGCGCCCGTGGCGGAGACCGACCAGGCGCGGGTCATCTCGACGCTTGTCTCGGCGTTTATTGAAGATCCGGTCGAGCGCTGGCTGTTCCCAGAGCCGCTCGCGTATCTCACCCACTTTCCCACGTTCGCCGCCGCATTCAGCGGGGAAGCGTTTGCTCGGCGCACCGTCTGGATGCTGGAGGAATTTGCCGCAGTCGCCGTCTGGTTTCCTCCCGGTGTCGAGCCGGCGGCCGAGGCGATCGTTGCTGTCCTGAGTGCAAGCGTCTCGCCGGAGCAGCACGCCGATATGTCCGCCGTGTTGGAGCAGATGGACGCGGCACATCCCTCGTTCCCACACTGGTATCTGCCATGGTTGGGGGTCGACGCACCAAGACGCGCAACCGGTCTTGGCGGTCAACTGCTGAAGCGCTGTTTGGCGGTCGTCGACGACGACCACCTACCCGCCTATCTCGAGACCCCCAGTCCACGGACCATCCCGTTCTACCAGCATCACGGCTTCGAGGTCACAAACGTGGCACAGGCGGGTAGCTGCCCGCCGATCACGAGCATGCTTCGCGCCGCTCAATAACGGCCCGCGGCCGACGCTGTTGCTCTGCGCGCGCGACAAGGAGCAGCGGGGCGTCGGGGCCAAACGGCATTCCGCGAGCGCCGCAGCGGATCGGCGCAAGCAGGAGCCGCTCGGCGCTGACGGTGCGTACTGCGTTGGACAAGCTGCGGGCGCGAGACCGAGTCATCGTCGGACACCCGCTTTGCTACCCGGCGGGCATCGCGACGTTCCGACAACCCATGCCTCTCAGCATCGGCCTAAGTAAAGTGACCTTGACATCCGTAGTATGTCAAGGTACCTTTACTAAATGCGGAACCGAGTGCGCGAGCAGCGGGTCGGGCAGGGCATGTCTCAGGCCGAGCTCGCCGCGGTGCTTGGTGTCTCGCGCCAGACGGTGATTTCGATCGAGAACGGTCGCTACTCGCCGTCCTTGCCGCTCGCGTTTCGAATCGCCCGAGTTTTTGTCATGCCGGTCGAGGAGCTGTTTGACCCAGAAGGAGAGGGAACATGACCGCCAGAAATCACCGCCGTTTGTGGACGCCTGCGATAGCGGTGCTTGCCGGTAGCGCGATCGCGGTCGCCGTCGGCATCAGCCAGAGTTGGATCTCGGCGCTCACCTCCGAGCTGGTCGCGCTCGGTTGGGCGGTCAGCCTGTACGTGATCGGCGGGAAGGACACCGACATCGGCGCAGCGGTCGGTCTTCAAGAAGATGAGCGCCAGGAACTCGTGAAGCTTCGCGCAGCGCGGCTCTGCCTGGCAGTCGTCGTCGCCGCCGTCGTCGCGGGCTGCCTGATTGCTGCCGCTGGGAAGCACGCAATCTGGCCGTTTCAGGGCGGAGCCGTCCTCATCGGCGTCGCCTACTTCTACGGCCTGTGGTTCTACGGCACGGGCCGTGAGGAAGCCGATCTCGCCGCTCACGAGCACGAGGATGGCGACGGGTTCTGAATCTCAGCATCCGTTTCTGGGCTGGGACAACCGGCCAACCAGCAGTCACGACCAAAACCCACCGAAAGGCGATCGTCATGAGCGCAACACTCCAAGTCTCCCGACCCTTCAGCCTCGTCGATCTCGTCTGGCCCTACGCCATAGTGCTCGACGGTGAGACCGCGGGCCGCGTGTCCAACGACGCGGAGGCCTCGGTGGAGGTCGCACCCGGTGCCCACACTCTCCAGATCCGCTCCCGGCACATCGTGCTGGGTCGGCTGGGGTTCAGCAGTCCGGTGCTGTCCTTCGAAGCGAGCGAGGGAGAGACCGCGTCATTCCGCTGCCGCCCGCGAGCCCTCCGGGAAGTCCCCTACCGGCTGATGACCGGGCTCGCCGGAACACGCACGACGTGGATCGTGCTGGAGCCCTCGTGAGGCGAAAGCAAGCGCTGCTGCTCCGAGCGACGTCCGGGACGGGTTGATGCTCGATCGCGCGGCGTGATGGCTGTAGCGTTGCTACGGCAAACTGCCGGCCGAGCCAGGAGGACTCCGCGGACACCGTGTCAGAAGCTCTTCGACAGGATTTATCACGCAGTGCCCGTGCCGCCGACACGGCTCCGTCTCCCGACTTCATGCACGCTCACCCGACGAGCTGCGGTTTGCCCCAGCGTCCGAGAACGGTCTCGGCCCGGCGATGACAACTCTTGTGTTCGTTCATGGCGCATGTGTCCGCGACGCCGATTGGTGGTGGAGTCGGATGACAGAGCCGCTCGACAGGCTCGGCGTCGCAACCGTCACGGTGGCGCTGCCGAGCTGCGGCGAGATCGGCGACACGCTCGGGGACCTCTACGACGACGTCCAGGCTTGCCACCAAGCGATCGCTGAGATCGACGGCCCCGTCGTCCTCTGTGGCCACTCCTACGGCGGGATGATTATCACGGAGGCCGGTGCCGATGACGGCGTTACCCAACTGCTGTACGTGACCTCGGTTATGCCTGATGCTGGACAGTCCCAGGCCGATCTCATCGGCTCAGAGCCAGCGCCGTGGCTACAGCCCGGCGACGACGGCACCATTGGCGTGGATCCCGACATGATCCGCGAGTTCTTCCTCCAGGACTGCGACGAGAGTACGACCGAGCAAGCGCTCAGCCGTCTCACGCGTCAATCCCTCACGCCGTTCACTCAGGCACCCCGCCAGATCGCCTGGCGGCAGAAGCCCAGCACGTACTTGGTCTGCACCGAGGATCTCGCCACCCCGCCGGAGGCGCAGCGGCAACGCGTCAGAGCGGATACACGACTCGTCGAGTTCAACGCAGGGCATCACCCGTTTCTGTCGCGTCCCGATGAGTTCGCGGCGAGCATCGTCGCCGCGATCGACCGCAGTTGAGCAAGCCGATCGGCTTCTGCTTGGTCGCCGAGGTGGCACTCTCACCGCGACTACCGCGCGCCGCCGCGTCCAACGGTGCTGCCCCTGCGATGCTTCGATGGTGAGGCAGAGCGCCGGGATCCTCCTGTTTCGCCGTCCCGCTGCCGCCCGTGAGCCGGAAGTCCTGCTTGGTCACCCGGGCGGCCCGTTCTTCGCGCGAAGGGACGATGGTTACTGGTCGATCCCGAAGGGCGAGCCCGATCAAGTCGACGAGGATCTGCTGGCGGTTGCCCGGCGCGAGTTCGCCGAGGAGGTCGGCCGTCCGGCGCCCTCCCATCAACCGGACGGATCGGCGCCGATCCCGCTCGGCACAATCGTCCAGAAGGGTGGCAAGGTCGTGCATGCCTGGGCGATCGAGGGCGATCTCGATCCGGCCACCGCGCGGTCGAACGTGTTCGAGCTGGAATGGCCGCCACGGAGCGGCCGCCGCGAGAGCTTCCCCGAGATCGACCGCGTGGCATGGTTCACCCCGGATGACGCACGCCGCCGGGTGAAACCGACTCAGATCCCGTTCATCGATCGGCTGATCGCCGCCATCGCCGGTGAGTCTCTGACTTCCGACTCGGCTCGCTAGCCTCCGAGCCGGTCAGCTGACGGTCACTCCGCCGCTGTTGGAACGCGCACAGGGCAGCACCCCCGCGGCGCCCCGCGATCTTGTACGTGCGGTACTACTTCGCCCAGAGGGCGCGCTTGATCCGCGCCCAGAAACCGGGTGTCTCGGCGGGCGGATCGGGGACAAGTGGCGGGGGCTCGGATCGCTGAGGGAGGTCGAGCCACGCCTCGACGGTTACTTCATCCTCAGCCCGGGAGGGTGGCACCTCAAACTCCGACACGCCGCGAATCATGGCAACCCTGCCACTTCGGTGCCGAGCCGTCGGCTACAGCGCCAAATCGGCGGCGGTGAGCTGGCGGTGGAGCAGGGTTGCGAAGCGTCCTCCGTCGCCGGCTGCGTAGCGCCGGCAGAGCTCGCGGCCGACGGGATAGCAGGATTCGTACGGCCGCCATGCTCGAGCTTCGAGGTGCGTGATCGCAATGTCGATCAGTTCGGCGTCCTCGAGGAGCCAGGTCCGGGCGTACTCGTGAGCCTCGGCCGACGTCGCGCCGTCGTCGAGCATCAGCGCGACGTTGGACGGCACCGACAGCAGGAGTGCCTCGGCCTGCCGGACGGCTGCCGATGTGACGTGGTCGTATGCGATGCCCGCCGGCCGTAGACAGTCGGCCGCGATCGCCTCGGCGTCCGCTCCGAGCAGCGCCTCGATCGCACATTCGGCGATGCCTTCGGCGACCAGCGCCTGGGGGCTGGGATAGACGAACACCGACAGCTCCCTGCGTCCAAGCGCGTCCTTGCACACGGTCTCGGTGTGATGGCCCGGATACGCCTCGTGGCAGACGAGTTCGAGCAGGCGATGCGCGCTGATGGGCAAGTCCATGTTGATCCTGACCAGCGTCTGGAACTGCCCGAGGTAGTCGGCGTTCCCGGCGTACGTCTTCCCGGTGACCATCTCCCACCTGACCGCTTCGCCATCCGGCAGGCCGAAGCGCCGCCGGCACCGGCTACGCATCTCCCCAGCCAGAAGGTCGATACCCGGCTGCAACCGATCCACAGGGATCAGTTGGTCCGAGCGCCATGCGCGATACCGCGGCCCGACCTGACCTGTACCCGGCAGCGCGCGCTCCAGCAGTGCGTGAGCCTGTTCGAACTGATCGTCAGCGACGGGCGCGACGCTCGCGCCGTGGCAGCGCTGGAACAGCGTCCTGTAGTCCAACCGGTCCCCCCCGAGCCAGCGTAGTGCGGTCGAGATCCCCTCAAGCTGCGCCAGCAGCCACCCGCGCCGCTCGCGGTCGCTCTCCTCGCTGGAGACCCGCTCGGCGAGTGCACCAGCGCGCTCGCGGACGCCCTCGATCGACGGAGCATCGCCGGCCTCAGCGGCAGCGAGGAGATCCGGCGGACCCGTGTAGCTCTCGACCCACGCAGGAACCAACCTGCGCAGTTGTAGGACCACGCCGAGGTACTCGCGACCGACGCCCATGTCGCAATATTCTCAGCCCGAACCACACACGGCTCCCCGCGCTCCGATCATGAGTCGCCCACCGCCCCTGGCCCGCAGGCTCCTGTGCAAGTCCGAGAGCGGCTCGATCGAGCGAGCCAGGCCCTGACCGTACAAACGGTCACATGCGCCAATCAGTCGTCCTCGACCTCGTAATCCCAGATCGCCGTCACGTGTCGATGATCCGGGGCCCACTGCATGGTCCCCTGGCCGACCAGCTGGTAGGCGCGGAGCTTGAATGTGACCACCTGACCCGGGTGAAGGATCGACGGTGGGGACGGCTCGCCGGGCACGAGCTGGGGAACCTGGAAGGAGCCGAGGTGGTTCACGGCGTGGAAGTCGGTGAGCGAGACCGGGACATCGGCCGTGGCGTTTTTCATCGTGACCGTCCAGGTACAGGTGGTTGCCGGCGCCTGGTAGGGCAGGCCTTCGCCCGGCACGACGGGACCGCCGACGGTGATCGAGACATTGAAGGCGTGCGTCTTGACGTTGACGGCCAGGCCCTCGACGGTGAAGGCCGGCCTGGCCATCGTTCCCGTGAGGGCGGCATCCACCTTCGGGTCAAGCGTGCTCTTCGGCAGGAACGCCGGGTATCGCGACCCACCGCCGCACCCGGCGAGAGCGGTGGCGGCGAGCACGAGAGCGGTGGCAGCGAGCACGACTGCGGCGGCGGCACGGAGCGGGCCGGGCTCGAGAGCCCGGCCCACGTCGCGCTTGACCGCCCGATGGGCGGAGCGCATCGAGCCTACCGGCGCCCGCGTCGCCGCCGCGTGAAGAAGAACGGATGAAGAGGCCTGTAGGACTGTGCGGTGAACACGTCCGCACCGAAGTCGGCCAGTCCGTCCTGGGCGGCGTAGCCGATGTGGCCTTCGCCGTCGAGGCCGCCGCAGACCGAGCCGGCAACCAGTGCCGTGTCCTTGCACGGGCGACCGGTCAGGAAGAGGTCCTCGAGCGTGCGCAGCGTGCTGTAGTGGTTGTAATAGGTGCTCGACACGGTGCCCGGCTTGATCAGCGGGCTGATCAGCACGGTGCCGGTGTCACCGCCGCCGGGGGTGAAGTCGGTGGCGTCGTAGAGCGGATCGGCGGTGACGCAGGCGCTGCTCGTGGCCGCCTCGCTGCCGGTCGGGCAGCTGGTGGTGCCGACGGTCGATGTTCCACCCTCGGCGCTGAGCGTGACGTTGCCGTTGTATCCCTTTGGCAGCGTCACGGGCTGTCCGCTGTCGTTCAACAGCTGGAACGTCCCGATCCATGGCTTGGCGTAGTTGTTGGACGCGGTGGTGGTGCTGGCGTTGGCCGACAGTGCGTAGGGCCCGGTGTCGCTGACCGCCCCGACGAAGGTGTCCGGCGGGATCGCGTTGCCGTTGGCGTCGGTGCCCGAGACCAGTCGGCCGGTGTCGTCGGCGTTGATCTTGGCGTCAGTGACGAGGCTCGAGCCGGGGGCCACCAGGGCGGGCTCGCTCGCCGTGCCGGGGGAGCCCGACAGATTCGGGCTCTCGCCGGACAGGCCGGTTGGACGGTCGATGAAGCCGGAGGCTCCAGGGCCTGGCTGCAGCTGGTCGCCCGAGCCGTCGGTCACCTCGGGGTCGTTGGGCCCGGTCGGTTCCGTTGGCACGTCGACGCCGTTGATGTTCTCGCCCGCGGCGTCGGCGAGCGCGCCGTAGGCGCCGTAGAGCGAGTGGGCACCGGGATATTGGGTCCCGGTCGCACCGTAGGTCGGCTGGTCTGCAGCGCCCGAGTAGGTCGACGAGTCACCCGGAGCCGGCTCGTTGTTGAAGCTGTTGCCGACCGTGAACGGCGGGTTCGCCTCGTCGAAGGTGACGTCGATCAGCCCGCCGTCCTTGAACGCCGCCGACTGCTCGATCAGCGGTATGTAGTAACGCAGGAACAGGTCGGAGGCGTACAGCCCACCGGTGTAGTTGGTCGGCGTCGTCGCCTCCGGATCGTAGGCCGCCAGACCGGCCGGCGTGTAGTCGGGTGTGCCGTTCGCGTTGAACGCCCCCGACAGGTTGTTGCCCTGGCAGGTCGCGTCGTGCGCGTCGCTGCAGTTGTTCGGCGTGATCCAGCTGAACGCCGGGACCTCGTTGGCGGGCAGGCTCAGGTCATGCACGAGCCCGTAGGTCGGGTCGTCGAGGTTGGTGATGTGATTGGGGTCGCAGTTGGTGTCGCCAGCCCCGCTGGTCGGCGCGGGCGTCCCGTCGTACTCCGGGGTCGTCGGCTCGTTCAGCGCCGGCGAGGACGGGTAGCTGATACCGCTCTGAGTGCCGGCCGACTCGCCACTGAGTGCGGTGAACCAGCCGAACGGGAAGTGCTTGGCCACGTACTGGTCGGCGGGGTCGCCGTTGCCGCCGGCATTCGCCGGCTGCGCGCCGGTGAAGGTCGTCACGTCGCCGCTCGGCGAGACCAGATTCGTCGGGTTGGTGACCGGGTCAGCGCTCGACGTGCCCGGATAGCCGCACGCGCCATCGTCGCGGCCCGGAACGGTGTCGCTGACACCGGGCGTGCTGCCCGTCACATAATGGGTCGCGCCGACGGGCTGCGCGCCTCCGAGGTCCTGGGCGTAGCCCTTCCACGAGACGCCGGCAGCGTTGAACTGGTTGAACACGGTCGGCACGTTGGTCGGGTACACGCAACCGTTGTTGCCGAGAGCAGCGTCGACGCCGCCGTGCACGAGCAGCTGGCCGAAGTTGCCGTTGGACGAACCGCTCGTGGTCGGTGTCGTCGTGAACGTCCCGCTCCCGTCGGCCGTGCTGTCGGTGTCGGTATCCGTGCCGACGGTTCCGGTGGTGATGATCCCGGAGTTGTTGTTGGTCATGTTCGCCGCCGTCGAGCAGTCGTCCTGGGTCGCGTATGAGGGAGACTGACCGGACACGAGCGCGATGTAGTTGTCCATGCTGAAGTGACCGGTGCCGTAATAATGGTTGAGCAGCGCACCCTGCTGGGGCAACGTCTGCCACAGATAGCTGTTCTGGTTGAGCCCGGTGAATGTCTCGTCATAGGACTTGTTCTCCAGGATGATCAGCCAGACGTGCTTGACACCTCCGACCGGGGTACCAGTCGCGGTTATTACGCACTGAGGCGGTCCGAAACTGCCCGTCGGGGCCTCGAGGGTGCTGCCCGCCGGGCAATATTGCGGGCTGCCCGCCGCAGAACCAGACGCAATGCCCATGATCAGCGCGACGGCGCCCAAAGCACACACCCCCAGAGCAGCGACCGCCGGCCTTCCACGCGGGCGACGACGCTTTCCTGAATGTGGGAATCGCACACGTGGAATCTTCATGGCAGTCTCCTTAAACCAGCGCGAGGGCGTGAGCGGCGTCTGACCCGTGTAGTCCTAACAGCCATCGGGCTGAGCACCTGTTACCAGCGGGTGACACTCGCGTGACGGACTTGTTATCGCGGCCGAGTGCGCCGTGGTGAGTCCGTCGCGACGGCGGGAGCCGGCCGTGTGGACCGGCTCCCGCCGCGAACCGGCGACCGCATCCGTGGGTGGGCGACACCCGCCGTCCCGGGATCGAAGGACCGTCGCGGTCCCCGGGCGGTGTTCGCTGACACGAGTGTCGGCGCCGGCTGCGTGCAGCGAGTATCGATCCGGTGATTGGCGGGTGAAGATCGCGAGAACGGTGCGCTGGTCGCGCCGCACCGCCCGGACCGCGCCGGCGCGACTCCCGCTGCGGGCTCCGACCCCCGCGCCCCGCGATCAGTCGGTGCGCGGGGCGAGCAGCGTGGCGTCGGCCAGGCCGAGCCGGTCGCTCGTGGTGTTGCGCTGGTGCCAGTAGGGGTAGATCAGAGGCGGCGCGCTGACCGCGTCCAGCCGTCGGCGCTCATCGGGACTCAGCTGCAGGGAAGCCGCCGCCAGGTTGTCGGCCAGCTGCTCCTCCGTGCGCGCGCCGACGATGACCGAGCTGACCGCCGGCCTCCCGAGCAGCCAGGCGAGCGCGACCTGCGAGGCCGACACGCCATGGGCCTCGGCGACCTCGACGATGACCTCGACCGTGTCGTAGAGCCCCTCCTGGTCGTAAACCGGCGGCTCGCCCCAGTCGGTGAGCTGCCGCGCTCCCTCCGGCGGGTCCTGGCGGCGGCGGTATTTGCCGCTCAGCAGCCCCCCGGCGAGCGGGCTCCAGACGAGCACGCCGAGGCCCTGGTCGATCGCGGCCGGGATCAGCTCGTACTCGACCGATCGCTCCGCCAGCGAGTAGTAGATCTGTTCGGAAACGTATGGGTGCACGCCCAGCGCCCGCTGCACGCCGAGCGCCTTCAGCAGGTGCCAGCCAGAGTGGTTCGAGCACCCGAGGTAGCGGACCTTGCCGGAGCGCACGAGCTCGTCTAGCGCGCGTGCGGTCTCCTCGAGCGGCGTCAGGCCATCCCACGAGTGCACCTGATAGAGGTCGATGTGATCGACCTTCAGGCGGCGCAAGCTCGCCTCGGCGCTCCTGATCAGATGGTGGCGCGAGAGGCCGGCGTCGTTGGGACCGGCGCCCGAGAGCGGGAAGCGCGCCTTGCTCGCGATCAGCAGGCGGTCGCGCCGTCCGGCCAGCGCCTCGCCGAGGATCTCCTCGGACACGCCGTCGGAGTACACGTCCGCGGTGTCGATCAGGTTGACCCCGGCGTCGAGGACCATGTCGAGTTGGCGGCTCGCCGCCCTGGCGTCGGTTTCGCCCACCATCGCGAAGCGACCGCGACCCCCGAACGTCATCGTTCCGAGCGACAGCGCCGAGACGCGCAGGCCGCTGGCTCCCAGTTGGCGATACTCCACGACGCTCCTCCTTCGGGATCTGGACGGGGTCCGCGCGGGCAGCCGGCGCCCCACGCGCAGCCGCGACGATAACGGGCGGCGGCGCTGCGCTCAGCGCCGTGCTCCCGCACGGCGCCCGAGCAGCCCACGGCTCGCGGCCGGCAGGGCGCTGAAATGCGCGCCCGCGCCGGGAAAGCTGTCCCGCTCCATCGCGGGCCGCCGGCGCCTCCGCACGGGTCGCGGAGGCGCCGGCGCTGCCTTCAGATCCCTACCGCTGCAGCTGTGCGACCAGAATGTTGGGGTTCTGGCCGGTGAAGTAGCCGCCGCTCGCCACATACAGCCTGTTGCCTCGCACGACGATCGAGGTCGGGCCCTCCAGACCGTCGCTTGCGTCAAGCAGGAGCGACTGGGTCCCGCCCGGCGACACGAGGACGACCTGGTTGTCGCGGTCCAGTGCCGCGACGATCTCGTTCCCGCTGCCGACGAAGTTGAAGTCGTCGATCGTCGCGAGGCCGCTCGCGAACACGCTGATCGGACCGGCGCCACCGCCGGACTCGATCGGGATGCGCAGGATCGT
>JBEKNK010000070.1:0-14508 GCA_049522915.1 Solirubrobacteraceae bacterium | reverse complement strand
CGACCAGTTCCGTCCGCTGATCGAGTTCGGCGAGGCACTCTCCGGACGCCGTTACGGCAGCGACGAGACCGTCGATCGCAGTCTGCGTGTGCTGGCAGACCACGCGCGCGGGATGACGTTCCTGGTCGCCGACGGCGTCGTGCCCTCGAACACCGAGCGCGGATACGTGCTGCGGCGCGTGATGCGCCGCGCGATCCTGCACGGGCGCTCGCTCGGCTTCGAGCCGGGGTTCCTCGTGCGCTACGGCGAGCTCGTGCGCGAGCTGATGGGTGCCGCCTACCCGGAGCTCCACGCCCATCGCGAGCAGATCGACGTCTGGCTCGCCTCCGAGGAGGAGCACTTCGGGCACACGCTCGAGCAGGGGCTCGTTGTGCTGCACGAGTTGTTTGATCGCGCGCGCGAGCGTGGGCGGACCCTGGCCGGGGAGGACGCGTTCCGCCTGCACGACACCTTCGGCTTCCCGATCGAGCTCACCCGCGAGCTCGCCTCGGACGCGGGCCTCAGCGTCGACCAGCCCGGCTTTGATGCGCTGATGGCCGACCAGCGCCGGCGCAGCCGGATCGGCGAGGGCGGCGGGGAGCAGACGCTCGAAGGGCGCGAGCGGGCGAGCGCATTCGCCGGTGCGGCCGGTTTCACGACTCGCTTCGTGGGCTACGAGACGACCGAGCAGGCGACCACCGTCGGCGCGATCGAGCGCAGCAATGGCCGGCTGCTGGTCAAGCTCGCCGACTCCCCGTTCTACGCCGCCGGTGGCGGCCAGATCTCCGACGTCGGCGTGATCGAGTGCGCCGACGGCGACTGCCGCGCGCATGTCGCGGAGGTCGTGCGGCTCGGCGAGGACCAGGCGATCTACGCCGTGCTCGACGAGGGCGAGCTGCACGAGGGCGAGCGCGTCAACGCGCGCGTGGACCGTCTGACGCGCCATGCGGTGGAGTGCAATCACACCGCGACGCATCTGCTGCACGCGGCTCTGCGGCGGCGGCTCGGCAGCCACGTGCGTCAGGCCGGCTCCTATGTCGGCCCCGACAAGCTGCGTTTCGACTTCAGTCACGGGCAGGCGATGTCGGCCGGCGAGCTGCGCGACGTCGAGGACCAGATCAACGCCTGGATCGTCGAGAACCATCCCGTGCGACCGATCACCACGACACTCGACGAAGCGCGCGCACTGGGCGCGATGGCGTTGTTCGGTGAGAAGTACGGCGAGGTGGTGAGGATGGTGGAGGTGGGGGACGGCGAGTTCTCGCGCGAGCTGTGCGGCGGCACGCACGTGCGCTCGACCGCGGAGATCGGCGTGTTCCGCCTGCTCGCGGAGACCTCGAGTGCCGCCAACGTGCGGCGGATCGAAGCACTCAGCGGGCCCGCCGCGATCGAGGCGCTGCGCGAGCGCGACCGGGCGCTCGGCGAGATTGCGAGCGCGCTGCGGACGACGCCGGAGCAGGCGCCGGCGGTCGTGGCCGCCCATGAGGCGCGGCGGCGCGAGCTGGAACGGGCCGCACGTGCGGCCGAGGCCGACAACGCGACCGCGTCCGAGCAGGCGGGCTCGGTCGAGATGATCGCCGACGTGCCCTTTGCCACGGCCGACGTCGGTCCGCTTGACGCGCCGCTGCTGCCCGACATTGCCGACCGCATCCAGGGAAAGCTCGATCGCGACGGCGTCGTCGTGGTCGCGGGCGGCACCAACGCCGTCGTGCGAGTCGCGGCGGCGCTGGCCGAGCGCGTCGACGCGAACGAGATCCGCGCCGCGTTCTCGGCCGAGTTCGGCGGCGGCGGGGGCGGGCGGTCGACGCTCGCGCGTGCGGGCGGCGGGGATCCCGAGAAGACCGAGCGCGCGTTCGCGGCCGCCAGGGCGGCGCTCGAGCGCATCCTCGCGGGCGCGTGAGAGTCCTGGCGCTCGACTACGGCAGCGCTCGCTGCGGCGTCGCGGTGTGCGACCCGACGGAGACGATCGTGACGCCGCTGGCGGCCGTGCCGGCCGCCGGCACGCGCGCCGGGATCGGCGCGCTCGCGGCGCTGGTGGCGCAGCGAGAGGCGACCTGCGTGCTCGTCGGCCTGCCGCTGTCCCTGAGCGGCGCGGAGACCGCCCAGACCGCCGAGACGCGGGCATTTGCCGGGCGCCTGGCGGCGCGCCTGGGCGAGCAGGTTCCGGTGCTTCTGCACGACGAGCGCCTGACCACCCGCCTCGCCCAGCGCGACCCCTCGACGATCGCCAGCGAGGACTCCCGCGCAGCAGCCCACCTGTTGGAGGACTGGCTCGCGCGTCGCGCGGCGGATCCCTCGCCCTCTGCCGGACGCGCGTCGAGCGGGTAGGCTGCGGGCAGGCGAACGCGGCCCGAGCGTCGCGCCGGCGAGATGAGCGAACGCAACGACGACCTCGAGCCGCGCCGCGACGAGAGCGACAGCGGCAGTCTGCGACCGGCGGCGCCACGTCGCCGCCACGCGGCGTTGTCTCCTCCTCGTTCTTCTTCAGCCTGCGGGCGCGCCTGGACGGCGACGGCCCGAAGCTGCGCCACGGCGTCGTCACGCTGCGTCACGGCATGAGCTACGCGGCCGCGCTGTCGGTCCTGACCACGGCGCCTGCGCTCACGCAGCTCGAGGTGTCGATCCCGGAGGGCTACACGCGCCGCCAGATCGCCGTCGTCGCGAGCACCGACGGGCTCAGGGGCAGCTATCTGATCGCTTCGCGTCCGGCCAACGCCGGGCTTGACCCTCGCCGCTACGGTGCGCCGGCGTCCGTGCACACGCTCGAGGGGTTCCTCTTCCCGGCGACCTACTTCAGCTTCGCCCACGAAAACGTCGCGCACCTCGTCGCCCAGCAGATCGCAGCCTTTCACCAGAACTTCGACTCACTGGACTTCGCGCGCGCCAGAGCGGCGGGCCTGACGCGCTACGACGTGCTGATAATCGCCTCGATGGTGGAGCGCGAGGCGCAGGTGCCCAGCGACCGTCCGCTCGTCGCCGCCGTGATCTACAACCGCCTGCACGACGGTATGACGCTGGGCATCGATGCGACGCTGCGCTACTACCTGGGCGACTACGACCACCCGCTGACGGCCTCCCAACTCGCGCTCAACACGCCTTACAACACGCGCCTGCACGCCGGCCTGCCGCCCACGCCGATCAGCAATCCGGGGCTCGCCTCGATGATCGCCGCGACGCACCCGGCGGCCGTCGGCTACCTGTACTACGTGGACGCCCCGAACACCTGTGGCAAGCTCGCCTTCGCCACCACCTACGCGCAGTTCGAGGTCGACGCGGCGGCCTACAACGCGGCGCGCAACGCGGCGGGCGGACGCGCGCCGACGAAATGCCCGTGAGCCGGTCGCCGGCGCCCGGTCGCCTGGGAGTGCTCGGCTGGCCCGTCTCCCACAGCCGCTCGCCGCAGATGCATCGCGCCGCCTTCGCGGCGCTTGGCCTGCACGGCTGGAGCTACCAGCGCCTGCCGGCGCCGCCAGGCCTCTTCGAGGAGATCGTGCGGGCGCTGCCTGGCGCCGGGTTCGTCGGCGCGAACGTGACCCTGCCGCACAAGCACGCGGCGCTCGCGCTCGCCGACAGCGCCAGCCCGAGCGCGCGGGAGATCGGGGCGGCCAACACGTTGAGCTTCCTGCCTGACGGGACGATTGCGGCCGATAACACCGACGCCCCGGGCCTGCTGCTCGCGATCGGACGCTCGGTGGCGGGGTGCAGCGCCGTCGTGCTCGGCGCCGGCGGGACGGCGCGCGCGGCGGTCTGGGCGCTGCGAGGCGCGGGCGCCTCGGTCGCGGTGTGGAACCGTGACGCGGAGCGTGCAAGCCGGCTTGCGGCGGACCTCGACGTCGCCGCGATCGAGCGTCCACGCCCCGCTGAGCTGCTGGTCAACGCGACTACCGTCGGTATGGACGAACGTAGAAGTCTTGAAGAAGTGCTAAGCACGCTTGCGCTTGTTTCCGATGTAGTGGCCAGCTATGAGCAGGTCGTCGATTTCGCCTATGCCGGGAGCCAGACCGCGTTGCTGAGCGCAGCCGGCCAGTTGGGCGTCGCGACCGTCGACGGACTCGACATTCTCACCGCGCAGGGCGGCCTCTCCTTCGAGCTGTGGACCGGGCTGCGAGCGCCGCTTGAGGCGATGCGCTCGGCTGCCGAGGTTGGCTGACATGCCCACCGAATCCGGCGCGCATCTGCGTGCCGTTCCCGCCCAGGAGAAGACGTCGGGCTTCGTCGGAGCCAACGGCGTCCGCCCTCCGAGCCGCCGCGGCGGCGCCCCGCGCTCGCTGACGGAGGTCATCGTCGAGCTCGGCCTGTGCTCGCGCGCGCTGGTGCTCGAAGCGATCGAGGTCGCCGCCGCGAACGGCACGACCGCCGACCGCGTGCTGCTCGAACGCAGCGCGATCAGCCCTGAGGGCCTCGCCGTCGCGCTCGCCGAGCGCCACGGGCTCGACTACGTGGACCTCGGCATCTTCAACGTCGACATGGCCGCCGCGAATCTCGTCAGCGCCCAGGTCGCGAAGCGCCACGACGCGCTGCCGATCGCCACCGCCGGGGACCGCGCGCTGCTGGTGGCGATGTCGGACCCCGCGAACGTGCACGCCGTCGACGACATCGCGATTCTCACCGGCTACCAGGTCCGTGTCGCCGTCACCACCAGCGAGGACCTCTCCAACGTGATCGCGCGGCTCGCCCGGCTCGGCGACGTCGTCCGCGAGAACGAGGACATCAACCAGGAGGCGACAGTCGTCGAGCTGCACGACACCGCGGACGACGCGCCGGTCGTCCGCCTGGTGCACCAGCTCGTCGGCCAGGCCGTCGAGCAGGGCGCCTCGGACCTGCATCTGACGCCCGACGGTGAGGAGCTGCGCGTGCGCTTCCGCGTCGACGGTGTGCTGCGCGACGTCACGATGGTGGCGCGACGGCTGGCGGCCGGCGTCGTCTCCCGGATGAAGATCATGGCGGAGCTGGACATCGCCGAGCGCCGCGTGCCCCAGGACGGCCGCGTCGGCCTGACGGTCGACGGGCACCGCGTGGACCTGCGCGTGGTGACGGTCCCGACAGTTCGCGGCGAGGGCATCGTGATGCGCATCCTCGACAAGGATGCGGTCGTGATGGACCTGGCGGAGCTCGGGATGGCCGAGCCGGTGCTGGCGCGCTTCCGCCGCTCCTTCACACAGTCCCACGGTGCGGTGCTGGTGACGGGCCCGACGGGTTCGGGCAAGTCGACGACGCTCTACGCGACGCTGCAGCACGTGAACACGCCGGACAAGCACATCATCACGGTCGAGGACCCGGTCGAGTACCAGATCGACGGGATCACCCAGATTCAGGTCAACGCCCGCGCGGGAATGCAGTTCTCCACCGGTCTACGGGCGATCGTCCGTGCCGATCCGGACGTGATCATGGTCGGCGAGATACGCGACCGTGAAACCGCGCAGATCTCGATCGAGGCGGCGCTGACGGGCCACCTGGTGCTGACCACGCTGCACACCAACGACGCGGCGACGTCGATCACGCGCCTGATCGAGATGGGAATCGAGCCGTTCCTGGTGGCGTCCGCGCTTGACTCCGTCGTCGCCCAGCGCCTGATCCGCGTGCTCTGCCCCCACTGCAAGCGGCGCGTGATCCTGCCGCAGGCAACGCTGCGCGAGTACGGCTACTCGGCCTCCTTCGACGTCGAGGGCTACGAGCCGGTCGGCTGCAAGCACTGCGGTGGCCTGGGCTACCGTGGACGCACCGGGATCTACGAGGTGATGACGATCAGCCCGGAGATCCGCGCGCTCGCGCTGGAGCGCCGCTCGTCGGACGAGATCCTCGAGATGGCGGTCCTGCAGGGCATGCACCGGCTGAAGGACGACGGCCTGGACAAGGTCAAGCAGGGCCGCACGTCGATGGCCGAGATCGCCCGCGTCGTCAACGCCGGAGGCGATCTGGAGTGAGCAGCGCGCCGCGGCCGCCAGCAAGGCTCCTGTCGCGGAAAGTTTTGGTTTGAGTCAATCCGCCCTGCTGCCGATAGGAGGCTGAGAAAGCCCGTGTCGATCGAGTACTCAGAAATACTGCTCGAGGTCGTTGACCGCAACGCGTCCGACCTCCACCTGACCGCCGGCGCGCCGCCGACGCTGCGCCAGCGCGGACGGCTGGTCGGACTCGACAACTACCCAAAGCTGACGCCCGAGGACACGCGCGAGTTCATCTACTCGATCCTCACGACCGAGCAGCGCCGCCGCCTGGAGACCGATCTCCAGCTCGACTTCGCCTACGTCGTCCCGGGGCGCGCGCGCTTCCGTGTCAACGCCTACTTCCAGCGCAGCGCCGTCGCCGCGGCGTTCCGCCTGATCCCGTCCCACATCGTCCCGATCGACAAGCTCGGCCTGCCGCCCGTCGTGCACGAGCTGGCCCGGCGCCCGCGCGGCATCGTGCTCGTGACCGGCCCCACGGGGTCCGGCAAGTCGACGTCGCTCGCGGCGATGATCGATGAGATCAACCAGACGCGCGACGAGCACATCATCACGATCGAGGACCCGATCGAGTTCGTTCACGCCCACAAGCGCTGCATCATCAACCAGCGCGAGCTTGGCAACGACGCGACGAGCTTCGCCGCGGCGCTGAAGGCGGCGCTGCGCGAGGACCCCGACGTGATCCTGGTCGGCGAAATGCGCGACCTCGACACGATCAGCACGGCGCTGACCGCCGCCGAGACCGGCCACCTGGTGTTCGCGACCCTGCACACCCAGGATGCCCCGCAGACGATCGACCGTATCATCGACGTCTTCCCGCCCTCGCAGCAGGCGCAGATCCGCGTCCAGCTGTCGGTCTCCCTGCAGGGCGTCATCACCCAGCAGCTGCTCCCCACGGCGGACGGCGCCGGGCGCGTCGCCGCGTGCGAGGTGCTCGTGCCGACGTCGGCCGTTCGCAACCTGATCCGCGAGGGCAAGATCCACCAGATTCCGTCCGTCATCCAGACCGGTGCCGCCCAGGGCATGCAGTCGATGGACGCCGCGCTGGCGACGCTTGTGCGGGCTGGAAGCATCACGCACGAGCTCGCGCTGTCGCGATCCTCCGCCCCCGACGAGCTCCGCCGTCTGCTCGGCGGCGTGGCGCTGGTCGCGTGAGCACCTACGTCTTCAAGGCGATGGACGTCGCCGGCGCGCCGCTGCGCGGCCAGGTCGACGCCGAGAGCAAGCAGGCCGTCTCCGACCAGCTGCGGGCGCGCGGCCTGGTGATCCTCGAGATCGCCGAGAAGCATTCCTCGCGCGAGATCAACATCGCGCTGTTCGAGCGGATCACGCTCAGCGACCTCGCGATCTTCTCGCGCCAGCTGGCGACGATGGTGTCCTCGGGCATGACGATCCTGCGGGCGCTGTTCGTGCTCGAGGAGCAGACCGAGACCAAGAAGCTCAAGACCGTGATCATCGACGTGCGCAAGGACGTCGAGGCCGGCCTTTCCTTCAGCGTCGCGCTCGCCCGCCATCCGAAGGTCTTCAGCCCGCTGTTCATCGCGATGATCCGCGCCGGCGAGATCGGCGGCGTGCTCGAGGACTCGCTCGTGCGCATCGCCGACCAGCTCGAGAAGGAGGACAACCTCCGCCGCCAGGTGCGCTCGGCGATGATCTACCCCGCGGTCGTGCTCACGGTGGCGATGGTCGTGATGATCGTGCTCGTCGTCTACATCGTGCCCGTCTTCGCCGGGGTGCTGCAGCAGTTCGCCAGCACGCCCTCGGGCCAGCAGCTTCCGGCGATGACCCAGATCACCGTCGACGTCTCACACGCGGTCACCGGCTCCTGGTACATCTTCATCGCCGGCGCGGGCCTGTTCGCCTTCAGCTTCCGCCACTGGAAGACCTCCGAGACCGGCCGTCCGCAGTGGGACGCCATTCGCCTGAAGTTTCCGTTCAAGATCGGCGACATCGTGCAGAAGATCTCGATCGCCCGCTGGGCCCGCACCTTCTCCGCGCTGACGGCGGCCGGCGTGCCGCTGCTGGAGGCGCTCGACATCACCGGCCGCAGCGCCGGCAACGCCGTGGTCGCGCGCGTGATGAACGACGTGATCGACTCGGTCAAGCGCGGCGGCACGATCTCCGAGCCGCTGAAGGAGAGCCACGTCTTCCCGACGATGGTCAGCCACATGGTGGCCGTCGGCGAGTCCACCGGCGAGCTGGACTGGATGCTCTCGAAGATCGCCGACTTCTACGAGGAGCGCGTCGCCGCAGCGGTCAAGGCGCTCACCTCGATCATCGAGCCGGTGATGATCGTCTTCATCGGTGGCATGGTCGGATTCATCGTGATCGCGATGTACCTGCCGCTGTTCAAGGTCTACAACGAGGTTCAATAACAAGCTGCCGGCTTTCGCCGGTCAGCTTGGCCGTGACCTTCGCCTGTTCAGTGCGCGCGCCGCACGGTTTCGGGGCGTGACGGTTTCAGAAGCGTCTAGGGCTCTGTGATCTCGAGGCGTCCGTCGGCGCCGACGCTGAGCGTGCGGTGGCCTTGCAGCAGCGCCAGCAGCTCGCCGCCGACGAGCTCGCGGCGCCAGCCGGTGAGGGTGCGGACGTCGGGCTCGCGGTGGCCGCTGCGCGCGCAGCAGACGATTGCTGAGAGGTCTGCGCGTGCGGCGACGAGCTCGTAGGCGAGCCCGGCCTGCAGTGCGCGCGCGCGTACGAGGGCCTCGGCGAGCGCGATCTGTGGCCCGTCGAGGGGGCTCGAGGCTTCGCGGCGCTCGGCCTGCACGGGGATCGCCTCGCGCGCGCTGCCTGCGGCTATCGCCGCCAGCAGGTCGGTGCCGCGGCGGCGCAGGCTGCCGGGGTTGACGCCCCGCACCGCTTCGAGCTCCTCAGGCGTGCGCGGCGCGCGCTTGGCCAGCTCGACCAGCGCAGCGTCGTTGAGCACGGTCGAGACGGGCCGGTCCTGGTGCTCGGCGAGCCCCTCGCGCCAGGCGACCAGTTCGTAGGCGATCGCGCGGGCGCTGGGGGTCAGCGAGTTGACGCGCGGCAGGCGTCCGAACACGACGTCGATGTCGCGCGCGTCGCTGACGCCCTCCAGGTACCGGCACTCCTCGAGCGCCCAGCCGAGCCGCTGCGCGGCCGCCAGGCGTCCGGCGAGCTCGGAGGCGAGGTCGAGCAGGTGCAGCACGTCCTCGCGCGCGTAGGCCAGCTGCTCGGCGTCGAGCGGCCGGCGGTCCCAGCGCGTGTAGCTGGCGGTCTTCTGCACGCGCACGCCGAGCACCTCGCGCAGCAGCGTGTCGTAGCCGGCCTGCGCCGACAGGCCGGCGAAGCCGGCCGCGATCTGCGTGTCGAAGATGCGCGTGACCTCGGTCTTCGCGCAGCGGCGCAGCAGCGCGATGTCCTGGCGGCCGGCGTGGACGACGATCTCGACCCCGGGGTCGGCGAGCAGCTGCGCGAGCGGCTGCAGGTCGGTCTGCTCGTCCAGCGCGTCGAGCACCACGACTTCGAGACCCTCGTCGTCTGCCACCACGGCCTGGATCACGCACAGCAGCGTGCGGTAGCGGCCCTCGCCGACGAATTCGGTGTCGATCCCGAGGCGCTGCGCGGCTCGCGCGCGCGCCCAGAAGGCGCTGAGCGGCATCAGTCCTGCGCCTGGCGCAGGGTCAGGCGGAAGGTCGCCCCCGGAGGCGGCCCCTCGAGAAGCTCGAGCGTGCCGCCCATCCGCGCGGCCAGCTCCGAGCCGATCGCCAGGCCGAGCCCGAACCCGCCCTCGTCGCTGCGACCGCTGCCACGCTGAAAGCGTTCGAAGATCAGCTCGCGCTCCTCCGCGCGCACGCCCGGCCCCTCGTCGGAGACCTCGATCGACGGCCGCTGGCCGGAGGCGACGGCGATCCGGATCATCGAGTGGGGCGGGGCGACCCGCAGCGCGTTGTCGAGCAGGATGCGCACGATGCGGGCGACGCTACCAGGGTCGGCCTGAGCCCACGCCTGGCCGGCCACCTCGTCCAGCGCGAGTGCCACGGCGCCCTCGCGCGCGCGCGCGTCGAATTCGGCCGCGACCGCTCGGGCCGTCTCCCCGAGCTCGACCGGCTCGCTGCGCAGCTCGAGCGCGGCGTCGAGCCGGCTGAGGTCGAGCAGGTCCGACGCCAGGCCGCCGAGCCGGCGCGACTGCTGCTGCGCCCGGGCGACGCGCTCGCGCGCGTCGACGAGGTCGATCGGATCGCGCGTGAGGTCGTCGGCCAGCAGCTCGAGCATGCCGTCAAGCGAGGTCAGCGGCGTTCGCAGCTCGTGCGACGCGGTCGCGACGAAGGCGCGCCGAGCGTCCTCCTGCTGGCGCAGTCGTGCGTGCATCGTGGCGAACGCGCGGGCCAGCTCGCCGATCTCGTCGGTCACCATCTCGTGGGGCACGGCGAGCGTTCCCAGATCGCGCTCGTCGAGGCTGCGGCTGGCATCCTGGAGCAGGCGCAGACGGCGCAGCAGGCGCGAGGAGAGCGCGATGCCGAGCAGCAGCGCCACGGCGAGCCCGACCAGTGCCGCGTCGAGGAAGGCGGAGCGCACGACGCTGTCCGCCTGGCCGACGTAGTCGACGGACTTGAGCATCTCGAGCACGTAGAGCGATCCCTTCCTGGTCGACCCGGCCGGTCCCTGCGCGCGGTAGCGGGCCGCGATGTCCAGCAGCCCGCCGGCCTGTGAGTGCACCGGTGATCCCCCGGCTGCGAAGGCCCTCCGGGCAAGCGCCGGCGTGATCGCGGCGTCGCGGTGAGGGTCGGTCTTGACGAACTTGTAGAGCCGGTCGTGACTACGAGCCCACACGACGACGGTGACGAGGTGGTTGGCGTCGTCGATCCTGTCCGCCTGCTGGTCCACGCGGATCCCGTACGGCAGCCCGTTGGCCGCGACCAGCGAGATCACGCCGAGCTGCGTCTTCGCGCCGCTGAGGACCGCCTCGGTGAGCCTGACGCTGTTGGTCTTCAACTGCGACTCAAGCGGTGCGAGCAGCGCGAATGCCGCGGTCGCGAGCGTCGCGATCGCCGTCAGCAGCAGCGCTCCGAGCAGCCGTGGCCGCAGGCCGAAGCGGACCCGCGGGCGAAAGCCGGTGGACTCGCTAGCCCTCCGCAAAGCGGTATCCGGCGCCGCGGACGGTGACGATCAGGCGCGGCTCCTCCGGCGTGCTCTCGAGCTTCTCGCGCAGATGGCGGATGTGCACGTCGATCGCGCGCGGGTCGCGGTAGGCGGAGTCCCCCCAGATCGCGCGCAGCAGCTCCTGGCGGTTGAAGAGCCGGCCGGGCTCGGCCATCAGGCAGGCCAGCAGCTCGAACTCCGAGAAGGTGAGTCGCACCGGCTCGCCGGCCAGCGTCACCTCGCGCTGCGCGCGGTCGAGTGTCACCGGGCCCGCGCTGAGGCGCTCGCCGCCCAGCGAGCGCGGGGCGGAGCGGCGCAGCACCGCGCGGATTCGGCTGCGCAGCTCGGCGAGCCCGAACGGCTTCGTCACGTAGTCGTCGGCGCCCGCCTCCAGCCCCTGCACGGCGTCGGCCTCGCTGTCGAGCGCCGTGAGCATGATGATCGGGACCACGTTGCGCCGCGCGCGCAACGTGCGGCAGACGTCGTAGCCGTTGGGCCCGGGGCCGAGCGCGACGTCCAGCAGCACGACGTCGAAGCTCGACTCGCCGGCGAGCTCGATCGCCGCGTTGCCGTCCGCGACGGCCTGCACGCGGTGGCCCTCGCGCTCGAAGGAGTGCGTCAGCGTCTCGCGCAGGGAGTCCTCGTCGTCGACGACGAGGATCGACAGGCTGGGCGAGGGTTTCTCGGCGGTCACGTCGGTGACGCTAGCGCGTTCGCAGGAGGTAGAGCACGTGGCTGTGGGGCAGGCCGGCCCGCCGAGAGACGTCGATCCCGTGCGTCCGCACCCAGGCGGCGCCCGGCGAGCAGGCCGGGCTCGTGGATCGGTCGCGCGGGTCACAGCCGCCGTCGAGCAGCGCGAAGCGCAGCTGACCGTCGGCGACCAGGGCTCGCAGCCGCGGGATCGCCAGCAGCTCGTGGCTGTCGTAGGAGGTGAGCGAGAGGATCGCCCGGTGGTCGTGGAGGATCAGCGCGCCGACCTCGGTCGGATCCGCCGCGGCGAACTCGTAGCGGGTGTGCGCGCCGCCGTGGGCGCGGATGTAGCGGCTGATCGCGTCGACCGTGCCCGACCCCATCGCGCCCGTGCGCCCGCTGTCGAACTCGGCGTTGTGGATCTCGCTCGCGTCCACCTGCAGCGGCAGCGCCAGGGTCGCGAGGCCGAGGCCGAGCGCGACCATCGCGACGCGCGCGTGCTCGCGGCGCACGAGCAGGGCCGCCGCCGCGACGATCGCGCCGATCGCCGTCAGCTGCCAGGCGGCGGCTGAGGCGCCGAGCAGGTAACGGCCGTAGAGCGCCAGCGCCAGCGCGGCGACGAGCGTGAACAGCCGCTGCCACAGCCCGTCGCGCAGCGCCCAGGCGACGCCGATCCCGGCGACCGCGGCGACCGCCGGCGTGAAGCCCTCGGTGTAGCGCGGGTGCAGCCTCGCCATCGCGCTGTAGAGCACGACGCCGATCAGGAGCCACAGCAGCAACGAGGCCGCGAACGCTCCCTGTACGCCGCCGTCCGGGCCCCGCGCGCGCACGATCGTCCAGATCAGCGCGGGCACTCCGAGCGCCAGCGCCGCCAGCAGCATGAACCCGAGCCGCAGCCCCGACAGCGGGCCGTTGTGGTCGAACAGGCGCAGCAGCGCCGGCGGTCCGATCGGGACGGCCGAGCGGGCGACCTCGCTGTTGTTGGCCGGGTGCAGCGCGCTGGCCGGCAGCTGCGCGTTCAGCGCCGACTGCGTTTCCGCGCCCGCGATGCGGTCCCAGCCGTTGAACACGAAGGTCGCGTTCCAGGCGCTGCCGTTGGTCGATCCGATCGCGTAGGGCCGGTCGGAGGCGGGGAAGAGGAGCGTCATCGTCAGCCACGACAGCGAGACCGCGACGAACACGACGCCGCTGAGTCCCAGCCGCACCAGGCGCCGTTCGCGACACACGAGAAATCCAAACAGGATCAGGGCCGGGAGGCCCACGATCCCCTCAAAGAGCTTGACGTTGAAGGCCAGGCCCATTGCCGCGGCCGCGAGGTAGCACCAGCGCGATCTGCCGTCGGCGGCGAAGCGCACGAGCAGCCACAGTGCGATCACGCTCAGCAGCATCGCGGCGGCGTCGACGGTGTCGCTGCGGGCGCTCAGGAGCGCGATCGGGAGGGTTGCGAGCGCCAGCGCCGACGCGACGCCGGCGCGGGCGCCGAGCACGCGGCGGACAGCGTCGTAGAGCACCGCGACGGCGGCCGTTCCTGCCAGCGCGGAGGGGAGCTTGAGCGTGAACGAGCCGAAGCCGAACAGCTGCGTGCTGAGCACCTGCAACCAGAGGTCCATCGGCGGCTTGTCGATCGCGAGGCTGCCACCCGGCTCGTAGGCCCCGAGCAGGAAGTTGTGCAGCGAGAGCGGCATGCTCAGCACGGAGGCGTCGTAGAAGGGGTCCGACGGCACCTTCGCCAGCGACCACAGCCGCAGCGCGCCGGCGAGCGCCACGACCAGCGCGACCAGCGCGAGCTCCGCCGGGCGACGGCGACGGCGGGTGCCCGACGGCGCTGCTGTCGCTGCCACGGCCACGAGGAGCGCGATGATCGCATCCCGCTCCCCGAGATGCGCTCGCGGCGCGCCAACCACTAGGCTCGGGCGCGTGAGCGAGGAAGCCGCGCAACCCACTGCGCCGCAGAGCTGCAGCGCCTGTCGCGGCACCGGCACGGTGATCTCGAACCTGGGTGGCGAGCCCCACCAGCTTCCCTGCCCCTGGTGCGACGGCGGTGGCGTCGTGCTGGCGGGGCACGACGCTCAGGCTCACTGGCGCGAGCAACCGCCCCCCGCGCCCGCCTGAGCACACAGGGCGCGCGTCGTCAGCAGGCGTCGGAGCCGGCGGCCCGCGGCGGGTGAATTCTGCCGCCCAGCTTTTCGTCGATGCTCTCAAGGTTCGCAGCTTGAGGGCCGATATTGCTGGTAAGGAAGGCCAGCACCGAAGGGTGACTGTAGTTCGTGTGTGGCGCTGGCGCCGAAATACACCACTCGAATCCAGGAGGATTCAATGCTGTCCAAGCTGCGCCAGCGCGCAAAGGATGAACGAGGGTTTACCCTCATCGAACTACTCGTCGTGATCCTGATCATCGGCATCCTCGCCGCGATCGCGATCCCGTCGTTCCTCAACCAGAAGGGCAAGGCCTCCGACGCTGCGGCGAAGGAGCTCGCCCACACCGCTCAGGTCACGATCGAGACCTGTGCGACCGACTACAACGGCCTGTACACGAGCTGCAACACGCCGACGATCCTCGCCGGCTACGAGGCCACGATCCAGACCTCGGCCGGCAACGGCAACGCATGGCTGAGCGGCGTGACCACGCCGGCCGGCGGCGGCTACACCGTGACGACGACCTCGACGACGGGTGACACCTACAGCATCACCCGCTCGGCCGGTGGTCAGCTGACCAGGACGTGCACGGATGCCACCTCCCAGACGGCCTGCGTCGGCGGCACCTGGTAACAACGGCTTCACAGCAGTGATCGAT
>JBEKNK010000069.1:0-14578 GCA_049522915.1 Solirubrobacteraceae bacterium | reverse complement strand
CGCGTCGCGTGGCTCGGCCTCGATCCGGCCGTCTTACGGCCGGCGTCAACGAGGACAAGATCGGAGCGCCCCAGGGCTCCGCGGTCGCGGTCGTGGGGCGTGATCACGAACGACGCGTCGTCCACGCGTGCCGAGAACGTGCCGTGCGTGCTGATGAAGAGGCGCTGGTGGTAACCGCGGCGGACGAAGTCCTGCAGCGTGGTGCGGACCTCCTGCTCGGCGGTGCTCGGGGCCGCCGACCGCGTGAAGTCGGCCGCGTCGGCGACGTGCTCGCCCGCACTCGCCAGCTCGGCGTCCGAGAGCTCGCGGATCTCGCCGCCGAGCAGGCGTGCCTTGATGATGCTCTTGCCGGCGAACTCGAAGGTCTCGAAGCGCTGGAACGCCTGCGCGAGATCGCTGCCGACCGCGACCACGCCGTGGTTTTCGAGGATCGCGCAGCTGTGGCTCGTGCCGAGCGCCGCGGCGATCGCCTCGCCGAGCTCGGCGCTGCCGGGGAGCCGGTAGGGGGCGAACGTGCCCTCGCCGCAGATCCTCCAGGCCTGGTGGAACACGCGCGTGGAGGGGATCTGCCCGACGATGCTGAAGGCGACGAGCGCGACCGGGTGCGCGTGAACGATCGCGCCGACGTCCGGTCGGGTGCGGTAGATCGTCTGGTGCAGCGGCAGCTCCGACGAGGGCGGCGCCGCGCTCTCCCACGAACCGTCGGCGCGCACGAGCACGATGTCGGACCGCTGTAGGCGCCCCTTGTCGATCTTCGCCGGTGTGATCCAGATCTCGCCGCCGGGCTCGCGGACCGAGAGGTTGCCGCCCGAGGTCGTCGTCATCCGGTAGCCGTAGATCCGCGCCATGTAGGACACGAGGAGGTCGCGCGGGTGGGTGTAGAGCTGGTCGGCCATCCGGTGGTGAGACTAGCCCGCGCGGCGCTGACGGCGGCGAGCCGCCCGCGTCAGCTTCCGGCCTGCCCGGCGGAGGCGTAGGCGAGTGCGACCTCGCGGTTGAGGCAGCCCTTGATCTCGGTTACCAGATCGCCCGCGGTGCTCACGACCACGTAGCGGATGCCGTCGTCCAGCGGCCAGGCATCGTTGTCGTGGTGGTCCGGGCGGAAGGCGACGACGACACGGTCGCCGACGGTGAAGGCATCGTCGACGGCGCCCGAAAGGCCGTTCGCGAGGTTGCGCGTCATCACCTCGACGATCGCGCGAGCGCCGTCGCAATTCCACGGCCCATCGTGGACCGCGCGCCAGCGCGCGTCGGGGGCCAGCACGGCCTCAAGCGGCTCGATGTCGCCGCCTGCGAGTGCCGCCCAGGTGTCACGCACCATGCCCACGCGGTCCATCGGCGGAGCGTAGGGGATCCGCCGGTGGCGTGGTGTCAAGGCGTGTTTGGGGCGAGTTCGTCTGCGCCATATGCGAACATACGTTCGTGCGCTGGTCGAATCTGACACTCACCGACGAGGAGCAGCGGCGCCTGCCCGGATATCGGGACGAGGCGGTTGTGCGGCGCTTCGATGCGCCGGAGGCGCTCGACATCCGCTTCTACGAGGTGCGGGCACGGTCGGTGCTCAATCGGGTGCCGGAACGATCGCCGATGCCGTTCCGCTGGACGGTGAACCCCTACCGGGGCTGCACGCATGCCTGCGTCTACTGCTTCGCGCGCGCAACCCACCGCTACCTGGACTTCGATACCGGGCGTGACTTCGAGCGCGAGATCGTCGTCAAGGTCAACGCGCCCGAGGTTCTGCGCGGCGAGCTCGCGCGCGCGAGCTGGAGCCGCGAGCATGTGGCGCTGGGAACCAACACCGACCCCTACCAGTGGGTCGAAGCTCGTTACCGCCTGATGCCGGGCATCTGGAAAGCCCTGCTCGAGCACCGCACACCGTGCTCGGTGCTGACGAAGTCGCCGCTTCTGCTGCGCGACCTGCCGCTGCTCGCGGAACTTGCCTCGGAGGGGCTGGTGAGTGCCGCGCTGTCGGTGCCGACGCTCGACGAGCGTGTTTGGAGGGCGACCGAGCCGCACACGCCGCATCCGGCGGCGCGTCTTGACGCGGTGCGCGAGCTGACCAGCGCCGGCGTGCCGACCAGCGTGCTGGTCGCGCCGCTGATGCCCGGGATCAACGACGACCCGCGCCTGGTGCGTGAGATCGTCGAGCGCGCCCGCGACGCGGGTGCGCGCAACGTCACACCGATCGCGCTGCACCTGCGCTCGGGCGTGCGTGAGGTGTTCATGGACTGGCTGCAAGAGACGCGCCCGGAACTGGTCGGCGACTACGGCGCGCTCTACGGCCGCGGCGCCTACCTCCCGGCGGGCGAGCGCAGGCGCCTGGATGCGCTGGTACGCCCCGGAGGCGCCGCCAGGCCGGGCGGCCCGCGCTTCGAGCGGCCGCGCGCGGAGCGCCGCGACGAGCGCTCGGCGGTGCCGCCGGCGGCTCAGCCGAGCCTGTTCTGAGCGACTGCGTACCCTCTGGCCGGCGGGCGGACTAGCGCTTCTTGGACTGGCGGCGCTCGAACTCCAGCGCAAGACGCTCGCCACCGAGCGCGCGGTTCGCGCGCGCCGCCAGGCCGGGGGCGACGCTTGAGAGGTCGGCTCCGAGACGCATCGAGATCGACGCCACGTCGATCTCGCCACGGTTGTGCACGATCGCGCGCACGACCGCGTCCGCGACCTGCTCGGGCGTGCGGGTGGAGACACCGCGCGGGAGCTCGATCTGGGTCTCGGCGTACATCCCGGCGGTGCTGACGAAGCCCGGCGCGACGAGCGAGACGCCGACACCCGCTGGCGCGAGCTCGGCACGCAGCGAGAGAGCGAAACCGCGCAGGCCGAACTTCGTCGCGTTGTACAGCGACGAGCCGGCGGTCGGCGCCTTGCCCGACAGCGAGCCGATGAACACGAGGTGCCCGCGACCGCGAGCCGCCATCGCCGGAGCGAGGGCGTGGGCGAGCGCGATCGGCGCCCGCAGGTTGACCTCGAGCGCGCGGTCCACCCGCTTGGCGTCCAGCTTTGTGAGGCGGCCAGTCGCCGGCAGCGCCGCGTTGGCGATCAGGACGTCGATCTCGCCGGCGCTCCCCAGCAGGCGGCGAACCTCCTTGCGACGGGCCAGATCGATCGCCAGAGCCCGTGCGCCAAGCTCGGCGGCGAGTTCGTCGAGGACATCGGCGCGGCGTCCGGTCAGAACAAGCTGTGCGCCCTCTCGGGCGAGCCGCCGCGCGATCGCCTGGCCGATGCCGCCGCTCGCGCCAGTGAGCAGCACACGGGCGCCCTGAAGCCTCATGCGCGTCATCGTGCACCGCTGCGCAATCGCACGGGCGTCACGATACTGGGCCGGTGTCGGAGCGTCTGATCGCGCTGTTCGGCCCGACCGCGGTCGGCAAGACCGCGCTCGCGCTCGCGCTCGCGGCGCGACTGCGTGCGCGGGGGCAGCGGCCGGTCGCCGTGTCGGCCGACGCGCTCCAGGTCTACGCCGGGCTCGAGCTCCTGACCGGGGTCGCGACGGCGGCGCAGCAGCGTGAGCTCCAACATCGGCTCGTCTCCTTCCTGCCGGTCGACGCGCGCTTCAGCGTCGCCGAGTACGCCGCGTTGGCGCACGCGCAGATCGACGAGCTGCTGGCCGACGGCGCGACGCCGATCGTGATCGGCGGCACCGGTCTGTACCTGCGGGCTGCGCTGACCGAACTCGCCTTGCGCCCGCCGCCGCCGCCGGGCGTGCGTGAGCGCTGGAACGCGGAGCTCGAACGCCGCGGACCGCAGGCCCTGCACTCCCTGCTCGCGCAGCGCGCGCCGTGGGCCGCCGCGGTCATCGACCCCGCCGACCGCCACCGGATCGTGCGCGCGCTCGAACTCGAGGACATCGGCGCGCTCGAGCCGCCGCAGGGGGAATCGCAGCTGTGGAGCGACGCGGTCCGCCACCCGACACGCCTGGTCGGCCTGACGATGGAGCGCTCGGCGCTGTACGCGCGAATCGAGCGCCGCGTCGATGAGATGGTGGCGGCGGGGGTGATCGAGGAGGTGCGCGCCGCGCATCGTGCCGGTGCGTCCTCGAGCGCCCGCGCCGCGCTCGGCTTCGAGGAGCTGCTCGCGGGCGACGTCGAGGCGATGAAGCGCCGGACACGCAACTACGCCAAGCGCCAGCTGACCTGGATGCGCAAGCTGGCGGGCGTCGAGCTGATCGATGCGACCGAGCGCTCCGCCGACGAGCTGGCCGATGCGCTGCGATGATCGGCGTGGCGATGCGCTTTGAGAAATGGCAGGCCCTCGGCAACGACTACCTGATCATCGAATCGGGCGAGCTGCCGTGGGAGCTCAGTGCGCCGCGGATTCGGCGCATCTGCGACCCCCATCGCGGTCTGGGCTCCGACGGCATCCTGCTCCTCTCACCAAGCGGCGACGCGGCCTACGTCGCGTCGCTTCGAATCTTCAACCCCGACGGTTCGGAGGCGGAGCTGTCTGGCAACGGAGCGCGCCAGGCGATGATCTACCTGCGCCGGCGTGGCCACGTTGACCGTGACGAGTTCGCGATCCTGACAGCAGCGGGGCCGATCCGGGCGCGGATCAGCGGCCCTTCGAGCGCGGCGATCGAGATGGGCCAGGCGACGACGGCGTCCAAGGACTATCCGGGCGGAGCGCCGGACGGGCGTGGGAGCCTGGACGCGGGCGGGCGGAGCTGGCGCTTTCAGCACGTCTCGATCGGCAACCCCCAGTGCGCGATCGCGTGCGAGGAGCTCGAGCAACTCGACCTGCCGGCGCTCGGGCCGCAGATCGAGCGCAGTCCGCTGTTTCCCAACCGCACGAATGTGTCGTGGTACCGCGAGGTCGAGCCGGGCCTGATCCGGGCGCGGATCTTCGAGCGCGGCGTCGGCGAGACGCTGTCCTCGGGTACCGGCGCGTGCGGGGCGGCGATCGCCCACCACCTGGCCGGCGGGCCGCGCGGGATCGTCGTGGCGCTGGACGGCGGCCAGCTCGAGGTCGAGATCGGGGACGCGCTGGCGGTGACGCTGAGCGGCTGGGCGCTGCCGGTCTGCGAAGGTAGGCTCTCGGAGGACCTGAGCAAGGAGCTAGATGAGACACAGTGAGCGCCTCGAGCGCATCCCGCCCTACCTGTTCGCCCAGCTCGAGCGCAAGATCGCCGAGAAGCGGGCGGCGGGAATCGACGTCATCACGTTGGGGATCGGCGATCCCGACGTGCCGACCTTCCCGCCGATCGTCGAGGCCGCCCAACGCGCGGTTGCCAACCCCTCGACCCACACCTACCCGTCAAACCGCGGCCGCGAGGAGTTTCGCGAGGCGGTCACGAGCTTTTACGGGCGGCGCTTCGCCGTCACGCTGGACCACGACCGCGAGGTGATGCCGGCGATCGGTGCGAAGGAGTGCATCTTCAACCTCAACATCGCCTTCCTTGACCCCAAGGATGTCGCGCTCGCGGCCGACCCGGGCTACCCGGTCTACACCGGCGGGCCGCTGCTGGCTGGCGCGGCGGCCGTGCTGATGCCGCTGGTGCCCGAGCTCGGATTCATCCCGGACCTCGACGCGATCAACGCCGCGACGCGCAAGCGCGCCCGGCTGCTGTTCGTCAACTACCCGAACAACCCGACCGGGGCGGTGGTGCCCGACGGCTTCTTCGAGCGCCTCGTCGCGTTCGGCGCCGACAACGACATCCTGATCGTGCACGACAACGCGTACTCCGAGACGACCTTCGACGGCTACGTCGCACCCTCGTTCCTTTCGACGCCTGGCGCCAAGGACGTCGGTGTCGAGGTCTTCTCGCTGTCCAAGGGCTACAACATGACCGGCTGGCGCTGTGCCGCGATCGTCGGCAACGCCGAGGCGATCGCCTCCTACTGGCGGCTGAAGACCAACGTCGACTCGGGGCTGTTCGAGGCGGTGCAGCTGGCCGGCGCAGCCGCGCTCGCGCCCCAACTCGACCACTACAAGGCCGAGATGAACGAGATCTACACGCGCCGTCGCGACCTGGTCTGCGCGGCGCTCGCGAAGATCGGCGTCAGCGTGACGCCGCCGCGCGGGACGATCTACATCTGGGCGCCGGTACCCGAGGGCTTCGACAGCGCCGCTGCCTACTGCGAGCACGTGCTCGAAGAGGTCGCGGTGGTGCTATCGCCGGGCGGCGCGTACGGGCCCAACGGCGAGGGTTTCTTCCGGATCTCGCTCACGACGCCCGACGATCGGCTGAGCGAGGCCGTCGAGCGTCTCGGTCAGCTCGGGCGCTGATCGTGCCCGTGCGCCATGATTGACCGATAGTGGCCCAGCGCTCTCGCGCCCGCAACAGCCAGCTGCACGATGCGCCGCGCGAAGCACGGGCGCGCCAGCGCGCCATCGCGATCGCATCCCAGCCGGCCGCCGAGGATCTCGCCGAGCTGGGCGAGCTGCTGCGCACGGCGGGCGTCGCGGTCGTCGGCGAGCTCGTGCAGCAGCGCGAGCAGCCCCATCCGAACAGCTACCTGGGCTCCGGCAAGCTCGAGGAGCTGAAGGCGCTGGCGGCGGCGCTCGACGCGAACGTGATCGCCTGCGACGACGAGCTCTCGCCGCGCCAGGAGCGCACGCTTGAGGCGGCGCTGGGGATCGCCGTCGTCGACCGCACGGCGATCATCCTCGACATCTTCGCCCGCCACGCCGGCAGTGCCGAGGGCAAGCTGCAGGTCGAGCTCGCGCAGCTCGAGTACAACCTGGCGCGAATGCGGGGCCTGTGGTCGCACCTCGAACGCCTCGGCGGCGGGGTCGGCACGCGCGGACCGGGCGAGACGCAGATCGAGACCGACCGTCGCCTCGCGCGCAACCGCATCTCCGTGCTACGCCGGCGGCTGCGCGACGTGCACTCCTCGCGCCAGGTGATGCGCAGCGAACGCGAGCGCTCGGCGCTGCCCGCCGTCGCCCTGGCGGGTTACACCAACGCCGGCAAGTCGACGCTGATGAACGCCCTGACCGGCTCGGACGTCGCCGTCGCCGACCGCCTCTTCCACACGCTCGACCCGACCGTCCGGGCGCTCGATATAGGGGGGCGCACCTACCTGCTGAGCGACACCGTCGGCTTCATTCGCAAGCTTCCCCACCAGCTCGTCGACGCCTTCGCCGCCACGCTGGAGGAAACCAGCCGCGCTCAGCTGATCCTGCACGTCGTCGACGCAAGCGCCGCCGAGGAGGACGTCGAGGCGATGATGGGCGCGGTCGAGTCGGTGCTCGATGAGATCGGCGCCGGCGAGCGCCCCCGCCTGCTGGTCCTCAACAAGGCCGACCTGCTGGATGAGCTTGGGCGAACGCGGGCGGTCAACGGCCATCGCGACGCGCTGCTCGTGTCCGCTGCGAGCGGCGAGGGGCTCGCGGAGCTGCGTGAGCGGATCGACGAGGTCTTCGTCAGCTCGCTGGCGGCGGTCGACCTGCTGCTGCCCTACGCCGAGGGGGCGCGTCTCGCCGAGCTGCACGCGCTGGCCGGTGAGCTCGACCGCGAGGACACCCCCGAGGGCGTGCACGTACGCGCGCTGCTGCCGCCCGCCACTGCGGGACGCTTCGAACGCTTCGCACTGCCGCGCAAGAGCGCATGACGCTCGAGGTGACCCGCCTGGAGCCCGGTGCGGTGCTGCCGACGCGGGCCTATGACGGCGACGCCGGATTGGACCTCTACGCCGCGCACGCGGCGCGCATCGAACCCGGTGAGCGCGCCAGCATCGGAACGGGCGTCGCCGTCGCGATCGCCGCCGGGCATGCAGGCCTGCTGCTGCCGCGCTCGGGCCTCGCGCTGCGCCACGGGATCGCACTCGTCAACGCACCAGGCCTGATCGACTCCGGTTACCGCGGCGAGCTTCGCGTGCTGCTCCTCAACACCGATCGCGAGCAGGCCTTCGAGGTCGCGGCGGGGGACCGCATCGCCCAACTCCTGGTGGTGGCGGTCGAGTCCGTGACCGTTGTCGAGGTGGACGAGCTTGCGGTCAGCGAGCGCGGTAGCGGCGGCTTTGGCTCAAGCGGCTGAGCGCGGGGGAGGGGAGCGAGGGGGACGGGCGGCGCTCGCGAGCGTCCGCCGCCGGCGGCGCCCGGCGGGTGGGCGCTCTCAGGCTGTTACGCCGGCTGCCGTGAGCGCCTCGGCGTGCGCGGCGCGCTCCAGGGAGTCCTCGAGGGGCTCGAGCTCCTCGGCCGCCACGCAGAGCGCGCGAGCGATCAGCAGATCGCAAAGCCAGGAGTTCTTCGGCAGCAGCGGGCCGTGAACGTAGGTGCCGATCACGTTGTCGCGCCGCGCGCCCTCCAGACCGCTTGCGCCGTCGTTGCCGTGACCGTGCAGCACACGCCCGAACGGCTCCTGTCCGGCCGCGAGATGTGTGCGACCGCCGTGGTTCTCAAAGCCGGCGATCGTGCCCTCCGCGGTCGCGATCGCCACGTTGCCGATCAAGCGCGGGCCCTCGGCTCGAACGGTGTGCAGGTCCAGCAGGCCGATGCCGGGGATCGTCTCGGGGCCGAGCTGGTAGGAGTGGCCGAGCAGCTGGTAGCCGCCGCATACGCCCAGAACCACGGCGCCGCGTGCGCCGGCGGCGTGCAGGGCGGCCGCCTTGTGCTCCAGCAGGTCGCTCGCGCAGCGGCGCTGGTCGGCGTCCTGGCCGCCACCGATGTAGTAGAGGTCGTGCTCGTCGCGGAGCCCCTCGCCCAAACCGCTCTCGTGCAGCCGGTATTCGATGCGCCGCCACGCGCACCGGCGCTCCAGCATCGCCAGATTGCCGCGATCGGCGTAGATATTCATCAGATCGGGATACAACGCGCACACGCGAAGGATCACGCCGGCACCCCCAGGCAGACGATCTCGCTGCCCGCGTGCTCCCGGGTTGGTTCGATCACGCGCAGATCGAGCACGTCGAATCCGGCCGCGGTCGCCTCCGCGCAGAGTGTCTCCGGGTCGCACTTCGCGAGGCGGACGAGGTCGACGGCGGTCTCGGCGCCGGCGCCCGAGATCCGCGAGCGGCGGCGTTCGAGCAGCACCGCGCCGTCGCGACGTCGAAGCGCCGTCGGCGTGCTCTCGTAGCGCACCGGCCCAAGCTCGATCGTGTCGGGCTCCAGCTCGACTTCGAACGGCTCGGCGCCCTCTCCGAGCAGCGCCACGGCGAGCACGCCGCCGGGCGCCAGCGCTCGTCGCGCGCAGGCAAGGAAGGCCAGGCGCTCTTCGAACAGGTGGATCGTCTGCATCGGCACGATCGCCAGCGCCACGGGCTCGGCGAGCTCGAACGCGCACGCGTCCGCGCACAGGACCTCGACCGCCAGTCCCTGCGCGCGCCGGGCGAGCTCGTCGGCCAGCTCGCCGTCGCGCTCGAGCGCGATCACGTCGTGGCCCGCTCGGGCGAGGGGTAGCGCGACCCGGCCGGTCCCGGCTCCGACGTCGAGCACGACTCCGGGGTAACGGCGCGCGAGAGCGTGCCAGTGGGGCAGGTCGGCGTCGTAGGCGCCGCACTCCAGGTCGTGCCAGATGACGGCGTCGCTGCTCATCGGCGCGCCCATGAGCTCTGGGTATGCCCGGAGCGCGTCAGCAGCTCGCGCAGCGCCAGCATCGCCGTGTAGGTGGGGAGCGCGTACAGCTCGCCCTCGCAGCGCTCCAGCGCCTCACCCAGCGCCGCCGCGAGGTCGCCGTTCACGCTGATCCGTTCGGTTGGGACGCCGGCGTACTTCAGCCGCAGCGCGAGCTCGGCTGCGCGTGTGCCCGAGCAGGTCGCGTGGCGCACCCGCGGGGCGAGGGTCTCAAAGTCCGCATCCCAGATCCAGGAGACGTCGCGGCCGTCGGCGATCCGGTCGTTGAGGATGCCGAGCACGTCGTGGCTGCCGTTCTGGGCGCCGAGCAGCCGCAGGACCTCGTTGGCGCCGGCGGGGTTCTTGACCAGCAGGATCGCCAGCTCGCGGTCCCCGAGCCTGACCCGCTCACCGCGGCCGAAAACCGCCTCGGCCGCCCCGAGGCCCGCCGCGATCGTTGCCGGCGCGATCTCCAGCGCGACGGCGAGCGCCGCGGCGGCCAGCGCGTTGTAGACGTTGTAGAGACCGGGGAGGGAGATCCGCACGGCCGCGCTGCCCTGCGGCGTCCGCAGCTCGAAGGAAGCGCCCCGCAGGCCGTCGAGTGCGACGTCGTGAGCGCTCACGAGCGGGATGGGGCGCTGCGCCCCGCAGCCTGGACATGCGTAGAGGCCGAGATGGGCGATATAGACGTGCGCATAGACGTAGGCGGCGCCGCAGCGGCGGCAGCGTTTGGAGTCCGACGCGTGAGCGAGACCCGCCGCGCCGGCGGCGCCGGGATCCTCGATGCCGAAGTAGAGCGCGTCGGCGCGGTCGCGGCCGAGATCGGCGATCAGCGGGTCGTCGGCGTTCAGCACGAGCTGCGAGGGGAGCGTCGCGACGAGGCTCGCCCAGCGCACGCCGATCGTCTCGAGCTCGCCGTAGCGGTCCAGCTGGTCGCGGAAGAGGTTGGCCAGCAGCAGCGCGCGCGGTTGCAGCGACGTCGCGACGGAGTCGAGCCAGAACTCATCGACCTCGAAGAGGCCCAGCTCGGCGCGCTCGCGGCGCGCAAGTAACGCCGAGGCGATCCCGCCGGCCATGTTCGCGCCGGCAACGTTGCGGACGGCGGTGATCCCGGCGGCTTGCAGGATCGACGCGGCGAAGGCGGCGGTCGTCGTCTTGCCGTTGGTCGCCGAAACCACGGCGCTGCCGCGTGGCAGGGCGGCGGCGAGTCGCGTGATCGCCGCCGGGTCCATCGCCAGCATCAGCTTCCCCGGCAGGCTTGTGCCGCCTCGCCCGCCGGCGCGCAGCAGGCTTCCGAGCGCTCGCGCAAGCGGCGGCCGCGGATCGGCCCTCACGATTGCGTCCAGCCCTGCTCGTCCATGAAGGCTGTGACCTCGTCGGGTTGGTCGGTGATCACATAGGCGTCGATGATCGCGCCGTCCACGTTGATCGTGATCGACAGGCCCGAGGCGACCGGCCGCACCTTCGAAATCAGCGCCACCGGCCGACCTGCGCCCATCCGCGGCGTCACGCGCCCGGTGGCGACGCGATGCACCGCCGGGTGGTCGGCAAGGCGGTCGAGCACGCGGCGGTAGTTCTTCGTCGAAGAGTGCTTGTGGTGGGTGCGCTTGGCAGCCATATTGGTGCCCAGGCGCGGCCGGCGGCGGGCTCGCGCGGTCGAAGCGGGCCGCCGGCGCCGGGCGCCGGCTCAGGAACCGCCGGTCGCCTTGGCTTGCGCGGCCTTCTGGCGGCGGCGGCCGAACGCCGCGAGGATCGCGATCACGACGATGTCGAGAATCACGCCGAGCAGCACGGCGGGTGGCAGGCTGAGGCGTCCGGGGGCAAGCGAGATCAGCTCGACGATGCCGGTCCCGAGCGCGATCAGGACGATCACCAGGACGATCGCCACCGCGATGCCGCGCAGGCGCGCCACGATGCCCATGCTCTTGGGCGGCGCGATCAGCCCCATCACCCGCAGGCCGAACAGCGCTCGCGCGGAAGGAGCCTCCTGGCCGAGCTTCTCGACCGCGGTCTTCAGGTCGCCGGCGCGACGTTCGGCCAGCGCGAGTGAGGCGTCGGCCATCCGGCGGATCTGCAACCGCTCCTGTGGATGGGTCGAAGCGACCATCGCCTTCTGGAACCAGGCACGCGCGGTGTCCGCGTCGTAGCGCTCCGCCGCGCGCGCGCCGAGGATCGCGAAGGCGACCGAGCGGTGCGCGCGCTCGGCCTCCAGTTGCTCGTTGCTGCGCGTCTGCAGCTGCTCCATGACGTCCGGGCCGACGCGCTGCTCCATACGGATCTGACGTTGCTTCGGTGGCATCGCCTCATAGTCTAGGGACCGCCTGCGGATATATTGGGCGCGATGAGACTCCGCCTGCAGCTGCTGCGCGCGTCCGCCGCCGTGCTTGCGTCGATCGCGGCCTTCGCGCTGCCGGCGAGCGCGCTCGCGACCGCGCCGTTCACCGGCCTGACAGGCTCGACGAGCTCGACCAGTGTCACCAGCACCACCTCGACGTCCACCGCGCCGCCGATCACCATTCCCACCACCACCGGCGGTGGCCTGTCCGCGCTCGATGAGGTGGGCATCGGCATCGTCGCGATCGCCGTCTTCGCGACGATCATCTATGTGATCCGCCGCGACGCGCACATCCACGCGCCGCGGCACGCTGCGCGCGAGATCGACCGCGAGCGCGGCACCGTGGCGCCGCGCACCGAGCGGATCAAACGCTCGCGCGCGAAGGCAAAGGCCGCGCGCCGCGCGCGGCGCTCAAAACGCTAGCGGGCGGCGCGGCGTGCGACCCGCACGCGGTCGACCTTGGCGAGTACGGCCTTACGCAGGCGAACGGCATCCGGGGTGACCTCCGCGCACTCGTCGCTGCGCAGCAGCTCGAGCGCCTGGTCCAGCGACAGCTGGCGATGGGGCACCAGGCGCACCAGCACGTCGGCGGTGGAGGAGCGGATGTTGGTGAGGTGCTTCTCCTTGGAGGCGTTGACATCGAGGTCGTCCGCACGCGCGTTCTCACCGACGATCATGCCCTCATAGAGCGGGTCCCCGGGTCCGACGAACAGCGTGCCGCGCTCCTGCAGGTTCATCAGCGCGAACTGTGCCGCGACCCCGTCGCGGTCGGCGACCAGCGCGCCGGTCGGGCGGTTGCGCATCTCGCCCGCCCACGGCTCCCAGCGGTCGAAGACGTGGTGCAGCAGGCCGGTGCCGCGCGTCTCGGTGAGGAACTCGGTGCGAAAGCCGATCAGCCCGCGGGCGGGTACCAGGTACTCCATCCGCACCCAGCCGGTGCCGTGGTTGACCATCTGCTCAAGGCGGCCCTTGCGCAATGCCACCAGCTGCGTGACGACACCGACATAGTCCTCCGGTACGTCGATCGCGAGCCGCTCGACCGGCTCGTTCAGGTGTCCGTCGATCTCCCGCGTCAGCACCTGCGGCTGGCCGACGGTCAGCTCGAAGCCCTCGCGTCGCATGATCTCGACCAGCACCGCAAGTTGCAGCTCGCCGCGCCCCTGCACCTCCCAGGCGTCGGGGCGATCGGTGTCGCGGACCCGCAGGGCGACGTTGCCGACCAGTTCCTGGTCGAGGCGGTTCTTGATCTGGCGGGCCGTCAGCTTGCTGCCGCTGCGGCCCGCCAGCGGCGAGGTGTTGATGCCGATCGTCACCGAGAGCGAGGGCTCATCGACGGTGATCACCGGCAGTGGCCGTGGATCGTCGATGTCCGCGAGGGTCTCGCCGATCGTGACCTCGGCGATACCCGCGACCGCGATGATCTCGCCGGCGCCGGCCTCCTGCGCGTCGACGCGGTCGAGCGCGTCGGTCACGTACAGCTCGCCGATCGTCGCCCGCGTGATCTCGCCGTCGGAGCGGCACCAGGCGACCTGCTGTCCGCGGCGAACCGTTCCGTGGCGCACGCGGCAGAGCGCGAGACGGCCGACGTAGGGGGAGGCGTCGAGATTGGTGACGAGCGCCTGGAAGGGATGCTCGGGGTCGTGCAGCGGCGCCGGGATGTGCTCGAGCAGGAGGTCCATCAGCGGGCCGAGGTCCGTGCCCACGGCGCCCTCTTCCAGCGCTGCCCAGCCGGCGCGCGCGTTGGTGTAGACGATCGGGAACTCGATCTGACGCTCGTCGGCATCCAGGTCGAGGAAGAGCTCGTAGACCTCGTTGACGACCTCTCCGATCCGCGCGTCCGGGCGGTCCACCTTGTTGACCACGAGGATCACCGGCAGCTGCGCGTCGAGCGCCTTGCGCAGCACGAAGCGGGTCTGGGGAAGCGGTCCCTCGCTGGCGTCGACCAGCAGCAGCACCCCGTCCACCATCGTCAGGCCACGCTCGACCTCGCCCCCGAAATCGGAGTGGCCGGGCGTGTCGATGATGTTCAGCTTCACGTCGCGGTAGCGCACCGAGGTGTTCTTGGCGAGGATCGTGATGCCCTTCTCGCGCTCGAGGTCCATCGAGTCCATGACCCGCGTCGCGACCTCCTGATTGGCGCGAAACGCCCCCGATTGCCAGAGCATGGCGTCGACCAGCGTCGTCTTCCCGTGGTCGACGTGGGCGACGATCGCGACGTTGCGGATGTCCGTACGGGGGATGAGCACCACTGACGAGCGTAGGCGATCGGACCTCTCGACCCCGGGCCACCCCGGTGCGCATCGCAGATGCGCCCGCTCGCCGCCAACGCTCAGCCTCGGCGGTGCAGCACCCGCGGGCGTTCCACCGCCTGGTTGAGACCCACTAGCATCGCCCGTCCAGCGCCGATCTCAGCAAAGGAGCACCGATGACCCTGGTCGCCCTGATCGACCCCAACGTCTGCACCGGGCACGGTGACTGCGAGCAGATCGCGCCGGAGATCTTCCGGCTGGAGGATGACGTCGCCGTGGTGATCGGACCGGGTCCCGACGAGCTGCTGATGGCCGCCGCCGTGGGGTGCCCGACGAGCGCGATCCGGATCGTCGAGCGAGAGACCCGCCGGCAGCGCTACCCCTAGGCCAGGACGCTCGCGGCGGCCGGGGGCGCGAGCTCGCGGCGCGAAGCTGCTCGCGCGGGCCAAGCCGCCATCGCGCGGGCCAAGCCGCCATCGCGCGGGCCAAGCCGCCATCGCGCGGGCCA
>JBEKNK010000068.1:0-14754 GCA_049522915.1 Solirubrobacteraceae bacterium | reverse complement strand
GACCAAAACGCGGCGGTCTCGATGGCCGGTCTGTCACAGCTTGAGATGCTGGCTGACCGGGCGCGCGCAGCGGGGCTCGACGTGGCGCTGGAGCTCGACGATCCGCCACTGGCGTTGTCGCCCGGCCTGGATCTTGTCGCCTACCGGGTGGTACAGGAAGCGTTGACCAACGCAATCAAGCACGCCGGACCCACCAGCGCCCGAGTGGCCGTCCGGTTCACCAACGGCCTTATCGAGCTGGACGTGTCCGACACCGGGCGAGCGGCACCCCTTGAGCATTGCCAAGACGGTTCGGGGCATGGGTTGCTTGGAATGACCGAGAGGGTCGCGCTGTATGGAGGACAGCTTCGTGCCGGTCCGCGGCCGGACGGGGGATTCGGGGTCACCGCGCGGATCCCGCTGGACGGAACGACTACGGTTGCCGCGCGTGCCGAGCGCTCGCGCGAGGGCGATCCCGTCGCGTTGACGACCGCCGATCGCCTGCGTTGGCCGTGGTTTGATCCGCTTCTGGCTGTCGCAGTGCTAGTCGACTTCGCCGTCGCGGTGCTGAGCTACAGCACGCCCCGTGGTCCGCTGATTCTCAACATGCTCGTCGTTGCAGCGATGGCGCTGGTAACGGTCTGGCGCCGCCGATGGCCAGTGCTCTTCTGCGTGACGATCTGGGTCCTCTCATGGGTGATGAACAACGCGCTAACGCCGCTGAGCAGCTCGGCACTGCCCAAGGTCTTCCTGTTCGTGGCACCGCTCTACACGCTCGCGGCATGGACGCCCCGTCGCACAGCGGTGGCTGGGCTCGCTTTCGTTCTCGCGTCGGCTGTTGTCAACTATCTTTTCGGACCGAGCGGCTACAACGTCGCCGACTACGCGGGTGTTTTGTTCGTGTTCCTCGCAGTATGGGTCGTGGGCCGAGCTTTTCGCGCGCGCCGCCTACTCGCCGCCGACCTCGAACGAATGTCTGTGCGACTCGCCGCTGAGCGCGAAGACCGTGCCCAGCTCGCCATCGCGGGGGAGCGATCACGCATCGCCCGAGAGCTGCACTCGCTCGTCGCGCGCAACGTCGCCGCGATGGTCATCCAGACAGAAGCCGCGAGAAGCCGCCTCGACCTCGACCCGGCACAAGCAGACAACGCCATGGGCGCAGTCGAGACCACCGGTCGCCAGGCGCTCACTGAGATGCGCCGCATCCTCGGCGTCCTACGCCAGAGCGCCGACACGGACCAACTTGCCCCGCAGCCGGGCGTGGATCAGATCTACGCTCTGATCAAGCGCGCGCGTGAAGACGGGCAGCCCGTGGAGCTGAACGTCGATGGTGATCCCGGCACCCTCCCCGCCGGAGTTGAGCTCGGCCTATACCGGATTCTCGAGGACGCGCTCTACGCCGCAAGCCAGCGGCGAGAAAGCCCGATCAAAATTGCCGTCCGCTTCCGTCACGACCAGCTCGAGCTGCAGCTCGCCACCGGCTATGCCGACTCCCACAATTGGCCGACAAGCGCGATGTGCGAGCGCGTTGCGCTCTGCGGCGGCAAGCTGAATGTCGGCAACGGCGAAAACGACGGTTTCCGCGTCGTCGTAAATATGCCGCTAGGTCAGCAAGGGGTTCTGGCGTGAGCATCCGAGTCGTGATCGCCGACGATCAGCAACTCATCCGCGAAGGGTTCCTGATGATCCTCGCCGCCGAGCCAGACATCGAGGTAGTCGGTGAAGCCTCCACGGGAAGCGAGGCGGTCACAATCAGCCGCGAGCTACAACCCGACGTCGTACTGATGGACATCCGCATGCCCGAACTCGACGGCATCGAGGCCACCCGCCGCATTCTCTCCCATCAGTCGAACACACGGATCCTAATCCTCACCACGTTCGATCTCGACGAGTACGTCTACGACGCTCTGCGCTCGGGCGCCAGCGGATTCTTGCTCAAGGACGCCCCCAAACACCAGCTCATCGCAGGTATCCGCACCGTCGGCGACGGTGACGCGCTACTCGCGCCAAGTATCACGCACCGCTTGATCGAAGAGTTCGCGCGCGCCCGAGCACCCCTTGCGCCCCCGCCCGGGTTCGACGAACTATCACCACGCGAACTAGAAGTATTCCGGCTCCTCGCCAGCGGCATGACCAACGCAGAGATTGCCAACCAACTCATCGTCGGTGAAACGACGGTCAAGAGCCACGTCACCCGCATCCTGACGAAACTCGCCGTACGCGGCCGCGTCCAAGCAGTCGTCCTCGCCTACGAAACCGGTCTCGTAAAGCCCGGCAGCACCGCATAACATCACACCGAGCCGAGCCCGCGGTCTCGAGTCTCTACCTACCTCATCACGAACGAAGGGGTAGCCCGCAGCGATGCGACTTGTCTAGCGCGCCCGATGAATGGCACGACCCTCGTCCTCGAGCTCGAGCCAGAGAACCTGGCCGCGGGCTACCAAGGCTCTTCGCGAATTGCCTCGCGCGCGTTGGCTAGCGCCCAGGCATCAACGGCTGGAGGCGCGTCCTCCGCGGCGGTCCAGCGTTCGATCGCCTCGCGCTCGCGAACCAGCCGGGTCAGCACCGCCTCTACCTCGGCATCGTCGAGGTCGTCCACGAGCCGATGCAACTTCTCGCGCGTGGTCACGCTCCAACTTTAGCGGCATCGACGGCAGTCGCGCTGTTGTTGCCGGCCGCAACGCGTTGCGCGCAAGCATTGACGGGCTGTGATGGATGCGTCACACTATCGGTATGGCTTCTGCAGACGTGATGCGTGAACTTCGCCAGCGCGGCTTCACCCAGGTCGAGCTGGCACGCCGCGTAGGTGTGGCACGGGAGACGCTGTCGCGCTGGGAGTCTGGCGTGCAGCGGCCGAGCCTCGAGGACCTCGAGCGTGTCGTCTGCGCCACAGGCGCGCGGCTCGAACTGCAGATCGTTCCGGCCGAGCAGGAGCTCGTCGCGATGATCGACGAGGAGTACGAGCTGGGGCCGAGCGAGCGGCTGCGCGGGCTGCTCGGCCGCCGCTGGCCCGCGTGCCGTGCCGCGCTCTCAGCAGTTGCCCAGACCGGCGAGCGCGCCGTCCTCGTCGGCCCGGTCGGGGCCACGCTGCGCCGCGCGCCGCAGCGACCCGGCAGCGGCCGCGTCGACCTGCTCGTTGCGCCGAGGGACCGCGAAGCGCTGATCGACCCGCTGCTGCGCGTCGGAGCTTGGCCCGACGGATTCGAGCAAGCCGGCGGCGAGCGCCGCGAGCGCTGGCGCGCCGGCCGTGGTGCGCTGACCGTCCGCGACACGGCTTCGGGCATCGACGACCTCGGCGCGCTGCTGGACCGTGCCGGACGGGTGGCGCTGAACGCGACCGGCGGACCGGGAACGGTGCGCGTCGCGACCGTCGAGGACCTGCTCGCGATCGCTGAGAACTCCCCGTGGAGCGAGGACACTGTCTACAAGGCAGGGCTGCGCGCCGTGCTCGCCTCGAGCCACTACCGCGCCGCCCACCGGCCTCGCCCCCAGGTCGCCTGAGGTGAGCGAGGTCGACCAGGGGCATCGCTCACCTCACGCGAACTGGCGACTGCTGCGCGACGCCGCGGAGAGCGCGCGCGCACACAGACACCGCACGCTTTCGCTGACGTGAATTCATCCTCGGTGGCCGCGCGACCAGGCCTGTCTGGAAAGACGGACGGGTAGTCGGCGTCGGGCGTGCTTCGCTGGGGGACGCCGCGTGGATTTGCCGCGCCGCACATTCCCCTAAATAACGTCAGTTGCGGGCATTTCGAGAGCCGGAGAGGGGACTCGAACCCCTGACCTATCGCTTACAAGGCGATTGCTCTACCAGCTGAGCTACTCCGGCGGGTCCTCAGAGGCTAAAGGTTCTGGAGGTCCCGATGAGGGCTCTCACGCACCCGCCCGCACGGTCGGCAGTGCGCCGCCGGCCCGGCACTGGCGCCCGCGAACGCTGTAACGCGCGGGTGCCTTGCGGGTATTTGAGGTGATGGCTGCCAACGAACTGGACGACTACCACTCGCACGCCCTCGACCGGGGCGTGAACCGCGCGCTCTACCTCGTCGTCCGCGGGATCCTGCAGCCGTTCTTTCACGTCTATTTCCGCATGAAACGGCTCGGCATGGAGCATGTGCCCGTGAGCGGACCGGTGATTTTCGCGGCCAACCACCGCAGCTTTCTCGATCCTTTTGTGATCGGCACGCTGACGCGGCGGCCGGTCTACTACGTCGCCAAGAAGGAGCTGTTTGCGCACCCCGTCGTCGGCTGGCTGCTGAACCGCCTCGGGGCCTTCCCGATCGATCGCGGCGCAGGCGACCACCAGGCGATGGAGACCGCTCGGCGGATCCTCGAGCGCGGCGACTGCGTTGTGATCTTCCCCGAAGGGACCAGGACGCGTCCGGGGCCGCTCGGGCACCCGCGACGCGGCGTCGGGCGCCTCGCGCTGCAGACCGGCGCACCGGTTGTGCCCGTCGCCGTGTTCGGCACCGAGGCGGTTCGGCGCGGCTGGCGGATCCGTCCACACCGCGTCACGTTGCGATGCGGGCGCGCGCTCGCGTTCCCGCGCGTCGAGAACCCGACGCCCGCGGAGGCGACCGCCGTCACCGAACGGATCTGGCCGTGCGTCGTGCTGCAATGGGACTGGCTCGGCGGCAAGATGCCGGAGCACACGCCGGCGCCGGTGGCGCTTCAGCGTCAGCCCGTCCCGGTGTCCTGAGCGCACCGGGGTAGGCTCCGTATGTGGCGCAGCAGACCGACGAGCGCAAGGCTGCGCTGGACGCGGATTTCAGCGAGCTTTACCGCACGCATCTCCGCGACGTTTACAGCTACGCCTACTATCGGGTCGGCAACCATCACGATGCCGAGGACCTCACCGAGCAGACGTTTCTGCAGGCCTACCGCCACTTCGAGCGAGCGCAGCGCGAATCCGATGGTCGTCCGCTGCGGCCGTGGCTCATCCGCATCGCGCACAACCTCGCGGCCAACCTCTACCGCGATCGCGCGCGCCGTCCGCAGAGCCCGCTCGACGAGAACTCGCCGGTCGCCACGCCACACTCGACCGAGGACCTGGTCAGCGGGCGCGACGAGCTGGCGCGCGTACTCGACGGGGTCAAGCAGCTTCCCGACGACCGTCGCGAGGCCCTGATCATGCGCTTCGCGCTCGGCATGGACAATCGTGAAATCGCACGCGCACTTGGTCGCACCGACGGGGCGACGAAGGTCCTCATTCACCGCGCGATCCGCCAGCTGTCGGGGATCGTTGCGCACGAGGACGAGGAGTTCGACCGATGAATGGCGCCGGTGAGGGCCAACCGACCGATGGCGCGCGGGGCCGCTCGGTCGCCGGCGGCAGCGATGTCGAGGGCTTGCTACGACGGGCGCTCGCACCTGTCGAGCCGCCGGCCGATCTGTCGGCGCGCGTGCGCGGCACGCTGCTGAACATTCGCGAGGTGGCCGCGGAGGAGCTGGAGGGATGGGAGCTCGCGTCGATGCGCGATCCGCGCAACTGGGTGCGGCCGGCGATTGCGGTGCTCGGCGGCGCCGCGGCAGGGGCCGGCCTGCTGCTGCTCGGACGCCACCAGCGTCGCCGGTTGCGCTCGCGCGGGCTGCTCGAGCGTGCCGAGCGCACGGCCTCCGATGTGGCGAGCAGCGCGCGCAAGATATTCGAGTCGCGCTGATCCGAAGCCGCCGGCGGAACGTATCGGAACAGGACCATGCCGCTGCTGCCCCGCCATCGCGCAGCTCCCGGATCGAGCGCCGCCAGTTTGCGGGAGCTTGCCGATGAGGATCTGATGGCGCTCGTGCGCCACGGCGAGGCGCGCGCATTCGAGGTCATCTACGACCGCCACTGTGGTGTGGCCTTCTCGCTCGCCTACCGGATGTGCGGTACGCGTGCGGCTGCCGAGGACGTGGTGCAGGAGGCCTTCCTCTCGGCCTGGCGCAGTGGCGCGCGCTACGACCGCACGCGCGGCAGTGTGCGCACGTGGGTGCTCGGCATCGTGCACAACCGTGCGATCGATTCGCTGCGCCGGGGCCATGATCGCCGGCGCGCCAGCGACGAGGGCATCGAGGAGCGCTTTGAGGCACCCGAGCACACCGAGGTCGAGGTCGCCCGCCGCGACGAGGCGCGCGAGATCCGTGCGGCGCTCGACGAGCTACCGGAGGAGCAGAGTCGGGTCATCGAATTGGCGTTCTACGGTGGCTACACGCACACGGAGATCGCTGCGATGCTGGATGCTCCCGTGGGGACGATCAAGGGACGCATGCGACTCGGGATGGAAAAGATGCGCCGCACGCTCGAGGGCGCCGGGGTGGTGCTCGCCGGATGAGTGAGCACGACCGTTTCCGGGACGAATGCGGTGCGTATGTGCTCGGAGCCCTTGAAGAGCACGAGGCCGTGGCGCTGCGCGAGCACCTGGAGTCCTGCGTGCTCTGTCGCGACGACGTCGATCGGCTCGCGGCGGTCGCCGAGGCGCTCCCCCTGGGCGTGCCGCCGCTCGCCGCGCCGGCTGAACTGCGTACGCGTGTGCTCGAGGCCGTCCGCGCCGAGGCCGCGCTGTTCCAAGCGGCGACGCCGCGGCGCGCTCCCCGCTCGCGGCCGAGCTGGCGTTCGGCGATGCTGCGTCCGGTCGGCGGCCTGGTCGCGGGCGCCGTGGCGCTCGGGATCGCACTCGGTGCACTGGTGATCGCGCCCGGCGGAAGCACGACGCGCGTCATCACGGCGTCGGTGGCTCTGCCGGTGCGCTGGCACGCGAGCCGTGCGCCGACGGCGTTGCTGCGCGAGACGGGAACGCAGGGCGAGCTCGTCCTGACCAACCTGCCACCAGCGCCGCACGCGCGGATCTACGAGGTCTGGGTCAGGCGTGGCGGGAGAGCGCGGTCGGTCTCCGTGCTGTTTGACGCGACCACCGCCGGCACTGCGACGGTCGCCGTTCCCGACCTCGCCGGTGCGAACGCCGTGATGGTCACAGCCGAGCGTCTCGGCGGCGCCAGTGCGCCGACGATGAAGCCGCTGATCGTCGCGCAGCTGAGCTGACCGCGCTCACGCGCGTGGCTGCGACCACGCCTCCTGGTAGCGTGGGAAGCCCATGGCGACCTGCTACCGCCACCCGGGTCGCGAGACCGGCGTCGCCTGTTCGAACTGCGGACGACCGATCTGCCCGGACTGCATGACCACCTCGCCGGTCGGGATGCGCTGCCCTGAGTGTGCGCGCCAGACGGTCAAGGTCCAGACAATCCGCTCGACCGCGCACCGCGGCTACGAGGCCACGGTCGCGCTGATCGCGATCAACGTGATCGTGTTCTTCGCCGAGGGATCGGGCGTCTACACGCTGACCGGGTCGACGAACAACTCCTCGCTGCTGAACCACGGCTACCTGCTCGCGCCCTACATCCGCTCCGCGGCGCTCTACGGGATTCCCGCACACGAGTATTACCGCCTCCTGACCAGCGCCTTTCTGCACCTGGACATCCTCCATATCGGGCTGAACATGTACGTCCTCTACTGGGTGGGCCGCCTGCTCGAGCCCGCGATCGGGCGCGTTCGGTTCTTGACGATCTACTTCACGGGCCTGCTCGCGGGCTCACTCGGGGTGATCATCGTCTCGCCGCTGAATCCGACGGCCGGCGCCTCGGGCGCCATCTTCGGCCTGATGGGCGCCGCCTTCGCGGAGGCGCACCGCCGCGGCGCTGACCAGATACGCAACCAACTCGTGATCCTGATCGTGATCAACCTCGCCCTCACGGTCGGGATCCCCGGCGTCTCGGTCGGCGCCCACGTCGGCGGCCTGATCGGAGGCGGGCTCGCGACGCTCGGCTTTCAGCAGGCTGACCGCATCCGGCGGCCCGCACTTGGCTACGCCGCGTGCATGGCGCTGGCCGCCCTCTCCGTCGTTGGATCGATCATCATTGCCAACAACACGGCGTTGACCTGAGCGACGCGATCACGAAGACCTGATGGAACCGCTCGCGGACACCGAGATAGACGTCGGCCTGGCCACGCTCGGGCCCGCCTGGCGGCGTGCGGGCCAGCAGATCCTCGCCGAGCTCGCGTGCCAGGACTTCGCGGCGGCGATCGCCCTCGTCAATCGCATCGCGGAGGCGGCCGAACAGGCCGACCACCATCCGGACATCCTGATTCACGGCTACCGCCGTGTGACGATCACGCTCACCACGCACGCCGCCGGCGGGCTGACGCAGCGCGACTTCGCGCTGGCGCGTGCGATCGATGCGCTTGTCGGGCCATAGCTCCCGCGGGCGCAGCGGGCGGTCGCCCAGGAGTCTTCACCTGTGCGACCTCGGTCCCTGCTAGCGTTGAGCGCCTCAGCGCCGACCGAATGAACGACGAACCTCCTCGAAGTAGCCGCGCTGCGGACCGGCCGTGAACTGGCTCCTCGTCGCCGCCGCTGCAGTACTCATCGCGCTCAACGCGTTCTTCGTGATCGCCGAGTACGCCCTCGTGCGCTCGCGGCATTCCCGCCTGGAGCTGGCGTCCGAACAGGGCCTGCGCGGGGCCAAGCTCGCGCTGCGACAGCTCGAGCACATCAACGAGTACATCTCGACCTGCCAGGTGGGCAACACGATGGCCTCGATCGGGATCGGCGCGGTCGGCGAACCGGCGCTCGCGCACCTGCTGAAGGGCGCGCTCGGGAACGGGCTCGGCCACGGCGTCGCGATCGTGATCGCGGCGGCGGTCGCCTACCTGCTGATCACGAGTACGCAGATCACGGCCGGCGAGATGGTGCCAAAGCTCTACGCGATCGACCGCGCGGAGCGCGTGGCGAGGCTCATCGCCCGTCCGCTGCAGTGGTTTCGCGTCCTTTTCAACCCGTTCATCATTTCGCTGACGATCGTGTCCAACGCGATGCTCGGCGTGCTCGGTGTCGACCCGGAACGACGGATCGTACGCGGCGGTTCGCCCGATGAGCTCAAGCGCCTGATCCGCGATTCCTACGCCGGCGGCATGCTCGAGGCCAACGAAGCGACGATGCTCTCAGGGGTGTTCCACCTGCACGAGCAGGAGGCGCGCCAGGTGATGACGCCGATCCCGGCTGTTGTGACGGTCGACCTCGCCGAGGATGTGCAGACCGCGCTGCGGCGCTGCATAGACTCAGGGCATACGCGGTTGCCGGTCACCGAGGATGAGAACCAGGATCGAATCCGTGGCGTGGTGCACGCTACCGGCCTCGCGCGCAGGCTGCTCGACGTCGGCCCGGCCGCGTCGATCGAGCCGCTCGTCCGTGATGCTCCGATCGTGCCCGAGACCAAGCCGCTCGACGATCTGCTGGCCGAGCTGCAGCACCAGCGGACCGCCATGGCCGTGGTCGCCGACGAATACGGGCGGGTCGTTGGGATCGTGACGATCGAGGACATCGTCGAGGAGGTCGTCGGCGAGATCACCGACGAAACCGACCCGGCTGCCGGCGACGTGCGCCAGCTGCCGAGCGGCGACTGGTTCGTGCGCGGACACGTTCCCGTGGCGGACCTCGAGGACCACGGGATCCTGCTGCCCAGCGACGATGCCTACAACTCGATCGGCGGGCTCGTCTTCAACGATCTCGGCCGCCTGCCCAAGCGCGGCGACAAGATCGACGTCGACGGATACGAGCTGCGGGTGGAGTCGGTGCGCGAGAACCGCGTCGTGCTCGTGCGCGTGCGTGCGCGTCAGCACTCCGCTGCGGTTGAAGAGACGCACGACGCCTGAGGCTGGCGAGCGCTTACGCCACCATGTGGAGGCTTCGCGCGACGCGATGCCCGGCTGCGCCGCGCGCGGGCGCTCGACACCAGCGCGGCGGCGCGAATTCGCGCCCGTTAACGCCCGACGCCCCGGGGGGTAGGCGGGGCGTCGGGAACTTCGGGGGAGGAGGTGCGGTTGCGAGAGATATGTGTCGCGTGAGGGAGTATCGGTCGCGGGGCTCAAGCTGACCTAAAAGGAGTCATAAACCTTTCTGAATTTTCAGTCCACGCGCGCGAGGGCGGTCCCACCGCCCGGCACGCCCCACTCAGCGCTGCTGGTCGCCGTCGGCCAAAAGTCGCGTGCGCAGCAGGCGGGATCGGTCGAGCTGGCGCTCGCAGTGCCGTAGGTGGCCGTGACGTCGTAGCCGTCGGAGAGCAGGGGCTGACCGACGCGCATCTCGAAACGCTCACCCACCGCGACCGTCACCCCCAGCGAAAGCCGAACGCGGTCGGCGCCGGCGCCAGCGGACTGCCGGGAAGCTCATCGGGCAGCGGGTCGAGGTTGTAGCCGGACGGCGCAACGTCGTTGGGGGCGTCCGGATGAAACAGCGAGGCCAGGTACTGGATCTGGCCGCGGCCGACCCCGAGCTCGGTTTGGCCGCCGCCGTAGGTCCCTATCCCGTGCGCCTCGCAGTGGTCATAGAAGTCCAGCAGCGCCCGCAGCGTGCCGAAGCGCGACGGCTTCACGTTCAGCATCCTCGGCGGGAACGGCAGCGCCGCCACATCGGCGACCGAGTGGATTGGCGCATCCCAGGTGATCCGATCCCGGTGCTCGGCGAGTACCGCGTCGGTCTCCGGCCCGAGTCCCGGATCCTCGATCCAGGCGTCGGGTAGCAGCTCAGCGATCAGGCCGTACAGCTCGGCGTTGGGGGCGTTGTCGACGATGGTGCCGACGTAGTGGCCCTTGAGGTCGGCGGTGGCGACGATCCCGCGCGCGGCCAGCTCACCGATCAGCTCCGCGTCCCAGCTCGCGGTCGGGTCGAGCTTGAAGCGCAGTTTCGGCTGGCGCGCGAGTCGCGCGTCGATCAACTCCAGCGTCGGTGGTTCGGGCAGGCGTACCGACACCACGAAGTTGACCGGCTCAGCACGGCGTCCGAGCGCCTCGTGCAGGGCCATGCCGGCCTGGCGCAGCGCGAGGTCGAGCGCCGCTGACTCAAGTCCCCAGCGGCGATAGTTGCGGTAGGCGAGCGCGCCCGGCGGGGCGGTGGGGAAGAGTTCAAGCGCCCCGAGGCGCTCCGAAAAGCTCTCCAGCGTCCAGTTCCCGGCGAGCGCCCACTCGGGCTGCGCCGAGTGCAGGGCGTCGTGATCCTCGTTGTCGTAGGTCACGTCCTCGCCGAGCCCTTCGTGCCCCTGCCCGCGAAGCACGAAAACCGTCGTCGAGCGAACGCGGCCGGAGACGATCGGCGTATCCAGGCGCTCGAGCCGGTACCCGTCAACCTGCAGCGGCAGCCGGGCCACCAGCCCCCAGGTGCTCATGCGGCACTGCCGCCGTGGTCGCGCTCGAGCCGCGCGACGAGCTCGTCCAGCCGCAGCTCCTCGAGGTCCCCGCCGACGGCGTCAAGCTCGCGCGCGCAGAACTCGATCAGCGAGCGGCCCTCGCGCACAAGCTCGAGCGTCTCCCGCAATCCGGCCTGACCGGAGTCCAGGCGACGGACGATCTCCTCGACGCGAGCCGACGCGGCTTCGTAGCTCTGCGGCTCCGCGCCGATCTCCTCACGCTCCTCGCTCATTCCGTCTCCACCGTCGCGGCGACCGTCTCATCGGCGAAGCGCATGCGCACACGTCCCGCGGCGCGCGCGGCCGCCGCACTCACGACCGGCTCGCCCGCGGCGTCCTCGACCAGCGCGTAGCCGCGCGCGAGGGTCAGCTCCGGGTCGTGCGCCGCGAGCGCCAGGCGCAGGCGGTCAAGCTCCCCGGGACGACGCACACCGCAGTCGCGGATCGCGCTCTCACGGCAACGCCCCAGCGTCCGCGCGCGTATCGCCGTCCGGGCGCGTTCGTCCCCCACGATCCGACGGGACGCCGCCCGCAATTCGCGCAGGTTCTGGTGAAGAGCCCCGCGGTGGCGGGCAAGGTGGGCGGCGGGGGCGCGCGAGAGCGCCGTCATCAGCCGCGCTCGTGAGATCAGTCCCTCGCGGGCGTGGTCGCGTAGGCGGCGCGCCCTCGCCATCAGGCCCCGGCGCGCGTCAAGGCAGTTCAGCGGCGCCGCCGCCTCGGCGGCGTGCGTCGGGGTGGAGCAGCTGACCGCAGCGACCTCATCCAGCAGCGTGCGGTCGGTGTGGTGCCCGATCGAGGCGATCACCGGCACCGACAGCAGCGCGACCGTGCGGCAGAGCACCTCGTCGGAGAACGCGAGCAGGTCGGTGAGCGAGCCGCCTCCGCGGGCGACGACGATCACGTCGACCTCGCCGGTGCCCGCAAGCTCCCCCAGCGCGGCGCCGATCAGTGGCGCGGCGTGCCGATCCTGAACGGGCGTGAACGCCCACACCAGCCGCCCCGCCCAGCCGCGACGTGCGAGCGCGGCGAGGACGTCCTCCCGGGCCTTCCCGGTCTCGCCGCAGACGACCCCGATCGTGCGGGGCAGCACCGGCCGGCGGAGCTCACGCTGGCGCTCGAGCAGGCCGTCGGCAGCCAGAGCGCGGCGGCGCTGCTCGATCTGCGCGAGCAGGTCGCCTTCGCCGGCGACGCGGAGGGTTGAGACCGAGAAGCTGAACGACGGTGAGGCACTGGTGCTGCCGGGGTAGTAGTCGCAGCCGCCGGCGACGATCACCTGCGCTCCGTCGGCGAGTCCGTCGACCAGCGCCCCGAGGCGATCCCAGTCGTTGCGCCACATAGCGCAGGGGATCGCGCCACCGGCGTCGCGCAGTTCGAAGTACGCTCGCGCACGCGTCGGCGGCCGCAGGTTCGCGATCTCTCCGACCAGCTGGACGTGCGCGAAGCTGCGCAGCTTCCCCCGCAGCGCCGCGGCGTACTCGCCGACCGCGTAGGGGCCGGGCAGCTCGGACCCCTCGAGCGGGATCTCAGAAGGTAGGGGTGTGTCCGCCACTGCGCATTCGAGACTAACGCCTGGCGGCGTCAGGGCTGCTTCGCGGTGGAGGTGGGGGCCTCAGTCGGCCAGCGACGGCAGCGGGCGCTGACCGTCCTGCGCCTCGCCGCCACGGGTCTCACCGTCGACGGCGAGCGTCTGCAGGCGGTGGATCTCCCGCTCGCCGAGCACCCGCGCCGGATCGTCGAGCGGCAGTGGTTCGATCAGTTTCGCGATCCGGTTGCGCAGCTGGAGCGCGAAGTGGGGGGTTGAGGCACCCATCAGCTGACGGACGTCCTCGACTGTGACGTCGTGTGCGGGGGCGCTGCGCTGTGGCGATTCGGCTTGGCTCAAGTGCTGTGACGTTCGACGGCAGCGCAGTCTAGCGCCGTGGCGGCGCCGGCCCCACGCGCCGGGCCCGTGCGTGAGAGCATTTCCCGGCTCGCAGGTCCAGCCGCTGATGGGCAAACCGGCCGCACAACACACGACGCTGTTGACGCTCGCCGTGATCACGGCGGCCGTCGGTTCGCTGGCGGTCGCGATCACCGCCACCGCAGCCGCCACCCGACACCCCGCGCGCTGCGCTGCCGCCACCGACCGGACGTACCTGGCGGCGACCGTCGCCGTGGCGCGCCAGATCAGCGCCGGGGAAAGCGGCGGCAGCGAGGTGACCCGTGCCGTCCAGACAATCGAGGCCGACCGGGTCCTCGCGAACGCGGTTGCGGCCGACGACGTGCCTGCGGTGCGCAGCGAGGTTCTCGCACTGGTCTTCAACCACGAGCACATCGTCAGGCTGCGCGTCCTGCGCGACGGGGTGGTGCTCGACGATTTCGGCGGACCATTCGTGACGGCACCGGTCAGCGGCTCACTGACGCTCGGCGGCCGCGTGGTCGGCACCTTCGTGATGTCGATCCAGGACGACGCGGGCTACCAGAAGCTCGTGCAGCGGTTGGATGGTGCCGACACCGTGCTGAGTTACCAGGGTGCCACGCTCCTCGCGAACATCGCCCCCGGCGACCAGGCGCTGACGCCGCATGGCACGGTCGTGCTCGGCGGCGTCTCCTACCTGGTCGCGTCCTTCAGCGTGCCACGCTTTCCAAACGGCAGGCTGAACGTCTCGCTCCTGCTCCCCTTGCCCGCGCCGGGGCTCGCGCGCCAGAGCTGCCCGCAGGTTGCGGCCGATGTCCTCGCCGGCGTCGCACAGCGGGTCTACGGCGAGGCGATGACGAGCCCGTTCTGGGTCGGCGGTCCGCTCAAGGCGCTCGCCCGAAGCGCCTCGCTCGCCGGCGCGGTTGCGGCGGGCGACTACGGCGGGGCGTCGCAGATTGTCAGCAGCGTGTTCGCCGAAGGCGGCTTCGCCGGGCTGGATGTCGTGGTGGACGGTCGCGTCGTCGCCGGCGCGGGCGGCCTGGTCCCGTCGATCGCGCCGGTCACACGGCCGCTGATCGACGGCGCCGGCGCGCTGGTCGGCCAGGCCGTGTTCGCCGTCGAAACCGCGGCGGGCTACACGAATCTCGCACACGCGTTCCTGATCGTGCCCGTGCTGGTGCGGGCCGGCACCAAGCAGCTCGCCGGCACCTTCGCCGGACCGGCGACGCTGCCGCCGAGCGGATCGATCACCTACCACGGCGTCCACTACGTGGTCGCGTCCTTCGCCGCCGTCGAGTTTCCGAGCGTGCCGGCGCGGGTCTACCTGCTGATGGCGGACTGAGCACGCCCGGACGGCTACGCTACGCGGCCGATGGCCAACGTCACGACCGCAAACGGCGTCCGCATCGAGGTCGATCGCGAGCTGTGCTTCGGCTTCGGCGACTGCGTGGACACGGCTCCACGCGTCTTCGTGCTGGATGCCGAGGACAAGGCGACGGTGATCGACCCCGACGGCGCCACGCTTGAGCGGATCGTCGAGGCCTCGCAGAACTGCCCCGTCGACGCGATCATCATCACCGACGCCGACGGCGAGCAGCTCTACCCCTGAGGCCCGGCGGGCGTTCGCAACGCGCCGACGGCGAGCAGCTCTACCCCTGAGGCCCGGC
>JBEKNK010000067.1:0-14780 GCA_049522915.1 Solirubrobacteraceae bacterium | reverse complement strand
CGGCTACGACCACGACAAGTACCGTCGGCTGCTGTGGGCGCGCGGCATCAAGCCAGTGATCGCCCGTCGCGGCAGCGAGCACGGCTCGGGACTCGGCCGACAACGCTGGGTCGTCGAGCGCGTCCTAAGCGCTCCGGCACTCGAGCGGTCCGGGTCGCATGAATCCGAGCGCGCGCAGTTTCCGCGCTGGACAACCCGCGGATCAGCCCGGGGTGCTATTCTGGAATATAGGAGACTTTACCGTCGGTCGGAAAGGGCGTGCCGTGTCTCCACGCACAAAGCTCCCGTTCCGCCACGCCAAGCGCGGCGAAGACGGGATCCCGTTCATCCGCTACCTCGTCGAGCGTATTGGCGATGATCCGCAGCGGCGAGAGCGCGTGTATACGTTCATCCACGATTGGGAACACATCATCGACGGCAGTTATGAACCACCGAGCGTAAAGCGCGTCGCTGAGTTCTCGCGGCTTCCGCTGTCGACGGAATACCAGCGTCTCGAGGAGTACCGAAACGTCTTCCCGACCGAGGAGGACCCCACGCGACTCGTCAACGAGATCTGGGACGGCATAGAAGAACAGCAACCGGCTAACGGAATGCCCATGCTCTGGGATCGCGTCCTCGTGGTTCCGAGCAAAGAATGACGACTCGGCGACACTGCGTGGGGGTTGTCTGCCGTCCCTCGCCGATGCGGCCCCGGAGTGCGTGCCTTACCGGCTGGCGAGGTGCTTGAGTTTGCGAAATCCGATGACCCCGCCCAGATATCCCGACCGCGTTCCAACCGCTGCCGAACTGCAAGTCCTCCAGATGCTCTATGAAGAGTTCTGTCACGCCGGCGCGTGGCCGACCTTCCAGTATGCGGGCGCCCGAGCGTGGCAAGACCACGGGCTGGAGTTACGGGGTATCTACTTCAACCTCAGCGACGCAGGCTTTCTTCGGCCGCCGATCGCGGCGTGGCAGGCGGCTCAACTACGCGACGAAACGAACATCGGAATCACCGTCGGCGGCCTCACTTACGTCCCTGGCGCCCACGACGACATCGCGCGTTTCGTCGCAGTCGTCCGCTACCTCGCCGAACGAGCAGCCCGTTTTCGGCCGGCCACGGCCGTGACCACCGAACAACTCGTGGTCACGAGCGAAGAGGCCCGGCTCGAACTCGCTTTCGCACCGACTGGCAGCGCCCTTCAGCGACTGGTCGCACTGGTCAGGGATGATGCGTACGCGCTGTGGACCAGTCTGAGCGCCCCCGGCGAATCCGGCGAGTGGACGATCACGATCAACCAAGAGCGCGCTAGGCGCTTTCGGGAAATTCATACGCTGATCGACTTCTTCGAGGTAGAAGCCGCCATTCACGCAGAGTATGTGCCTCAGTTCGTGCAGCCGTTCGACTTGGACGAGCCCACCGACGGCGACACGGTCGCAAGCACACCGCTGCTGGTTCAGGCACCTGCGGCTTCGACACGCGACCCCGACCGTGACGGTGCGCCCGCCGTCGCGGGAGTGGACTCGCCCCCGCCCGACGTCTTCATCTCGCACGCCGGCGAGGACAAGATAGATGTAGCTCGACCGCTTGCAGAAGCGCTAACAGCCCGGGGCTGGGTCGTCTGGCTTGACGAGCTCGAGATGACGGTCGGGGACAGCCTCACCGGTCGGCTGAATGCGGCTTTGGCTCGAAGCCGGTTCGGCGTTGTAATCCTCAGCCCGGCATTCTTCAGCAAACACTGGCCACAGCGCGAGCTCGAGGCACTTGCTACACGTGAGGCCGCGTCGGGGACGAAAGTCATACTCCCGGTCTGGCACGGCATCGACCTCCGGTACCTGGCTGACGTCGCACCTATGCTCGGTGACCGCCTCGGAGTATCGACGGAGGCGGGAATCGAGCACGTCGCCGCGGAACTCACAAGGGCGCTCGAGCGCGCGCGCGACCATCCAGGCGCGGCGGGTCGGCCCAGCCTGTTGGTATCGTCGCTCGGCGACTCGCTCGACGTCGACACCAAGGCGCCAGCGAGCGTCGTTGCCGCCCTCCGGAAGAGACTGAGGGACTTTGCGTACGAGCTAGATGACCTCCTCGACGGGGACTCGCCCGAGCCCGACCAAGCCGTGCTACAGCGCTACCGCAGCGAGATCCCGCGAGACGGTGCGACCTACCGCAGGCTCGGACTCGATCTCCTCGGCGACGCAAAAGAAGCCGGACTCGCGACAGACCGTGACCTCGAAATCGCCTGGGAGGCAGACTCCGTTGCGCAGGCCTCTGAGTTATTCCGCGAGGTCGCAGCGCGGTAGCGGGCTCGTTCCTGTACGCGGCGGTAGCCGCGACCAGACCGAGGTCTCGGGAGCCCTGAGATCCAGATCGTCAACGATGACCCCTCAAAGGAGGTCTTCTGCGCTCCCGCATTCGCCACACGAGCGAGCGCCCGACGGCTGGCGGAAGGCGTGGCCGAGCGAGCACCGACGAGCGATCCAGTTTAGGCACCAGTGCCTTAACTCTCGTCAACACCACGCAAATCGCGAGAATCCGCGTCGGACGCGGATTCGCTCAAATCGCCTGATTTATCAGGCATTTCAGCGTCTTCCGCGCCTTCCGCGGTGCTGCTTTGCAAGCAGGATTGCGATGGTCCGGCATCGCGGCCTCCGGTCAACCCGTCTGCGACCCGAGCGGTACGGATGCGGAAGGGGACGTGGTTGCCCTGAGCGTTTGCCGCCTTCGTGTCTCGACTGTGCCAACGCGAGGCGCTGGCACCGATCTGAGAAGTCGAAGGTGCTTGACAGGAATCTCGAGGAGTTCGTAGTTGGGAGCCGGGTCTGCGGATCCTTAGCCGTAGCGCGCGATGACGTCGTTGAGGATGACGGTGCAGAGCGAATGCTGTGTTTGCGGCAGCGTGCACGTCGACCGGAAGACGGTTCCGTATCGGAAGCCGCCGTTGACTCCGACGAGACCGTTGGCCGGGTCGGGGCCGCCGCTTGGCCAGCCGGAGCCTGCGACGCCGGGGGGATCTTCGAACAGCGTGATGTGCGCGTTGAGTCCGTACACGCGCTCTCCGGCGGGGATGCCGGTTGCGCATGGGATGCCCAAGGCTGTCGCGAACTGTGTGAAGAATGGGCAGGCGTCCTCGGCTTTGCAGCCAAGGCACGCGGGGTCGAGGAGCAGAGTGAGGCCGTCAGAACGGGCGTGAGTCGCTGGTCGCGGGTATCCGTGTGGCCAGACGATAATGTTCGTTCCGCCGTCGACAGCCACGACGCCGGCACATTGCATTCCTCGCGGTCCGATCAGCAGCAGCTCTGTGTTGCTGTACGCGACGAGCCCGCGCGTGGACGCGGGGTTACCACGCACGACCGCCGCCTTTGGCCAGATCGCCTTGTGCTGGATACCAAACGTCGTTGGGCAGTCCGCGACCGGAACTGTCGCCGGGACTGCCGCCGGCGCGGCGCCGACTGGCACGAGCAGGAGGACCAGGCTCATCGCCAGGGCGGCGAGAATGCCGATCGCGGACGCGGCGCGTCGGCTTCCTCTACTCAGCATGCGTGCATTGAAGCTGATCACGACGTGCCGGCGCCGCGAGGCGTGCTTGGTCGGACGCTTCGCTGGGCGGGTGTCCGGTTACGTGTGGCTGAGGCTGATGCGGGTGATGCGGATGGAGTCGAGCACTCGCTCGAGGGTCCCGCTACGCCCGGCGGACGCTGGCTCCTGAGGGATTCCGGTGGCGCGCCCGCCAGCCGTGCCACACGGGCACGCGCGAGATGCGCAAGGATCGTCCCGTGAGTGCTCGTGGCTCCGGCGACGCTCAGCGCCTGCGGCACGATCGGGGGTATCGTCGGCGTCGTGGTCACAAGATCGCGTCTGGCGCGTCCTTATAGGTAGATGGCAAGCGAAAGAGCACGATCGGACTCGGAGTTGCTTGCGGCTAGCCGTGGGCGCGATGGCGAGGCTTTTGGTGCGTTCTTTCGCCGTCATCGGGGGACTGTGCTGGGGTATCTGGCTGCGCGAACGCGGAGCCGGGAGGTCGCGGCGGATCTTCTTGCTGAGACCTTTGCGGCGGCGCTCGCGGTGGTTCGTGAGCCGTCGCGCGAGTTGCCTGGCGAGCCGCTTGCGTGGTTGATGACGATTGCGCGAAACAAGCTGATCGACAGTGTTCGCCATGGTCGGGTCGAGCAGTCCGCGCGGGACGAGTTGGGTCTCGCGCCGCTTGCGATCGATGATCACGATCTCGAGCGGATCGAAGAGCTGATTGACCAGACCGATGTTGCAATCGTGCTCGCTGCCCAGCTTCCCCCTGAACAACTCGTCGCGTTGAGGGCGCGTGTGTTGGATGAGCGTGACTACGGCGATATTGCGGCCGAGCTGCAGTGCTCGCAGGCGGTTGTCCGCAAACGTGTGAGCCGCGCGCTACGGACCCTCCGAGCGGCCCTGGAGGCCCCAGAATGACCGATTTTCTCGACCGTCTTGAGCGGCAACTGATCGACGCAGCTGCGGCACCCGCGGGACAGTTGCAACCCGTCGTGAGACACGCTCGTGGTCACGATCAGGCCGCGCGCCGAGATCCTCACCGTTCACGTTTGGCACGCGCGCGACGCTGGCGCCCGTTGGTTCTGCTTGTTGTGCTTTGTGTTGCTGGTGCGATGGCAGCACTCGCTGCTGGCGGTGTGCTCAAGGGTGGCTTGCCAGCCGCTGTCGATGGGCCGCCTAGTTTTCCCGCCTACGCCGGTGTGGCCGCGGCGGGAAGCGTCTTGGTGCTCGCGCTGCGGGTCGAGGGTCGTCCTGGCAGCTGGAGCGTGACGCGCTTGGGTGCAGCCGGCCCGGTAGGCGGGCTGTTTGATCGCGGGCGCCCCGCGACCGTCGAGGCGCCGCTGCGCTAGCGGCTCGATAGTGATGCACGACGCGCACGAGCGTGCGCTCGCGCAGCTGCCGCTGCCCTCGGCGGCATGCTGCGTTGGCGTCGCCGAACCCGCACGCCTGCTGCCGACCGGCCTCGGGCGGGCGCCGATCAGCTTGCCCGGTTGCGCCGAGAGGCTGCGCGGCTGATGAGCGGCCGCTATCGCAGTGCCTTTGTCCTGGTGCTGGTGGTCGCGTTGGTCCTTGTGTCGGTCGTTGTGACCGCTGGTATCCCGGGCGTCGTGAAGGCTCGCAAGACTCATCTCGGACTCGATCTGCAGGGCGGGGTGGAGCTGGTCTTCCAGGCGCGTCCGTCAGGGCACACGAAGGTGGACTCGGCGTCGATCTCGCAGGCGATCACGGTCATTCGGTCGCGGATCGACCAGTTGGGTGTGAGCGAGCCGCAGATCGTGCAGTCGGGGAGCAGCGAGATTGACGTCAGCCTGCCGAACGTCAAGAGTGCCTCGCAGGCGCAGCGAGTCGTCGGTGTGACCGGTCAGCTGTACTTCTACGACTGGGAGAACAGCGTGATCGCCGCCAACGGCAAGCCTGCTGGACCGGGCGGCGAGACGGCGACCGGCGACCCGACCGGCTCCGATCCCACGAGTGTCCCGGGCACCACTGGCTATCTGACCGAGTACCAGGCTGCGCTGCGTGCGGCGAAGCAGACGCTAGTCCACTACGCGCTGGCGTCCGCTCCGGACGGCACCTACTTCTACGTCAACGACACGGCCAGGACGGTGCTCGCCGGTCCGGAGCAAGCACCGACCCGCTCGGTCGCGAAGGCGTACCTGGCGGCCGATCTCGCGCAGCAGAACAGGAAACTGCCTACCGCCGCCCGGCTTGTGTTCGTGCCGCCCGGGACCGTGCTGGTGCAGGCGACCAGTGCGCCTGAGGCGCCGATCATCAACGCCTTCTATGTGCTTCGCGACGACCCGTTCCTGACCGGCAGTGACATCAACAACCCGCAGGCGACGACCGATCCGACACAGGGAGTGGTCGTAAGCTTTGGCTTCAACGGCAACGCCGCGAACAGGTTCCAAAACGAAACACTGACCCTCGCACAGCGGGGCGAAGACAACTCGCTCCAAGGCGGCGTCCCGAATAACCAGCACTTCGCGGCGACGCTCGGCGGGACCGCCGGCACTGCCGCGCAGGTCGTGACGATCCCGTCGATCGTCTTCGCACAGTTTCCCAACGGAATACCGTCGGCGAGCGGCTCGGAGATCACCGGCGATTTCACCTACGCGACCGCGACGCAGCTCGCGAACGTGCTCGCGAGCGGCGCGCTGCCGCTCGCGCTCGAAGCGATCTCGTCGAGGCAGGTCACCGCGACGCTCGGCCATCAGGCGCTCAACCAGGGGCTGGTGGCGGGTCTTGTCGGGCTGGCGCTGGTCGCGCTGTTCCTGCTGCTGTTCTACCGTGTGCTCGGCGTGATCGCCGTCAGTGCTCTGGCGATCTACGCGCTGTATCTGTACGCGCTGATCAAGCTGGTCCCGGTGACGCTGACGCTGCCGGGGATCGCGGGGTTGATCCTGACGATCGGCGTGGCTGCGGATGCGAACGTGGTGATCTTCGAACGCGTGAAGGAGGAGTCGCGTGCGGGGCGTTCGCCGTTGAACGCGATCACCGCCGGCTACCGTCGCGGTTTCAGCGCGATCATCGACGCCAACGTCGTCACCTTCATGGCGGCGTTCATCCTGTTCATCCTGTCGCAGTCCGACGTGCAGGGCTTCGCGCTGACGCTCGGCATGGGCGTGCTGGTCTCGCTGTTCACCGCCGTCGCGGCGACGCGGGCGATCCTCAGCTCGATCGGGCACACGCGCTTCATCCGCGCGCCGAGCGCGCTGGGGGTCAGCGACCGCCGGCGGCGGTGGACGTTCGACTTCATGGGCAAGTCGAGGTGGTTCTTCAGCCTGTCGGGGACGATCCTGCTGGTCGGCGCGATCGCGATCGGCGTGCGCGGCGTGAACTTCGGCATCGACTTCGTCTCCGGCACGCAGATCCAGGCGACGCTCGTGAAGCCCGCGACCGTCAGCGAGGTGACCTCGACGCTAAACGGCCTGCACATCAAGGCGATGGGTCCCCCAACCGTCCAGCAAGTCTCGAGCACCGCCAAGGCCAAGCATCCAAACCGCGTGTCGTTCCAGATCTCGACCAAGACGCTCACAACCGCCGAAATCGACAACGGAGCCGCGCCGGGCAGCGTCCGCTACGCACTGGCACAGCGCTTCGGCATCTACAACAACAGCTTCACCGACACGTCTGTTGGCCCGAGTTTCGGTAAGACGGTTGCCGATAGTGCGGCGGTTGCGATCGTTGCGGCGTTGCTTGCGATCGCGGCCTACATCACGTTGCGTTTCCAGTGGAAGTACGCGGTGCCGGTGATGATCGCGTTGATGCACGATCTGTTGATCACGGCCGGCGTCTATGCGCTCACCGGGAGGCAGGTGACGGCTGACACGGTGGCGGCCCTGCTGACGATCTTGGGTTACTCCATGTACGACACGATCATCGTGTTCGACCGGGTGCGCGAGAACGTCGCGAAGATGCAGAACGCCGCCTTCTCGCAGATCGTGAACCGTTCGATGTCGGAGGTGCTGACGCGGTCGTTGGCGACGAGCCTGTGCACGCTTTTGCCGATTCTGGCGCTGCTGTTCTTCGGCGGCTCGACCTTGAAGGACTTCGCCTTCGCGCTGCTGGTCGGCGTCGCGTCGGGCGCCTATTCGTCGATCTTCATCGCCTCGCCGGTGCTGACGCACTGGAAGGAGCGTGAGCCGGTCTACCGTCGCCGGCGGTTGCGGATCGCGGCCGAGAACGGCGGCGTCGTGCCGGCCTATGCGACGGTCGGCGCGGCCGCGCGCGAGGTCGACGTCGACGCGAGCGACCGCCGTCCGCGGCGGCGGTTGACTGAGCCTGCGCGCCCGGATGTCAAGGCCGGCGAGTTCCGTGAGCTGATGCGCGATCTGCACGCCGAGCCGGCGTCACGGCCCGCGGCGCAGGTGATCCCCGAGCCCAGGCCCGAGCCGCGGCCGGAGCCGGTGCGTGATCCGACGGCCGACGCGCGTCCGGAGGACGTCGTGATGCCCGCCGAGGACGCCGCGGCGCGCCGGCGAGGCGCTGCGAAGTCACGCAACCGGCGACGGGGGAGGCCACGCTGATGGGCATGCTCGCCTGGGTCATCATGGGTCTCGCGCTCTGGCATTACACGATCTGGCTGCCCGACCGCTTCTGGGGCGGGATTGTCGGCGCCTTCCTCGCCTCGATCATCGGCGCGATCGTCACCGGCGTCGCGATCAGCCTCGCCCTGCACGGCGTAGCGATACCCGCCCGCCGCGCCACCCACCTCGGGACGGTGCTCTACGCAATCCCCGGCGCCCTCGCCGGCATGGCCGTCGCCTACGCGATCGGCGCCGCGCGCGAACGCGGCGCCCGGCGCATCGCCAACAGCCCGTTCGGAGGCTGAAACAGGGGCGTGTGTCTGGGGCTGAGGGGATTGCGGGGTCGCGCGCTTGGGCGGGGGCGTCTGTCGCGCTCGGACACCAAAACGACGTGGCTTGGTCGTTGACGGCGTGTAATGTCTCGGGGGCTGGCGGACAATACCGTTACGTGAGTCGCGGATCTGAGCAGTCTGAGCGGCCCGATCGTTTCGAGCGAATCTTCAGTGATTGCTACGACGCGGTGTTTCGGTATGCCGCGCGGCGCGTGGCGGCTGAGGCCGTCCAGGATGTCGTGTCCGAGACGTTTCTGGTGGCGTGGCGGCGCTACGAGGAGCTGAAGGGTGACCCGGTTCCGTGGCTGTTGGGCATCGCTCGGCGCGTCGCTGCGAATCAGCGCCGCGCAGGCGCTCGCCGCGATGCGCTCCAGCAGCGTTTGCGGGTGCATCCTGCGGACCCAGTTGGCCTCGAGGTGGCGGCGCATGACCGAAGGCTGGCTGCGGCGCTCGAGGCGTTGGGGGAGCGAGATCGTGAGGCGTTGATGCTGGTCGTGTGGGACGGCCTTCAGCATCGCGACGCCGCGCGGGTCATGGGCTGCAGCACTGGTGCATTGACGGTGCGGGTGCACCGCGCGCGGCGCCGGCTTGCCCGGGCGTTGACGGACGAGGAGCCCGCCAGGATCGCCGCCATCGAGGGTGCGGGGTCGCTTCGGTGATGAACAAGACAACCCTGGTGTCGCGAATGCTGGCCGCGGATCCGGCACGGGCGATCAGCGTCGATGAGACCGCGCGGCTGCGGTTGCTGAAGCGTCTCGCCTCGGAGCCGCGCCATTGTCGGCCTGCGAGTTGGCGTCAGCGTGTGTGGAGGCGGCTGTGCCAGCCGACGATCTTGATCACCGCGTTGCTGGTGCTGAGCGGTGCCGCGGTGGGCACCGAGCCGGCGTGGTGCGCGCCCTGCAGAGGCGCAGCGGATCCCGCGGCCACCTCGTCTTTGGTCGTCCCGTCGCCGTCAAGGCCTGTGGTCACGCCGTTGGTCTCCGGGAAGTACGAGCGGCCACGCGCCGACGCGACAGCCAAGCATTTGGCGCGACGTAATCCGGCGTAATGGCAAGCCGTGCGGAACAGAAGGCGGCCGCCCGCGCCGCCCGCGAAGCACGCCAAAAACAGGTGTCTGTCGCGCAGGCGCGTCGGGCGCGACTGATCTGGCTCGGCGGCCTCATCGCGGTCGTAGTCGCAGCCCTCGTGATCGTGATCGTGTTAGGCGGCGGGTCCAACAGTGCAACCGAAGGCGCACGCACGGCGCGAGCAAACGTGATCGCGCTACTGAAGGGCATTCCCGAGCACGACAACGTGCTCGGCCAGCCGACCGCTCCCGTGACGATCACGGAGTTCGGCGACTTGGCCTGCCCGGCCTGCCAAGCGTTCGCGCTGAGCTCCGAACAGCAACTGATCAGCCACGATGTCCGCGACGGAACGGTCAAGCTCGCCTATCGCGGAATGGAAACCGCAAGCCAAGACGCAAACGCAGGCGAGTACACGGCCGGACAGATCGCAGCCCGCGCCGCCGGGCTGCAGAACCGCGAGTGGTACTACGTTCTCCTGTGGTACCACGAACAGCAAAGCGAGGACACGCCATACGTCACCGACGCCTTCATGCAAGGACTCGCCTCACAGGTCCCCGGACTGAATCTGGCCCGTTGGGAGGCTGACCGCAACGACCCGGCGCTCCCAAACGACGTGACCCACGACACCCAGACAGCCAACACGGACGGCTTCGACGCTACCCCGTCGCTCACCTTCACCGGCCCCAAAGGCCACCTCCAGCCAATTTCCGCAGTCCCGACCTACGCCGGACTGACAGCTGCGATCAAGGCCCTGCAGTAGGCGGCACGACGCCGGCTCGACACGCTTGGGGTTGCGGTGACACGCCAGGCGCGAGGTGCTCGGCATTCGTGGCCAAGGACGCCGTGGCGCACCACTTCACTCCTTCACGAGACCTATAGACGCCGGTCAAGGCCAGGGACGAGGACCAAGCGCACCGTACAGGTGCGTCGGGTTGCTTCCAACCGGCTCGCGATGCAAATCGACGTGGTGTCGCCGCGTTGTTTCGGTGCCGCTGTAATGTGGGCGTTCGGTAACCCGCGAGGGGGCGTCGTCTTGAAAGTGCTGTCGCGCAGGATGCGCACGCGTGATGTGACCACGGCAGGTCCGGCCGCACCGGCGTGCGGTGCTGTGGTCGTGCGTCGCAGGTCGTGGATCTGCCTCGGCCTGTGCCTCGGTTTGGCCGTTTCGACCGCGCTGTCGATCGTCGCAGCTGCCCCGGCGTTGGCCGACTCGCCGCTCACGTGGTCAGCCCCGATGACCATCGACGAGGAGTCAATTCCGGCCCCTATCTCCGATGTGTCCTGCCCCTCGACGGCGTTGTGCGTGGCCGGCGACGTTGACGGCCATCTAGTGACCTCGATCGATCCGACCAGTCCGTCGGCTGTGTGGACGGCCGCGGACGCCGACTCGGACAACTGGATCCGCGCGGTCTCGTGTCCGTCGGTGTCGCTGTGTGTGGCTGTGGACCAGTCGGCCGGTAGCGCGCCGGCATTTGCCGATTCGCAGGTCGTGACGTCAACTGACCCCACGGGGGGGACGCCGGCGTGGGCACCAGGCACCCTCGGCGACGTCAGCGGGGACGGCGTGACCGAGATGCAGGATGTCTCGTGCGTGGTGGGGCTGTGCGTTGCGGTCGGGTCAGGAGGCGGTTTTGTCGGCGAGATCGCGACCTCGACGGACCCGGCGGGTGGTTCGGGTACTTGGACGCTTTCCGCCCTGACGGGTGTCGGCATCCTCCAGGCCGTGTCGTGTGTGTCTACGACGCTCTGTGTGGCTGTGAATGGCGCCGGGCAACTCTTGACATCGACCGATCCGGCGGGCGGACCATCGACATGGGCACTAACGCAGCTTCCCGGTGGCGGGCCTTCGTTCTTGTCGTGCCCGTCGGCCAAACTCTGCATGGCGGCCGAGAACGGCGGCGTGTGGACCTCGACCAACCCGGCCGGGGGGGCGTCCACGTGGACCTTTAGCCCAGGCGCCGATGCTAACCCCGCTGGATTCGACGGTGTCTCATGCGCGTCGGCGTCGTTGTGTGTCGCTGTTGATAACGCGGGGAACGTAGTGACGTCGACCAACCCCACCGGTGGTGCCGCCGCGTGGAGCACAACGAACCTGGACCGCGCCGCCAGCTTCTTGGGCGTGTCGTGCGTCCCGAACTCAGCAGCCTGCGTCGTCGTCGGAAACGGGGACCTCGCGAGTTCGACCAACCCGACCGCCGGCGTGGGCTCGTGGACGGTGCAGTACAACCCTGATGGGTTCACTGCGCCCTTCGGCGTCAGGAACACGATGGAGGATGTGTCGTGCCTCGCGGGCCCGCTATGCGTCGCGGTGGACAACAACGGGAACGTTGTCACGTCGACCAACCCGGCCGGTGGTCCGAGCGCCTGGACGAGCACCGAAATAGACGGCAGCAACGTGATCAACGCTGTGTCGTGCATCGCGGGACCACTGTGCGTGGCCGTTGACGCCGACGGGAACATCCTCACATCAGCAGACCCAACGGGGGGCGTGAGCGCCTGGACCGTCACGGATGTCGATGGCGCGACGGCGATCGGCGGGATCTCGTGCGTGGCGGGGCCGCTATGCGTCGCCGGGGATGCGGACGCCAATGCGCTGACCTCGTTTGAGCCCGCTGGTGGGGCGTTGGCCTGGAGTAGCGTGGCGCTTGGTGCGGCCAGTTTCGATCCCGTCTCTTGCGCGTCGGTCTCGCTGTGCGTCGGTTTGGATCGTGGCTACGGGACCTTCGTTTCGTCGAGCGACCCGGCCGGGGGATCCGGAGCGTGGACGGACGAGGGCAACCTCCTCTACACACCAGCCGCAGTGTCGTGTGTTTCGACGTCGCTGTGTGTGCTGGTCAGCGGCGGCGAGGTTCTTACGACGACCGACCCGTTCACTACGCCCACCGAGGATCCCGGTGCCTGGACTGCCACGCGAGTTGAACCACTTAGTGGCTACCCGACCGACGCGCAGGCGGCGCTGATCGCCGTTGACTGCCCGTCCGCTTCGCTCTGTGTGGCCATCACCATTGACAGCACGGTGGTCACAAGCACAGATCCGACGGGCCCTGCCAGTGCTTGGAGCCTCACGAACCCTGAAGACAACGGTCCGCAGGCAGTCTCGTGTGCATCGATCTCGCTATGCGTCGCTGTTGGGGCGGATGGGCAGGCTGTCGTGGGCACGGGGCAGCCGGCCACATTGGCCGTAGCAGTCGGCGGCAGTGGGGCGGGAACGGTCAGCACGACGGGGATCAGCTGCCCGGGCGCTTGCGCGCAAAGCTATGCCGCCGGCACGACCTTGACCCTGACGGCCACGCCCGCGCTCGGCTCCACCTTCGTCGGATGGTCCGGGGGCGGATGCAGCGGAACGGCCACATGCACGGTGACGATGGCAGCCGATCTGAACGTTACCGCCACCTTCAACACCTCGACAACGCTCGGTCTCCCGCCTCTGGCGAACGGCGTCTTGAACGTAGCCATCATAGGCGCGGGGGCGGGGAAGGTGACCGCCGCGCCGGACATCGCCTGCCCAACCGCCTGTTCTGCTGCCTATCCGTCAGGCAGCATCGTCACGCTCACGGCGTCACCCGCAGCCGGCTCGACCTTCGCCGGCTGGACAGGTGTCTGCACAGGCACCGGGCCGTGCAGTGTGACCATCGACGGGGGTGCGACCGAGAACGTCTCGGCAATGTTCGCTCAAGTCGCAAAAGCGTCGACCGTCTCGAAGGCCTGCACCAAAGCTGAGGCCGCCGTGACCAAGCAGGCGGCCAAGGTGAGAAAGGCCAAGGGAGCGCGGAAGACGGCTGCCAAGAAGAAGCTCAAGAAGCTCAAGGCCGCCGCGGCAAAGACCTGCTCAAACAAGGGATAGCCAGCGATCTCGTCGTTACCTTCGTTGCCCGGCGCGGCTGCTGGACTGCACAGATGGACCTCGTGTCGGGCGTCAATTATCCCGTGCCCGGCGCCCGAAAGGGTTTGGGCACAAGATTGCCCTTGTGCCCAAATCGCCGACGATCGTCCGCATATCAAGCCAATCCGAGGAAGTCCTCATCGTCGTCATCCGACATAGAAACGCCCGGTTTGCTTGGCTTTGCCCGCGTATCCGCGCACGAAGGCTCGCTCCTGTCACGCCGGAGGTCGCGGGTTCGAGTCCCGTCGCTCCCGTAGGGGGAAGTGGCTGCAAGCCAATCCGATCGGCAGATCGTCGCAGCTGCGCCCACGAAAAGGGGAGCGTGCGCGAACCCCACCCCTGGCTGCCGCGCCGCGCAAACTTCGCTCGCGGATCTGTGGCGGGCGTCGATGCCGGTGCTACGGTCGGTGGAAACATCATCGCCCAGGAGGCATCGTGGAAGCTCCAAAGGGAAATCCGCTGTTTCGAGCGCCGCTGCGCACATACACGGCCTACAGCATCGGCTGCGTGATCGCCTGGGCAGTGCTGTGGGTGATCCTGGCGCTCACCGCCAAGAAGGACGTTCTGAATGACGTCCTCTTGGTGTTCATCGGTTGGGTGATCGGCTGGACCTCGGCGACGCTCGCCCGATCGCTCTATCCCCCGCCGAAGAAGATGTTGCTTGCTGGAGTGAGCCCCGAACCCGAAGACTGACCCCGCCGCAACGCCGTGGACGGCTACTGGAACCACAATGCTGCGTATCACGGCATGATCGTGGGAGTGGCGGGGCGGCGGCCGGGTCGCGTCCTGGATGTTGGGTGTGGTGAGGGTCTGCTTGTGGAGCGCCTCGCCGGCGTCGCTCGCCATGTCACGGGCGTCGACCCAGACACGGCCGCGGTCGCACGCGCCCGTGAGCGCACACAGCCCCTCGACAACGTCACTCTGCGCGTTGACGAGTTCCTCAAGATGCCGGTCGAACGCGCGAGCTACGACCTGGTCACGTTCGTCGCCACGCTTCACCACATGGACCCGGCGCCTGCGCTGCGCCGCGCCCGCGGCTTGGTCGCGCCGGGGGGCGAGCTGCTCATCGTGGGCGTATCGGCCAGGAAGACGCCGGCGGACTGGATCATCTCGGGACTGCAACTTCCCGCGGTGCGCGTGCTCAGTCGCTGGCACCGTGAGGTGCGGAATGTCGGCGTAGTCGTCACCGAGCCCACGGAGAGCCTTCGAGACATTCGTGCGATCGCGAGACGCGAGCTCCCGGGCGCCCGAATCCGACGCGGCCTGTACTACCGCTACATCCTCCGCTGGCGCAACACATGCAACGAGCCGGACCGTGCGCCGAGACCGGCGCGGCCGGACAGCTCAACCGCCGGCAGCAGTTCGAGCACGTCGTGCTCCGCTTAGGTCACAGTGCGCCAACTGGAAGATCGTTGTCGCCCTGACCGGTGCCTGGCGCACGAGCACCGATCAGCGCTTGGCAGCGGGCAGCGG
>JBEKNK010000066.1:0-15366 GCA_049522915.1 Solirubrobacteraceae bacterium | reverse complement strand
CAAGGCCGCGGTGTGTCGAAGCCTCCGGCGCTTCACGATCCACATCCGGGAGCCGAAGAACGATCCGTTCGTCAAGCTGACCGTCTACCTGAACAACAGGGTTTTCAAGACGCTGCGCCACGGCCAGGAGATCACGGCGGTGATCAACCTGCGCGGGCTGCCTAAGGGCACCTACACCGTCAGGATCCGGGCCAGGACAGCGGCGGGCTTCATCGTGCGGGGCCATCGCACCTATCACACGTGCGTGCCCAAAGCACCCAAGGTCTGAGCTGCTCCAACGGACGTGAACCGCGGTAGCACGCGGAATCGGCCCCCTACTGGCAGCGGCGATAGGTTGAACGCGCCATGAGCGGCATCCCCCGACTTCTACGCGCGCTGCCGCTGTCGGCGGCGGTTGCGCTCGGTGCCTACGGCCTGCTCAGCGGCGGCGGGATTCTGGGCGCCGTGCTGTTCATCGCGATCCTGTTCTTCGCCGGCGCGCTCGCGCTCTGGGTACGCGGAGCCGACGCGGCTGCGCGGGCGGCGATGAGCCGCACCGCGATCGGCGCCCTGCTCTGCGCGCCCGCGTTCCTGGTCGTCTTCTTCAGCTTCGATTCCGGTGGCTTCTTTCCCGACTCGGTGGCGCTCGGCGACATCGTCGTCGCCTTGATGCTGCTGGTTCGCCTCGCCCTGGCCGAGCACCCGCTCGGCGCCTTCGGACGGCGTGCACTCGTGCCGCTGCTCGGATTCGCGGGATTGGCCGGCTGGGCGCTGGCCTCCCAGCTGTGGTCGCACGCTCCCGGCCGCGCGGAGATCGCGTTCGATCGCGACCTGCTCTACGCCCTCACCTTCGCCCTTTTCGCCTCGGTCGGAGGCGCGCGTGAGCACATCGTCTGGGCGCTGCGCGGCGTCGCCCTGGCGATGGCGGCGATCGCGGCCGTGGCGCTGTTCTCGCGCGTCGCGCCGGACCTGCTGGTCACCGCTGCGGACGCGGATGCTGCGGGAAGACTCTCCTATCCGCTGACCTACTGGAACGCGCTCGGCATTTTCTGCGCCGTCGCCGGCGTGTTGTGCCTGCACCTGTGCGCCGGCGATGATCGCCGCGTCGTTCGCGTCCTCGCCGCGGGCGCGCTGCCGGTGATCGGCGCCGCGCTGCTGCTCACCTACTCCCGCGGCGGCCTGGCCGCAGCGGTGCTCGGCCTGGCGCTCTACGCGGTCCTCGGCCGCCCGCGTGCACTGCTCCCCGCGCTCATCGCCACCGCGCCTGCGTGTGCCGTCGCGATGGTCGCCGCCTATGACGCAACGCTGCTGTCGGCGGGCGGACCGACGACTGCGGCCGTCGTGCACCAGGGCCACAGGCTCGGGCTCGTGGTGGGGGCGTGCGTCGTTCTGGCGGTGGGGCTGAGGTTTGCCCTGCTGCGCCTCGATCGCCTGCTCGAGGGCGAGGACTCACCGATCGAGCGCTACCGCCGCCGCCTGCGAGCCGCTCTTGCGGGCGCCGCCCTGCTGGCGATCGTTGCGGCGCTGGCGCTCGGAGCACCGGCGGCGGTGGTGCACCGCGTCAAGGAGTTCGCCGACCAGCAGGCGGTCTCGTCGGGTCCGCTGGTGCGCAGCCGGCTCTCGAGCACCTCCAACGATGGCCGCATCGCGCTGTGGACGATCTCGTGGAACGCCTTCCGCGCCCACCCGCTCGACGGCACCGGGGCAGACACCTTCGAGATCCTCTATTTCGAGCATCGCAAGAACTACAGCGTGGTGGTCAACGCCCACTCGCTCTACATCGAGACGCTCGGAGATCTCGGCCTGATCGGGCTCGCCTTCGTCGTCCTGTTCGTGCTCGGCACGTTGGCCGGACTCGCCCCGCTGCGGCGCGGCCGCGACCGCGCCCTGTACGCGGCGCTGTTCAGCGCCGCGCTCGCTTGGGCGATTCATGCCGGCGTCGACTGGGACTGGCAGATGCCGGCGGCATCGCTGTGGTTCGCGGCGCTCGGCGGTCTCGCCCTGGGCCGGCCCGCCTCGCGCGCCAGGCTCCGCGCCTTCTCGGCGCATTTCCGCGCCTTCGTGGTGGGCGCGGCTGTGGTCGGCGTCGGGGTCTTCCCGGCGCTCGTGCTCGCGTCCCAGTTCCGCCTCAACCAAGCTTCGAACGCTTACGCGGCGGGCAACTGCGCGCTCGCCGAGAAGCGAGCGCGCAGCTCGATCGACGTGCTGGGAACGCGCGCTCCGCCGTGGCAGATCGAGGCGCTCTGCGCCGTCGTGGACGGCCATTTCGCGCTGGCCCAGACCGATCTGCGCAGTGGCCTCGCCGAGGATCCGCACGACTGGCAGCTGGAGGCCGCGCTTGCCGCCGCAAGGGCGGCCGCCGGGGCCGATGGCCGCACGCAGGCGGCCGCGGCGCTGGCGCTGAACCCGCAGGACCCGGGTGTTCGCGCGCTGGCGGCGGCCCTCGCAGGCGGGCCTTCGAAGGCGGCGCGCCAGGCCGCGCAGAGCTACCTGAGCCAGCAATCGCTGATCGTGAGCGGCTGATGGCGCCGCTGGACGCCCGGGCGTTCGACCGCCTCTACACCGAGCACGCCGCGGGCCTGCTCGGCTTCCTCACCTACCAGACCGGCGACCGGGCACTGGCCGAGGACATCGTCGCGGACACCTTCGAGCGGGTGCTGGAGGGACGCAGCCGCTGGCGCGGCCAGTCCGGCGAGAAGACCTGGCTTTACGCGATCGCGATGAACCGCCTGCGGGACCTCGCGCGCAGGCGCGGCGCGGAGTCTCGCGCGCTCGAGCGCGTCGCCTTGCTCACCCCGTCGAGCGCCGACGAGTTTGGAGCGCTCAGCGATCGCGACCTGCTCCAGCGCGGACTCCAGACCCTCTCGGAGGAGGAGCGGGAGGTGGTCGCTCTGCGCTTCGGCGCGGACCTCTCGCTGAGCGAGATCGCCGATCTCCTCAAGGAGCGCCAGAGCACGATCGAAGGACGTCTGTATCGCGGGCTGCGACGGCTGCGGGACGCCGCCGCATAGCGCCGGAAAGAAATTTCCGCCCGCCTGTCAAGAAACACGTCGCTCGTGCGTCTAATGGTTGATGAGCCAACACGACGATCATCTCCCCGAGGACCTTCGCGACATCGCCGCGCGGCTTCACGCGGCGCGCGTCACGCCCAGCCCGATCGAGCTCGACGAGCTGCGCCAGCGGGTGCACGGCCGTGCCTCGCGGGCCGGACGGCCGACGGGGCGGCGCGGCCTTGCGCGTGTCCTGCGCATGAACTTCATCGCGGCCCTGCTGACCGGCGGGCTCGTGCTCTCCTCGGGCGTCGGCGTCGTCCTCGCATGCACCGATCTCAGTAATGGCGGTGGCGGCCCCTCGAACCCAACTTGGCCCATCACTCTCCAGAACGCGTCGTGGTGCCAGTACCACGGCAAGTGGGAGGGGCAGTGGAAGTGGAAGAGCAAGAACTCCTGGGTTTACGTGACCGTCGACTGGGACTGCAAGCACCTGACGGGCACGATCACCTGCGGCGGCAAGCCGATCTCCTGGCAATGGGGCGGCGGCGGTTCGGGCAGCGTCGATCTTGACTCTGTCTCGACAACCGGCCCGAGCGGCAGCGGTTGGCTCAAGGTGACCGCCGACGGTACGACGGGTACCGCCGACTTCACCTACGCGCACTGATCCGCCGCGGCTGAGCGAAGCACGGACCGACGCTCGGTGCTGGCGGCACGGAACTCGGCCGACCCGCTCACCCGTCCCAACCGACCCCACCGCTATCGTCGGTCGTCGCGATGACCGACCTTCACGCCGCCCTGCGCGAGCACTTCGGACACGAGCGCTTCCGTCCCGGGCAGGAGGAGGTGGTCGCCGCCGCGCTCGCCGGACGCGACGTGCTGGTCGTGATGCCGACCGGCGCCGGCAAGTCGCTCTGCTACCAGTTGCCGGCGCTGATGCGCGATGACGAGGTGACGGTCGTCGTCTCGCCGCTGGTCTCGCTGATGAGCGACCAGGTCGCCGGCCTGGAGCGCGGCGCCGCCGGGCGCGCGGTGCTGATCAACAGCCAGCGCGACGCCGGCGAGAACCGCGAGGCGCTCGCGCGGGTGCGCGGCGGTGACGTGCGGCTGCTCTACGTCGCCCCCGAGCGCTTCGCCGCGCCGGGCTTCGTCGAGGCGCTCGAGGGCGTGAGGGTCGGCATGTTCGTCGTCGATGAGGCGCACTGCGTCTCGCAGTGGGGGCACGACTTCCGACCCGACTACTTCGAGCTGCCGCGCGCCGCCCGCGCGCTGGGCGCGCGCCAGATCTTCGCCGCCACCGCGACCGCGACCCCGCGCGTCGCGGGCGATGTGATCCTGCGGCTCGGGCTGCGCGACGCCGTGCGCGTGACGACCGGCTTTGACCGCCCGAACCTCTCCTACATGGTCGTGCGCGCGAGTAACGATGCCGACCGCCGCCAGCGGATCACGGCCGTGCTCGCCGACCCGGCCGCACGGCCCGCGATCGTCTACGCCGGCACGCGCGCGCGCACGGCGGAGCTGGCGAGCGCGCTGGGTCGCTCGCTCGGCGTCGGCGTCGCCGCCTATCACGCTGGACTTGAGCGTGAGGCTCGTGACCGCGCGCAGCGTGCGTTCATGGCCGACGAGGTCGAGATCGTCGTCGCCACCAACGCCTTCGGCATGGGCATTGACAAGCCCGACGTCCGCACCGTCTGCCACGCCGCGGTGCCCGAATCGCTCGAGGCCTACTACCAGGAGGCCGGGCGCGCCGGGCGCGACGGCCGCCCGGCCCGCTGCCTGCTGTTCGCCGCCGGGCGCGACAAGGGTCTGCACGTGCACTTCATCAACCAGTCCGCGGCGGGGGAGGCGCGGACGGCGCGCTGGGCCCAGTACCGCGGGATCTGGGCCTTCGCCGAGGGCGATGCCTGTCGTCGCGTCACGATCCAGCGCCACTTCGGCGACCGCTCGACACCGCACGTCGGCGAGGGAGTCGCCTGCTGCGACGTCTGCGACCCCGGCGCGCTGCCGGCCGCCCCGGCGCGATCTCAGCAAAGCGCCGGCGCCGCAACACGCGCGTCAAGCGCCCGCAGCACCCCGCGCACGCGCGCCGGCGCAGCCTCCGCCTCGGGACCGCCGGCCGGGGTCGAGCTCGACCGCGCGATCGTCGAGCTGGTCGCCACCGCGCGCCCGTCGGTCGGGCGCACGCGCGCCGTCGAGGTCCTGCGCGGCGGGCGCTCCAAGGTCGTCGTGGCGAACGGCTATGACTCACTCGAGCTCTACGGCGCCTTCGCCCACCTCTCAAACGCCGAGACGCTCGCCCGCGTCGACCAGCTGATCGAGCGCCGCGTGCTGCGCTCGACCGGCGGGCGCTTCCCCAAGCTCGCGCTCGCAGGCGCGGCACGCGACGCACAGGGGCGGCTCGCGGCATAGCGCAGGGCCGTGGGGCGCACCTGCGCTCGCTTAGCTCGAAGCTTCCGGTTCTGCTGCCCGCCGACGGAGGCTGCCTCGTGCAGCCCAGGGCACGAGCGAGGCCGAGGTTGTCCGCGGCGCCCTGGTCGCCGCCACGGTCGCCCACGCGCAGGCGAAGCCTCTGCTGCCGCTGTTCGATAGCGGCGACGCGACGCTGGCAGAGCGGGTTGACGAAGTGCTTGCCGCGGGCTTCGGCATTGATCCTGCTTGACCCTGCGGACTCGTGAGCGTGCACATCACGCTGGACTTGAGCGTGAGGCTCGTGCCCCGGCCGGCGCGTGCCCAAGCTCGCGCTCGCAGGCGCGGGTGCGCCGCGTGGCCGCGCGGGAAGGGAGCCTGTCCCGGTCGGCTACCCGGCGACGGAATATGGATGTGTGGGGGCCCACGGGACACGCGCATCGAACCTGGCAATACCGGGTATACTCAGCCCCGTGGCCAAGGTGATGGTGTCGCTGCCTGACGACCTGCTCCGAGATCTGGATGCGGAGGCTGCTCGACGCGGCCTGACGCGGAGCGGTCTGCTGCGAGACCTCGCCCAGGAGAGCCTGCGGCGTCGCGGTGCGGACCGCGCCGCGCGGGTCGGCGAGATCCTGGGTGGCGCCGGCGCTCACGGGGGAGGGGTCGCCGAGCTCCTGAAGGCCCACCGGCCGCGGTGACGCGGTGGTTGCTCGACGCCAGCGTCCTGTTGGCCGCTGAGGACCGCGACGACGCCAGCCACGCGGACGCCCGGCGCCTCCTCGAGGGGACAGGTCGGCTGGCGACTCTGGACCTCGCCCTCTACGAGGTGACCAACGTCGCGATCGTGGCGTGGAAGGATGCCGCCGCCGCGCGCAGGCTCCGCGGCGTGATCGCGGCGCTGGCGGACGACGGAGGCCTTGTCCGCGCCGAGCCGTCGCTGCTCGAAACGGCCGCGGAGCTGGCGCACGTCCACGGGATCTCAGCCTACGACGCCGCCTACGTGGCCGCGGCGGCTGCGGTTCGAGCCGAGCTCGTCAGCTGTGACGTGCGCGCCATTGTTGCCCGTGGGCTGGCCCGGCTTCCGGCCGACGCAGCCCGGCCGGACGCTACGTGACCGATCGTACGCCTCTGTACAACCATGTACAATCTTCGGATGTCGGCGATGTCGGTCAGCGAAGCCCGCACGGCGCTGCACGACCTGCTCGAGCGGGTCGCGGTCGGTGAGGAGGTGACGATCACCAGGCACGGGCAGCCCGTGGCCGTGGTCGTGCGCCCCGATGTCCTGCGCGCCCGCCGGGCCGACTCGGCGCTGGCGGCCGCCGCAGCCGTCGCCGAGACGATCGCCGCCGCTCGCCGCTCGCCGTTTCCACCGCCCGCCGCCCTCACCGCGGAGCGGGCGCAGGAGCTGATCGCGGCCGTGCGGGCCGGCCGCGAGCGTCTCTGAGCGCCGCGCGATGGACGCCTTCGACGCCGACGTCCTGATCTACGCGGCGATCCCCGGGCACCCCCTGGGTCGCCGCGTCCTCTCGCTGCTCGCCGCCGACCCCCAGGCCCCCGCCGGCACTGGATCCACGCTGCTGCTCCCTGAGCTGCTGACGAAGCCGCTGCGTGAGGGCGCGCAGGAGGAACTGGCGGCGCTCGCCGCGATGCTCGCCCGCCTGGACCTGCGCCCGCTGGACGAGGCCGGCGCGCAGCTCGCCGTGGCGCTGGGTGCTGCGCACGGCCTCGGCGCCGCCGATGCCGTGCATCTCGCGACCGCCGTGGCCACGGGCGCCGAGCGCTTCCTCACCAACAACCGCCGCGACTTCCCCCAGACGATCACCGAGCTGGCGGTCACCTACCCTGACGAGCTGCCGCCGCCGGATTGACGCGCGAGGTCTCGCGAAGCGGCACGCACCGAGCCCTGCTCCCGCGCCACCATCGCCGCGCGCGATATCCTCGCGCGATCGCCTCCCCGACCGACAGCGCACCCCGTAAGGGCGACCTCATGGCGAGCGTCGAGCCCGGCGCCGTGCAGGTTCGCCGGGCGCTGCTGTCGGTCTCCGACAAGCGCGGGATCGTCGAGTTCGCGCGCGGCCTGGCCTCGCTTGGGATCGAGCTGGTCTCGACCGGCGGCACCGCGCGCGAGCTGACCGCGGCGGGCCTGCACGTGCGGGCGATCGACGACCTCACCGGCTCGCCGGAGATGATGGACGGGCGGGTCAAGACGCTGCACTCCAAGCTCTACGCCGGCGTCCTCGCGCTGCGCGACAACCCCGAGCACATGGCGGCCGCGGCCGAGCACGAGATCGAGTTCATCGACCTGATCGCGGTCAACCTCTACCCCTTCGAGCGCACCGCCGGGCGCGCCAGCGCGTCCGATAGCGAGGTGATCGAGAACATCGACATCGGCGGCCCGACGATGATCCGCGCGGCCGCCAAGAACTACCCCTTCGTCGCCGTCGTGACGACGCCCGAGAGCTACGACGCGATCCTCGACGAGCTGCGCTCCTCGCAGGCGCGCCTGTCGCTGCCGACCCGCGAGTCGCTCGCCGCCGACGCCTTCGCGATGACCGCCCGCTACGACACCTCGATCGCGCGCTGGTTCGCCGAGCGCCGCGAGGACGACTTCCCCCAGCTGCACGTGCGCGCCTACGAGAAGGTGCTCGAGCTCTCCTACGGCGAGAACCCCCACCAGCGCGCCGCCTACTACTCGAAGGTCGGCGCCCGCACCCACCTGCTCTCACAGGTCCGCCAGCACCACGGCAAGCCGCTGTCGTTCAACAACCTGCTCGACGTAGACGCCGCGCGGCGGCTCTGCGACGAGTTCGAGGGCGTGCCCGCGGCGGTGATCGTCAAGCACAACAACCCCTGCGGCGCGGCGCTCGCCGAGACCCCGCTGGAGGCCTACCGCCGCGCCCTGGAATGCGACCCGCTGAGCGCCTACGGCGGCGTCGTCGTGCTCAACGCGCGCGTCGACCGCGAACTGGCGAGCGCGCTCTCGGAGCAGTTCATCGAGGTCCTCTTCGCCCCCGGCTACGACGAGGACGCGCTCGAGATCCTGCAGGCGCGCAAGAACGTGCGCCTGCTCGAGAAGGGCGACCGCCGCGCCGGCGGCAACGAGCTCGAGCTGCGCCAGGTCGCGGGCGGCCTGCTCGTGCAGGAGCGCGACACCGTGACGACCGCGCGCGAGGCGATGACCGTCGCCACCCAGCGAGCCCCGAGCGAGCCTGAGTGGGAGGACCTGATGTTCGCCTGGCTGGTCTGCAAGCACGTGCGCTCCAACGCGATCGTGATCGCCCACGACCGCGCGAGTGTCGGGATCGGCGCGGGCCAGATGAGCCGCGTGGACTCGGTCCGCCTGGCGCTGCAGAAGGCGCGCGTGGAGACGCTCGCCGGCGCGGTGCTCGCCTCCGACGCCTACTTCCCCTTCGCCGACGGCCCGGCGCTGGCGGTCGAGGCGGGGATCCGCGCGATCATCCAGCCCGGCGGCTCGATCCGCGACGCCGAGGTGGTCGCCGCAGCCGACGAGGCCGGCGTGGCGATGGTGATGACCGGCGTTCGCCACTTCCGCCATTAGGCGGGCGACCGAGCTTCAGCTGCTGCGCTCAGGCGAGCGGCGCGTGCGCGGCTAGAAGATCGAGTCCCACCGCAGCCACGCCCTCGGCTCGCACGGCTCGGGTGGCGGCGGCGCCGGTGCGGGCGCCGGCGCCGGTGCCGGGCCGCAGGAGGGCGGCGGCGACGAAGGCGCCGGCGGCGGCGGGGTGGGAGCCTTCGGCGGCGCGGGCGCGGGGCCGGGCGCCGGGTCGCAGGAGGGCGGCACCGAAGGGGCCGGCGGCGGGGTGGGAGACGGGACGCACGGCGCGGGCGGCGGCGCGGGCGCCTTGTGGTGGCAGTGCTCGCGCTCCTTCGCCGAAGCGACGGCGGCGTCGAGCGTCGTCACAGCCGGGACGGCGAAGGCCGCGGCGGCGGCGAGCCTGGTGAGGAAACGTCGGCGATCCAGCGGCTCCTCCGACGAGCGGTTCTCGCGTTCCTGCTCCGTGCTCATGCTCCCTCCCGGTGATCGCCCCGCGTATGTTTGCGCACGTATAGCAGACCAGCGCGTCGCTGTCACGAGCTGGAGCCGGCCTGCTCGGCGCGCGAAGCGCCCAGCAGCCCCGCCGCCGCCAGCTCCCCCAGGCACCGCGCGACGAGCTCGTGCGGCGCCTGCGGCAGGTCGTAGGCGACCTGCAGCTCCTCGGCGATCTCGTCGGCGTCGACGTTTCCGCTGCAGCATTCGAGGATGAACATGGCGCTGTGGTTGAGAGCGTGGACGCCGCCCTGGGGATCGGTCACGACGAAGCCGTCCTCGGCCTCGGCGACGTCGAGGCCGGCGACCCTGCGCGGCAGTGCCGCCTCGACCCCCGGCGCGGCGATCGAGACCTCGGGGGCGCCGTCGAAGCGCTCGAGCGCCAGGCGGGTGCGGTGGCTCGGCGCCCGCTCGCCGCTGACGTGCTTGCCCAGGTAGTAGTGGCGCTGCCACTCCTTTGGCGCGCGCTCCGGCTTGGCGTTGAAGGCGTCGCGCGAGCTCGACCAGTCGCGGAAGGCCTGCTCCACAGCCGGCTCGTCGCTCATCATCACGATCCGCGGCTGGGCGGCCTCGAGCAGCGCTGTCGAAACCGGCTGCAGGAAGCAGATCGGGTCACCGGCGCGCCAGCGCACCCAGCGGTTCGCGGCGAGGATCCGCCAGTTCATCGTGAAGCTCGCCGAGGCCCAATCGGTCTCGACCAGGCCCTCCAGCGCGTGGGCGCCCTCGATCCAGAAGTTCGGCGCTCCGCGCACGAGCAGCTCCACGCCCGGCGGCGTGCGGAACACGTAGGGGATCGCGAAGGTGACGATCCCGGCGCCGAAGTGGTCGCTCACCCAGCCGCTGGCGGGGTGGGCGGGATCGAGCACCTCGACCTCGATGTTCCCGACGCCGTCCTCGCCGTTCCAGCGCGCGCGCACGCCGAACGGGACGCGGATCGCCCAACCGGCGTGGTTGGCGATCGTCATCGGCAGGCAGCGCCGCGCGAAGCGGTTCGGCGTCGCCTCGATCCAGACCCGCCTCGCGGGGGCCGGCTCCGGCACGAATCCCTGCGGGTCGGTGGTCGCGTAGGCCACCAGCGGCCACGCCCCGTCGACCTCCTGCTGCTCGCCCATCACCACCTCCGCAAACGCCAGGGGAGCGCAGTATAGGACGCCCCCCTCGCTGTTCCGGGGGCACATGTGCCCCCGGGGGATCGGCGCATGCGCCGATCCCGGGGTTGGCGCATGCGCCAACCCCCACGACGGAAGTGGCGCCGATCCCCCGGGGGGAGGAGCGCCCGCCCATACGGGGGAGTCGCGCCGCTCCCAACGGGGGACATATTCCACCTATTACCGCTACCCTCGGGCCGCTAGTCTGCGCCAGGTTGCAGGGTTTTCGGGGGTCCCGCTGCGGGGCCCTGCCGAACGCAGGCATGGGGTGCAAGTGGCGAACACGCTGGAGCTACTGGAGCGAGTGAACACCGAGCGGGCGATCGGCGAGGCGCTGCACGGTGCCGCCGCCGGCGAGGGCTCCGTCGTGCTGCTGGCCGGCACGCCCGGGATCGGCAAGACCGCCCTGCTCGGCTGGGCCGCCTCGGCCGCCGCGCAGCGCGGCTTCGCGGTCGCCCACGCCGTCGCCAGCCCGATGGAGCGCGGCCTGCCGTTCGGGCTGCTCGGCCAGGCGATCGTCGCGCTCGGCGGCAACCCCGTCGAGGACGTCGCCGAGCTCGCGAGCGCCGGCGGCCAGTCCGCTCGCTTCTATCGCACGCTGCGCTGGCTCGGCGAGGTCTCCGCGCGTCGCCCGGTGCTCGTCGCGCTCGACGACCTGCAGTGGTCCGATCCGGACTCACTCGAGCTGTTCGGCTTCCTCTGCCGGCGCCTGCACGCGATGGCGGTGCTCGTGATCGGCACGCTGCGCCCGGAGCCGCCGAGCGCCTACACGCTTGCGCAGGAGCTCTCGTCGTCCGGCCGCGGCCAGACGATCACGCTCGAGCCGCTCAGCCGCGACGCCGCCGTCGCGCTGCTGCAGCGTGTGCTCGGCCGCGCGCTCGATCCCGAGCAGGGGACCGAGCTGTGGCAGGCCTGCGCGGGCACGCCGCTGCTGCTGGAGGCCGCCGGGCGATCGCTGGCCGAGGGCACGGCGCCGGCGCTTCGCAACGGTTCGAACGGCGACTCCGCGCTGCTGCTCTCGCGCTTCGTCGACGTCGGCAGCGAGGGCTTCGACTACGTCAAGGCCGGCGCGATCTTCGGCGTCTTCTTCGACCACGCCAAGGCCACGGCGCTCTCGGGCGTGGCGGCCGACGCCGCCGACACGGCGCTCGAGCGGCTGGTGCGGGCGGGCGTGCTCGAGGACCTCGGCGGGGGCTCGGTCTCGTTCGTGCACCCGCTGTTCGCTCAAGCTCTACTTGACGCTCAGCCCTCGGCGCTGCGCGAGCGCCGCCACGCCGCCGCCTTCGAGCTGGTCGTCGCCCAGGGCGGCCCCGACGCGCTCGCGGCCGAGCACGCCGCGCTCGGCGGGCTGCAGGGGGATCCGCTGGCGGTCGAGATCACCGCCCGCGCCGGCGCCGCCGCGCTCGCCCAGGGCGCGCTGCGCGCCGCCTCGATCCACCTCGAGAACGCCGTCCGCCTCGCCGGCGCCCAGCCGCCGACCGAGGTGCTCCTGCTCTACGGGCAGGTGCTCGTCGCGCAGGCCGCGCTCGAACCGCTGCGCTCGCTCTGCGCCGAGCTGCTCTCGCGTGAACTGGACGCCCCCACACGCGCGCGCGCGCTGTGCCTGCTCGCACGCGTCGAGGCGCTCGCGAGCAGGCCCTCGCAGGCCCAGCAGCTCTTCGTCCAGGCGGCCGCCGTCGCGACCGACCCCGCCGGGCGCGTCGCCGTGCTCTGCGACGCGCTGCTGACCTGCCTCGCCAGCGCCCCCGCCGGCTGGGTGCTCGACACCGCCGACCGCGCGCTCGAGCTGGTCGGCGAGCGCACGCCGCAGCAGCGCGTGCTGCGCTTCGTCCGCGCCTACGCCGCGCTGATCGCCCGCTGCGAGGCGGGCGAGGCGATCATCCTCTGCGAGGAGGTGCTCGCCGGCGGCGCCCGCTCGCTGTGGTCGGCGCAGGGCTGGAACCTGACCGTCGCCGTGCACACGCTGAACATCTTCAAGGTGCTCGAGGACTACGAGCGCGCGCGCACGCTGTTCGATCGCGAGTACGAGGAGGCCGTCGCGGCCGGGGCGCCGGTGCTGATGTCCGGCCTCGCGGTCGCCTACGCCGACGTGCTGCTGCGCCGCGGCCGCACGCACGAGGCGCTCGAGCTGGTCGAGCGCACGAGCGCGCTCAGCGACCGCCGCATCCAGCCGTGGTCGGACCTCGCGGCGGCGGTGCTGCTGTGTGAGCTCGGGCAGGACGCCCGCGCGCGCACCCACATCGAGGCGCTGCGGGCCTTCTCGGCGCAGATCCCGCCCGAGCAGTTCGCCGTCGTCTCGCTCTGGCTGCACCTGCTCGACGGGCGCGAGCAGCTCGCCGCCGGGCGTCGCGAGCAGGCTTCCGAGACGATGGCCGCCGCCGCTGCGGTCGCGTCGCTCGCGGGTCGCGTCGAGCCGTGCCTGGTGCCGTGGGCGGCGGTCGCGCTCGAAGCGCACCTGGCGGCCGGGCGCGTCGATCGCGCCCGCGGCGTGCTCGCCGACCTGGAGCGCCACGCGGAGACGCTGCCGAGCCGCTGGCCCCGTGCCGTGGTCGCGCTCGGGCAGGCCGGGATCGCGGCGGTCGAGGGCGACACGGCGCTCGCCGACGAGCGCTTCGCGGTCGCGATCGCCCGCTTCGCCGAGTGCGGGCAGCCGCTCGAGCTGGCGCACTCGCTGATCGTCTTCGGCACCCACCTGCGCCGCAGCGCTCGCCCGCGCGACGCGCGCGAGCCGCTGGCGCGTGCGCTCGCACTCTGCGAGAGCTCCGGCTCCGAGCGCCTGGCGCGGATCGCGCGCGCCGAGCTCGCGGCCAGCGGCGGACGCCGGCGCCGGCGCAGCGAGGACGGCTCCGCGCTGACCGCGCAGGAGCGCCGCGTCGCCGGGCTCGCCGCCCAGGGCCTCGCCAACGGGCAGATCGCGGCGGCGCTGCACCTCTCGCCGAAGACCGTCTCCTCCCACCTGCAGCGCGTCTACGGCAAGCTCGGGATGCACTCCCGGCGCGAGCTGATCATCCGCGCGAAGGAGTTCTCGCATGAGTCGTAACGGCCTCGGCCCAAGGGCGCTCGCCGCCAATGGTCTAATCTCAGGGCGTTTGCCCGATGCTAAGCGCGGCGAAAGCCTGCTAAACCTCGCGGCCGGAGGCAGTACGGGCCTGGCGTCGAGCCACGGATTGGGCAAAGCGGCGACCAGGGAACGCAAAGCGAGGAAGGCCGAGCGGCCTGTGGGAGAAGTTGTCGTGCCGAGCGCGCTGCTGGTGGCACCAAGAAACGGATATGGGGTTGGCGACCGCGAGGCGGGTACGCCCGCGCGAGTGCTCGCCCCCACCGCCGGCGAGGTGGCCGTGCTCGTGATGGTCGGCGGCCCGCAGCTGGTGCGGGCGATGGTCGCGGACCTGATCGACGCCCAGCCCGGGATGCGCGTCGAGCACAGCTTTGGCAGCGTCGAGGAGCTCGAGCAGCATTGCCAGTTCGCCGCGCTGCGCTGCGACGTGATGCTGCTCGACGTCGACGACTGCCGCGGCGAGTGCGCGGAGACGATCGACCGCCTGCTCGCGATCGGCCTCAGCACGAAGCTCGTGCTGCTGGCGAATGAGACGACCGACGAGATCGTGCTGTGTGCGAGCAGCCGCCGCGTCGATGGCGTCGTCCTGAAGGAGTCCTCGGTCGCCGAGCTCTACGGCGCGATCGCCCACATCCGCACCGGCCACTCGGTGATGCCGGCCCGCTGGCGAGCGGTACCCGACGCGGTCGCGCTCACACCGCGCCACGTGGACGTGCTCGAGCTGGTCGCGCAGGGGTTCAGCAACGAGGAGATCGCGGCGCAGCTTGGTCTGCGGCCGAACACCGTCAAATTTCACATCAGCGAGATCTTCCGCCGGCTCGGCGTGCGCAATCGCATCGAAGCGATCGCCCACGCCGACCGCGACGGGGCGCTCGCTCCATAGCGGCGGCTGACGGGGACACCAATGGCCGATCGCCCCGTACCCCCTCGCGGACCCCACCGCGCACGGACCGACGTCATCGAGGTCGCGCTGCTCGGCGGCACGCGCGGCCTGTGGACCGAGGCGGTCGCCTGGATGCTGACCAGCGACGGCTACCAGCTGATCGCCGCCTTCGACAGCGTCGATGACCTGATGGCGGAGCTCGCCGGCGTGCGCGCCGAGCTGCTGCTGATCGACCTCGACGACCGCCCGATCGATTGGGGGGCGATCGGCCGCGTGCGCTCCCAGCGCCCGGACCTCAAGCTCGTCCTGATCACCTCGGCGCTGAGCACCGGCGCGGCGGAGGCGATCCGCGCCGACCGCCTCGACGGCGTGATCGACAAGACCGACTCCGCCGACCAGGCGCGCGCGACGCTGCAGCACGTCCATGAGGGTAGGCGCGTCTTCCCCGCCGGCTGGCAGGACGCCGTACGTCCCAAGGGGCAGGGCGCCGAGGGCCTCAGCGCGCGCGAGTACGCGATCCTCGAACTGGTCGCCTCGGGTCTGCGCAACACCGAGATCGCGAGCGAGCTGACGATCTCCCCAAACACCGTGAAATTCCATCTGCGGGCCGTCTATGCCCAACTCGGCGTGCGAAACCGCGTCGAGGCGGCTCAGGCATTCGCCCGCATGCGCCGCACCGGCTGAGCGCCGCGAGGGCCGCAAGGCCCGCCCGGAAAACCTCGACTTTGCGGGATACTGGTGACAAACCTACCCGTTCGGGCGGCCGTTCTGTACCCGTCGGCCCGACACCGTCGCGCCCAATCGCGCTGTCTGGCGGTGCGCTGCGGTCGCTGCCGGGTGGACCATCCAGCGGA
>JBEKNK010000065.1:0-15524 GCA_049522915.1 Solirubrobacteraceae bacterium | reverse complement strand
TCCTCCTGCGCGTCGGTGTCGAGGAAGCGCGAGGCGAGCCAGCGCATGATGTAGTCGGGCATCGACTTGGCGAAGGGGATCTCCGGGTTGGAGGTGATGCCCTCCGGCTCAAAGCGCATGTAGCTGAACTTCTCCACGAGCTTCTCGAGCGGCACTCCGTACTGCAGCGCGATCGAGATCGCCGTCGCAAAGGCGTTCATCATGCCGCGCAGCGTGGAGCCCTCCTTGCCGATGTCGGTGAGGAAGATCTCGCCGACCGTGCCGTCGTCGTACATGCCCGCGGTGATGTAGCCCTCGTGACCGCCGAGCGAGAACTTGTGCGTGATCGACTTGCGCTCGCGCGGCATGCGATGGCGCTGCGGACCGGCCTTGGCGACGGCCTCGGCGATCAACGCGTCGAGCGTCTCTGGATCCACGGACTTCGCCGCATCCTGCGCGTCGGTGCGCAGTGCCTGGGCGGTCTTTGACCCGTCGCGGTAGATCGCCAGCGCCTTGATACCCAGGCGCCAGGCCTGGGTGTAGGCGTCGGCGATGTCCTCGACCGTCGCGCTCGCCGGCAGGTTCACGGTCTTCGAGATCGCGCCGGAGATGAACGGCTGAACGGCGCCCATCATCCTGATGTGGCCCATGTGGGAGATCGCGCGCTCGCCGACGGCGACGTCGAAGACCGGCAGGTGCTCGTCGCGCAGGCCCGGGGCGCCGAGGATCGTCCCGTGCTCGTTGATGTGGGCGACGATCTGCTCGATCTGCTCGTCGGAGTAGCGAAGCGTCTGCAGCGCGAGCGGAACGGTGCGATTGACGATCGTCATCTGCCCGCCGCCGACCAGCTCCTTGAACTTGACCAGCGAGAAGTCCGGCTCGACGCCGGTGGTGTCGCAATCCATCAGGAACGAAATGGTGTTATGACTCACGAACCCGTTGGCGACGTAGGTGACGTTGTCGGGCACCGAGAGGTCGAAGGTTGGCTGGTCTTCCTGCAGCTCGCTGCTGGCGACCTCATCGTAGAAGTAGCCGAGAAGCTGTTCGAGCTCCGGGTTTGCTTCCCGGTCCAGCAGCGCGGTGGCCGAGCGACGCGACACGGCGCCGTTTCGCGCCAGTTGCAGCAGCATGTTCTTGCGCAGCGAGTCGTTGACCGGAGCCAGGCGGTCTACGAGCTCGCGAGTGATCGGAATGTGGTCGTAGCGAGCAGCCTGTGGGTGATCGCCGTCACGTAGCGCCTCGTTCTTGCGTTCCGAGATGAAACCGACATCGTCGACGAAACGCGCAGCCGCTGAGGCGTTCAGCAAGCGGAGGCGGTGACACTCGGCACCCCACTTCTCTCTCGACCCTTGAAGGTCTCGTGTCGTCACAAAGCCGAGCACTAGCAGGAGCGTCTGCACGTCCCGAGAGAAGTCCTCGCACGTCGTGCTCCAGTAGGCGTAGCCGTGGTTGGCGTTCCCGTCGGCTTCGAACAGTCCGCGCACGAAGGCCGCGTATACGTCGCGATCGTTCGAGTGCAACACGGCATCGGGGATGTGCGGCGACCAGCCTTTCCCGCTGTGGCCCTCGAACGGAGGCTGCTTCGCAAAGCCGCACGCGTCCCACCAGATCGTGAGCGGCACGGAGTGAAAAGCGAGTTCTGTGTAGCCCTCGCGCGGGAGGAGGTGTGCGTCAAGCCCAAACAGCTCCCTTCCCAGCTGCACTAGACGGTCGACGACGTCGTCGTCGCCGTCTGTCACGCACAGGCGCAGACCCTTGGCGTGAAGGGATCCGTCACCCATGAAGTAGCCAACGAACTCTGCCAAGTCCGCCGTCATCTCTCGCGGAACGGTGGTGCGCTGGCCAACGTTCCAGTGCAGATCGCCGAGCGGTGGCAGGGCGACCGTGCATGGTTCGCCGACCATGCTGCCCAGCATCATGGGGACGCGATCGCCGGGCGCCACTTCGGCCATCCGTCGCCACACCCAAGCACCGCCGCTGTCGACGACCTTGATTCGATGCGCCGGAGTGCCCTGGATGCGGTAACCGCGATGGGTTTCGATCGACGCGACCTGCTCGCTGCCGTTGACGAAGAACTTCGTCGCTCGCCGCGGTCCTTGGTCGGTTGACACCTCCAGGTCGATGTCCTGCCACCTGTCCCCGTCCACCTCGCCGAGACTGCGCATGCGCACAAGCCCGCGGCTCGTGCTTACCAGCGAGCCTGCGACCAGGCACCCAGTTGGCGCGAGGACTGTCGCCTGGGCGTTGCGGTAGCCGTGGCGCTCGCCCAGTTCGACCGCCTCGTCCCAGGCGGTGCGCGCGGCCTCGAGCAGCTGCGGCTCGCACAGGCCCTCGTCGGCGATCGTGTAGCTCGCGTCGCGGTGCATCCGCATCACAGCGTTGTGCGCCTCGCGGTTCTCGGCGTAGCGCTCGTAGGGCCCGAGCACGGCGGCGACGCGCGCGGACTGCGCGTAGGCGCGACCGGTCATCAGCGCGGTGATCGCGGCGGCGGTCGTGCGACCCTCGTCGGAGTCGTAGGGCATGCCGTCGGCCATCAGGAAGGCGCCGAGGTTGGCGTAGCCGAGGCCGAGCTGACGGAACGCCCGCGCGTTGACGCCGATCTGCTCCGTCGGATAGCTCGACGGGCCGACGACGATCTCCTGCGCCAGCAGCATGATGTCGACGGCGTGCGCGAAGGAGTGGACGTCGAAGCTGCCGTCGGCGCGGCGGAACTTCATCAGGTTCAGCGATGCGAGGTTGCATGCCGAGTCGTCGACGTGCATGTACTCGCTGCAGTTCGCGACGAGCACGCCGTCCACGATGTAGGAGTGATGCAGCGGCTCGCTCAGGTTGTAGACCGTCTCCTGGCCGTCGATCTCGCGCGTCGCCAGCGAGACATGGCGCTTGGTCGCGTATCGATCCGATTCGGCGAGGATCGAGGCGAGCGCCGCCTGCTTGCGTGGTGTGGAGAAGCCGACCTCCTGCGCAAAGCGCTCGAGATCGCTGCCCGTGACGCGAAGATCAAACCCTTCGCGCGACTCGTACTCGACGAAAGTCCCGTCCTTGCGTGTGTAGGAGAACGACGCCTCGCGCGACTCGGACACGCGGTACAAGCGTGCGCGAATGCCGAAAGCGGAAAGCAGCGTGTGCACATCGCCGAGCAGGGCGTGACTGCGGCTGCCTAGGCCGACGTAGCGCGAGGCCTTGCCGCCCACCTCCACACGCGACACGCAGCCGTCGGCTCCGAAAAGTCCGCGCAGGAAACCTGCCTGCACGGGCTTGGGTGCCTTGAAGATCGCTTCGGGCACGCGCTTCTCGTGGGCTCGGGCCGGGGTGACCCCGATCCCGCGGAAGAGCTCGCGGACGGCACTGCTCCCGACCCGCAGCTGCGTCGTTCCGTTGGACATCTCCTGCCGCGAGACGCCGCCGACCAGCTCGGTCAGGCATTGCTCGTGCCGATCGGCTAAGCCGTCGTCGATGTCGTCGCCGCCGTAAACCCAGTTGAGCGCGTGAGCCGTGAGGCAGCCGTCGCCGATCAGATGCCCTGTCAGCTCGCCAAGGCTCTCGCTCCAGCGCCGCGGGAGCTCGCGGTGCGTGACGGTCCCGCCGCGCGACCAGCTCTTCGCAAGCGCCTCGACGGCGATCGGAAGCTCCCAAGCGGCACCGACCGCGTCTGTCGCGCTGTCGTTGAGCATCACGCGGTCTTGAGGCGTCAGCTCGTCGGCCGCGACGTAGCCGCGGTTCAGCGTCCAGAGTTTGTGGTTCGCGGTGCAACGAAGCTCACCACCGTTGCTGAAGAGAAGGCGGAGGATCGGCTTGCTGCCCGTACGCTCGATGCGTAGCGGCACCGAGGCGATGACGCCTTCGCCTTTCGCGCGGGGCTGCGCACCATTCTCTCCCGCGGTGGCGCGGTGCGTGTACACGCCGATCTGCTCACCTTTCTGGAAACGCTCGTACAGCTCGTCGAAGCGAATTAGACCCCGGTCGGTGTGGACGCGGGCGTCGCCGGGGAAGCACGGATTCGACGCGTTGATCCGGCCGCTGACGGGGCTCGTGTGCCAGCGGTTGATCGTCGTGTCGTACTGGACGCCGGGATCGGCGCAGCGCCAGGCGGCCTGTGCGATCTCGCGCATCAGCTCGCGTGCGGGGATCGGGTCCCCGACCGGCTCGCCGGTGGCGCGGGCGATCAGGCGCCATTCGACGTCGTCCTCGACCGCCTGAATGAACTCGTCGGACACGCGCACGGAGTAGTGGGCGTTCTCGTCCTGGAGCGACAGGAAGCCCTCGCCGTCGATCGACATGTCGAAGCCGGCGTCGCGCAGCGCGGCGGCCTTGTCCTCCTCGCGCGCCTTGCAGGTGATGAAGTCGACGATGTCCGGGTGGTCGATGTTCAGCACGACCATCTTGGCGGCGCGCCGCGTCTTGCCGCCGGACTTGATCGTGCCGGCCCACGCGTCGGCGCCGCGCATGAAGGACACGGGGCCCGACGCCGTGCCGCCCTTCGACAGCGGCTCCATCGAGCCGCGGATGTTGGAGAGGTTGATGCCCGAGCCGGAGCCGCCGAGGAAGATGTGGCCCTCCTTGGTGTTCCAGTCGAGGATCGAGTCCATCGTGTCGTTGACCGAGAGGATGAAGCAGGCGGAGCACTGCGGGCTCTCCTCGAAGCCGACGTTGAACCAGACCGGCGAGTTGAACGCGGCGAGCTGGTGCAGCAGGATGTAGGTCAGCTCGGCCTCGAAGGTGTCGGCGTCCTCGGCGGCGGCGAAGTATCCGCGCGAGCGACCCCAGTCGGCGATCGTGCCGGCGACGCGGCCGATCATCTGCTTGACCGAGCGCTCGCGCTCAGGTGAGGACAGCTGGCCGCGGAAGTACTTCTGGGCGACGATGTTCGTGGCGTTCTGGGACCAGGAGACGGGAAACTCCACGCCGGGCTGCTCGAACGCGACGTGGTCGCCGTGACCGATCCGTGCGTCGCGGAGCTCCCATTCAACGGTGTCGAAGGGATGGACACCGGGCGTCGTGAAGACGCGGCGGAGCTTCAGGGCGTCGCTGTGGATCGTCGTATCGGCGGTGCGTGCTTCCATTGGTGTTTCCCTCTCTGCGTCGCGGCGTCGACGCCCTGGCGAAGTGATCGGTTGGGGTCGACGATCTTCCGCCTCGGCTCGGACGGAAAGGTGGGGCGCGCGCGGACCCTTAATTCTACCGCCCGCGGCTGCTGGACCGGGCGCGAAGGCGCCGCAATCTCGCTTGCGGAGAGGGTCGTAAAAGGCCTGCAAAAGCGCCCAACGGCGACGCGGCGGGACACGCGACCCGCCCCGAACGTGGCCCCGGCCTACAGGCGGCGCGCGAAGTGATGCGCGTCGATCGCCAGCCCGTGGTTGTACTAGAGGCGGTGCGCGTCGAAGCCCAGCTCGCGGACCTCCCCCGGGGTGCTCCGGGCGTCGGGCTCAGCCGTCGCTTAGCGCCCGAGCCGCAGCCAGTCGCCGAACTCCGCGAGCAGCCCCCCGGCGCGGTAGCGCGCCTCGCCGAGGGCATGGCGGGTCTGCGCGAGCCACGGCGGATCGAGGCTCAGCAGGTTGAGCACGACGACCACCATCGCGGCGAGCGCGAGCACCGCCAGCAGGACCGCGAAGGCAATCACCACGCGGGCATCGTAGATGGTCCGTGCGGGCCGCGGGCCGGCCTGGCCAAAGCTCCGCAGCGGCGCGGTCGAGGCCTCACTCGAACAGGTCGGCGAGCTCCGCCAGCGCCGCCGCCAGCAGCTCGTCGGCTGGCACGGTCGCGTCGAGGGTGCGTACGCGCTCGGGCTCGGCGGCGGCGAGCGCGGTGTAGCCGCCGGCGACCGCGGCGAAGAAGGCGTCGGCCTCGCGCTCGAGCCGGTCGGCGTCCTCGCCGCGGTCGCCGCGGCGCGCGCGCCCGGCGGCCGGGTCGATCAAGAGCAGCAACGTGCGGTCGGCCTCCAGGCCGCCGGTCGCGAAGCGGTTGATCGCCCGCACGGCGTCGGCGCCGAGTCCGCGGCCGGCTCCCTGGTAGGCCAGCGAGGAATCGACGTAGCGGTCGAGCAGCACCCACCGCCCCGCCTGCAGCTCCGGCGCGACCCGCTCGGCGACCAGCTGCGCGCGTGAGGCGGCGTAGAGCAGCGCCTCGGCCCGGTCGCCGATCTGCAGCGCGGGGTCCTTGACCAGCGTGCGGATCCGTTCGGCCAGGGCGACACCGCCGGGCTCCCGCAGCGCCACCGCGTCGACGCCACGCGCAAGCAACGCCTCGCGCAGCGCGCCGGCGAGCGTCGTCTTGCCGGCGCCGTCGATCCCCTCGATCGTGATCAGGCGGGCGGCCACGCGCTCAGCCTAAACGCCCGCCTGCGTGCGCGCCGCTCGCTCCGCCGCAGCGCCCATCCGGCGCTCTCAGCGCGGAGCCGGCGCCGCGCGGCGCGAGCTCTGGGCGACGGCGCGCCTGAGCGCAACAACCCGACATCCCGGCGCGCTAGGGTCGGCGCGTGCGTCAGCCGTCCGGCCACGGGGGCAGGGTGGGAGAACACCACGAAACGCGGCGCCGAAGGGCGCTGCTGAGCATCGTCGTCGCCGCCGTCGCGGCGGTGCTCCTGGCGTTCGTGGTGATCTCGGCCGAGCCCTCGACGGCAGGCGGCACGGGCGTGGCGACCGTGACAACGCCGATCAGCGTCCAGAGCATCCAGCAGGCCTGGCCCGTCGGAGCGGCGACCGTGTGGGCGTGGACGCAGAACCTCTACGGCGGCGCCGCGCAGAGCCTGCAGCTCAGCACCGACGGCGGCACGCAGTGGGCTGACGTGACCCCGCCGGACCTCTCCGAGCAGCTCGCCGGGCACATCATCGACGGCTTCTTCGCGCTGGACGCGCGGCACGCCTGGGTCGTCTACGGCGGCCTGACGTCCACCTCCGTGCAGACGATCGCGGCGACCTCCGACGGCGGGGCGAGCTGGTCGGTCGTCGGCCGGCGCCCGAGCACCTACGGCTGCGACCTGCAGTTCGTCTCACCGAGCGACGGCTGGTGCGCGGTGGTGGGCGTCGCGGCCGGCTCGGCCGGCGTCACGCTCTACCGGACGACCGACGGCGGCCACAGCTGGAGCATCGTCTCCGAAAGCGGCCCGAACTCCGATCCGCCGGGTTCGCTGCCGTTCGGCTGCGACAAGGACATCGCCTTCGTCAGCCGCAGCGTGGGCTGGGCGATGTTCCAGTGCGCCGCGGGCCTCTCGCCGCTGTACGAGACCACCGACGGCGGCGCGAAGTGGGTTCGCCGGGCGGTGGGGGCGCCGCCGAACGGCGACGGCGATGGCTCCGGCTTCACCGGCACACCGGTGGTCAGCGGCGCCGACGGGGCGGTCGGCTACACGATCAACGGGCCGACGCCGAAGACCTTCATCTACGTGACGACCGACTCCGGCAGGTCCTGGAAGGCGGTCACGCCGCCCGGAGGCGCGCAGCCCGGCCTGCTCGATGTGCTCAGTCCGACGCGCTGGCGGCTCGTCGAGGACGGCGGCCTGCTCTCCACCGACGACAGCGGCCACCGCTGGCAGCGGATCAAGGACAACCTCGGCGTCGCGCTCGAGTACCCCTACGAGTCGCCGACGCCGCCGATCGTCGACTTCGCGACCGGGGCGTTCGGCTGGGTCTCGAGCCGCTCGGCCGCCTTCCCGTCGCTCTGGCGTACCAGCGACGGCGGCAGCACATGGCAGCAGGTCGCGGTCCCCGGCACATAGCGCCGCCCGCCAGCCCGCTCCGCGCACCCCCGCCGCTGTGCTCTGGCCCATCAGCTGCGCGCCCTCGCCACGCCGAGCGGGTCGCTGGATACGCTGCGGCGGTGAGTCCCGCCGCGACCCTCCCGGGCATCGACGAGCACCCGCATGCGCGCGCGGTGCTGCTGCCGGCGCTGCCGCCCGGGGAGGCCTCGCACGCCTACCTCTTCCACGGCCCGGCCGGAGCCGGCAAGCGCGCGGTCGCGAGGGCCTTCGCCGCGGCGCTGCTGTCCGACGGCGCGCAGGACCCGGCGGAGGCTCGCGAGCGGGTCGCGCGCGGCACGCACCCCGACCTGACCTGGGTCACCCCCAGCGGCGCCTCGGAGATGCTCGTCGCCGACATCGACGAGCCGGTCGTGGCAGCGGCGGCGCGGACGCCGTTTGAGTCGCGGCGCCGCGTGTTCGTGATCGAGCGCGCCGAGACGATGCACGACGCGACCGCCAACCGGCTGCTGAAGACGCTCGAGGAGCCGCCCGCGTTCGCGCACCTGATCCTGACCACCTCGCGCCCGGGCGAGGTGCTGCCGACGGTGCTCTCGCGCTGCCAGCTCGTTCGCTTCGAGGCGCCGAGCGCGGCGCGGCTCGCGGAGCTCCTGCAGGCCCAGGGCGTCGATGCCGCCAGTGCCGCGGCATGCGGGCGGCTCGCCCTCGGCGACGGCGAGCGGGCCGTCGCGCTGGCCCTCGGCGAGGGACCGGCGCTGCGCGCGGCCGCGCAGAGCTTCGCCGTCGGGGCGCTGCGCGGGGAGCTCGCGGAGCGCCCGTGGATGGCGCTGCTGGAGCTGGCCAAGCGCGCCGGCGAGCGCAGCACCGGCGAGCTCGAGCAGCGCCATCGCGACGAGCTCGAGTTCGTCGCGCGCTCCGAGCGCGCGCGCCACGAACGCGAGCACGCCGAGCGCCTCAAGCGCGCGCAGCGCCGCAGCTCCGCCGGCACGCTCGACATCGGCCTGGGGCTCGTCGAGCTGTGGTACCGCGACGCCGGCATGCTGCTCGAGGGCGCCGGGGAGCTGGTCCACGCCACCGACCGGCTCGCCGAACTCCAGGAGACCGCCGCCGGGCGCACCCCGCGCGCGCTTCACCGCGCACTGGAACTGGTCGCCGACACGCGCGAGCGGCTCGCGCTGAACGTCACCGAGGAGCTGGCGCTCGAGGCGCTCGCCTACCGCCTCGCGGGGGATTGACCCTCGGATGGACTCCAAGCAGGGCGGGCGAGCGGGCCCGCGCACGAGCGCGCCGCTACCGCCACCGCAGCTGCTGGTCATCCTCGGCGCGTTTTCGCAGTACGCCGGGGCCGGCGTCGCCGTCGTGCTCTTCCACCATGTCGCCCCGGCGTCGCTGGCCTGGGTTCGCTCGCTGCTTGCCGCTGCGGTCCTGCTCGCCCTGCGACGCCCCTGGCAGAGCACCTGGACGCGCCGTCGCCTGCTGGGCGCCGCTGCCTTCGGCGTCACGATCTCGCTCGTCAACGTCGCCTTCTACCTCGCGATCGCGCATCTCGCGCTGGGCACGGCGGTCGCGATCGAGTTCGTCGGTCCGGTTGGCGTTGCGGCGATCGGGTCGCGCCGGCGGCGGGACATCGCCGGCCTGGTACTGCTGGTCGCGGGCGTCGGGCTGCTCAGCGGCCTGCACCTCGCGGGCAACGCCGTCGGCGTCGCCTGGGCGCTGGCCGCCGGGATCGGCTGGGCCGGCTACATCGTCTTCGGCCACCGCCTCGCGCTCGCCTCCGAGCTTCGCCCCCAGGACGGCCTGGCCGCCGGCCTCGCGATCGGCGCCGTCGTGCTCGCGCCGGCTTTCGTCTGGCACTCCGGACCGGCCTTCACGCACACCGGCCTCTTCCTGCGTGCGCTGATCGTCGCCGTCGCCTCGACCGTCGTCCCCTACTCGCTCGAGCAGCTCGCGATGGCCCGCCTGCGCCGCCACCGCTTCGCGATGATGCTCGCGCTGCTGCCGGCGACCGCGACGCTGATGGGCCTCGTGGTGCTCGGCCAGCTGCCCTCGCCGGCCGACGCCACCGGCATCGCGCTGGTGATCGGCGCGATCGCTCTGACAGCCTGATCTTCAGGGGCTCGCTTAAGCTCGCCACCGAGTTTCGTCCGCCGCCGCCCACGACGCCGTCAAGCCACGCGCGAACCCCGAACGGGCGCAGGATCGCCAGATCCGAGCCCACATAAAATTCGACAACTCTTCATCTGTCTTCAGCGTTTTCTGACCAGCGCTCGAGAGACTCGCCGGGTCCAATCGAGAGGAGCCAGATGACCGACGCCGCCGCGCATACGCCGTCTCGCCGGATCGCCGTGTTCGGGTCGGTCGCCGCGGAGCGCCCGCCGGCGCCCGAGAGCGACGAGACCTACTCGCCCGCGGCGCGCGCCGTGCTCGAGCGCGTGATCGAGGCGATCGCCTCGAGCGCCTCCTCGATCGCCACGCCGATCCTCGACCGCGCCGTCGCCGACGGCACGATCACCCGCGCCGAGCGCCACAGCATGCTGCTCGAACTGAGCGACCCCACGTCGGCCGGCGAGGATCCGGCCGACGTCAGCCAGGACGCCCGCCGCACGCTGCGCGAGGCACTCGCCGCGGTCCGGCGCGCGGCGCCCGCGATCGCCCGGCCGATCCTCGATGAGGCCGTCGACTCCGAGCGGCTGACCGAGGCGCAGGAGCGGCGCATCCTCGAGCGCCTGCGCGCGAGCCCCGCGCGTGCCCTGCGTGGCACGCTGCGCCAGCGCGTCGCCGGCACCGCGTCACCGTCTTAGTGGGGCCGTCGCTTCGCCGGCCTGCCGCGGCGCGTATGCTGATCGCATGAGCTTTCTCGCCGATCTCTTCAAGGACAAGACGCGCATGATCACGGCCGAGTCGGCGCTGCCCGGCCGTGGGCGCGAGATGCCGGTCCCCGAGCGCCACTTCGTCCTCGGCACGCCGCTTCGCCCGCCGTTCCCGGCCGGTTTCGAGACCGCGGTGGTCGGGATGGGCTGCTTCTGGGGGGCCGAGCGCGTCTTCTGGCAGGCCGCCGGGGTCTATACGACCGCCGTCGGCTACGCGGGCGGCTTCACGCCGAACCCGACCTACGAGGAGGTCTGCTCGGGCTCGACCGGCCACACCGAGGCGGTGCTGGTGGTCTTCGATCCAGCGGCGACCAGCTATGAGGAGATCCTGCGCCTGTTCTGGGAGAACCACAACCCGACCCAGGGCATGCGTCAGGGCAACGACGTCGGGACCCAGTACCGCTCCGCGATCTATTGCCACGGCGGCGTGCAGGAGGCGGCGGCGCTGCGCACGCGCGACGCCTACGCGGCGATGCTCGGCGAGGGCGGCTACGGCGACATCACGACCGAGATCGCCGCCGCCGGGCCGTTCTACTACGCCGAGTCCTACCACCAGCAGTACCTGGCGAAGAACCCGAACGGCTACTGCGGCCTGGGCGGCACCGGCGTCAGCTGCCCGATCGGGATCGCCGCCGGCAGCTAGAGGCGCGCCGCGTGGGGGACCGGTAGGGTCCCGCCGCGGATGACGCTCGTCACCAACCGCCCGGCGATCTCTGCGGTCGCCCTGGTCAAGAACTTCGGCAGGACGCGCGCGCTGGACGGCTTCGACCTCGAGGTCGCCCCCGGCACCGTGTTCGGACTGCTCGGCCCAAACGGCGCCGGCAAGACGACGGCGGTGCGGATCTTCACGACGCTGCTCGAGCCCGACAGCGGCCACGCCGAGGTGGCGGGCCTCGACTGCGTCCGCGACGCGAACCGCCTGCGTTCCCAGATCGGCCTCGCCGGGCAGTACGCGGCGGTGGACGAGCTGCTGACGGGGCGTGAGAACCTCGAGATGGTGGGACGCCTGTACCGGCTCACACGGTCGCGCGCCAGGGCGCGGGCGGCCGACCTGCTCGAGCAGTTCGGCCTCTCCGACGCCGCCAACCGGCCCGCCCGCACCTACTCCGGCGGCATGCGCCGGCGCCTTGACCTGGCAGCCTCGCTGATCGTCACCCCGCCGGTGCTGTTCCTCGACGAGCCGACGACGGGCCTTGATCCGCGCAGCCGGCTGTCGATGTGGGACCTGATCAGCGAGCTGCGCGCGGGCGGCGCGACGCTGCTGCTGACGACCCAGTACCTCGAGGAGGCCGACTTCCTCGCCGACCGCATCGCCGTGATCGAGCGCGGCCGGACGATCGCGGTCGGCACCGCCGATGAGCTCAAGCGCCAGGTCGGCGGCGAGCGGATCGAGCTGACCCTGGCGCGCGGCTCGGACCTCGACGCCGCGGCCGCGGCACTCGCGCCCCACGTCGACGGCTCGGTGCGGATCGAGCCGGACACCGGTCATCTGTCGGCGGCGGCCGAGGGCGGCGCGCGTCGTCTCGCCGACGTCGTGCGCGACTTCGACGCCGCCGGGATCTCGATCGAGGATCTCGCGGTGCGCCGCCCGACGCTCGACGACGTCTTCCTGACGCTGACCGGCCACGGCGCGCAGGACGACGAGGAGGAGGCGGCGTGAACACCGACGCCCAGCGCCACGGCTGGCTGTACTGGCAGGTCTCCGACGCGATCGTGCTGACCGAGCGCGCGCTTCGCCACATCCCACGTAACCCGGAGCTCTTGATCTTCTCGACGATCCAGCCGGTGATGTTCGTGCTGCTCTTCCGCTACGTCTTCGGCGGGGCGATCAAGCTGCCGCCCGGCGTCTCCTACGTCAACTACCTGATGGCCGGCGTGTTCGTGCAGACCGTGGCGTTCGGCTCCTTCACAACCGGCGTCGGGATGGCCCAGGATCTCCAGGCCGGGCTGATCGACCGCTTCCGCTCGCTGCCGATGTCGCGCGCCGCCGTGCTGCTCGGGCGTACCCTCTCGGACCTCGTACGCAACATCTTCGTCGTCGCGGTGATGTTCGGTGTCGGTCTGCTGGTCGGCTTCGACCCGCAGGGCGGCGGGTTTGAGATCGCCGGCGCGATCGGCCTGCTGCTGCTGATGAGCTTCGCCTTCTCCTGGATCGGCGCGACCGTCGGACTCGCGGTCCGCAACGTCGAGGCGGTTCAGTCCGCGGGCTTCATCTGGCTGTTTCCCCTGACCTTCGCCTCGAGCGCGTTCGTCCCGACCGCGTCGATGCCGGCCGGGCTGCGTGCGTTTGCCAACAACCAGCCGATAACCCACATCATCAACGCGGTGCGCGCCTGGAGCCTGGGTGTTCCGGTTGGCTCGAACGCCTGGCTCGCGCTGGTGTGGTGCGTCGGGATCGTGGTCGTGTTCGTGCCGCTGTCGGTGCGGCTCTACCGTCGCGCCGCGTCGAGCTAGCGGCGGCGGGCGATCCGTGCACGGGCGCCGCGGCGGCCGTCGCGGCGCTATTTGTGATGCCCGGCGGGGAGCACGAGCGCGAGCACGATACCGAGCGCGGCGGCGAACACCATCAGCATCACGACGCGGCGCATGTAGGGGCGATACTCGGGGGGAAGGCGGCTGAACACGGGTGGCGAGGGTGGCGCGCGCGGTGCGCGCGGTTGCGGGATCATCCCAGGCCGCGCAATGCACGCTCTCGGCACCCGCATCCTCGCCGCCGTTCTCGCCGCGGCTGCGCTCGCCGGCTGCGGCGCCGGCTCATCGGCGGGCCTCGTCCACGCCACGCTGGTGCTCGACTTCGTGCCCAACGCGGTCCACGCCGGCATCTACCGTGCGCTCGCGGCCGGCTACTACCGCCGCGCCGGCATCGATCTGACCGTGATCCCGCCCAGCTCCACCTCGACGACGCTCGAGCTGATCGACGCCGGCAAGGCACAGTTCGGCCTCGCCGACGGGATCGACGTGGCCCAGCAGATCGCCGAGGGCCGGGACGCGGAGGCGATCATGGCGATCGTCCAGCGCCCGCTCGGAGCGCCGATCGCGCTCGCGAGCGAGCACCTGCGCTCCGCCGCGGACCTGGTCGGCAAGACCGTCGGCATCACCGGCGTGCCCTCCGACCTCGCGGTGCTCGACACGGTCGTCGCCCACGCCGGCGGGGACCCGGCGAAGGTGCACGTGGTGACGATCGGCTTCGACGGCGTCGCCGACCTCGAGGCCGGCAAGATCGCGGCGTTCACGGGCTATTGGCCCGACGACGGCGTCACGCTGCAGGCCAGCGGCTACCCGATCACGGTCTTCAAGCTCGACGCCGGCGGCGGGCCCGCCTATCCCGGGCTCGTCGCGTTCACGACGCGCTCGCTGATCAGGCGCGACCCGGGGCTCGTGCGGGCGTTCGTCCGCGCCACGGTCCACGGTTACCAGGACACGCTGCGCGATCCCCGGCGCAGCCTCGATGAGCTGCTGGCGGCCAACCCCTCGATCGAGCGCAGGCTCGCGAGCGCGTCGCTTGCCGAGTACCTGCCGATCTTCGACGCGGGTGGTGTCCCCGACGGCACGCTCGTGCCCTCGAGGATCGCGGCGCTCTCGCGCTGGCTCGTCCGCAACCGCCTCGTCACGCGTCCGGTCAGCGTCGCGCAATTCGGCACCAACGCGTTTTTGCCATGAAGCTCGCCGCTGCGGGACTCGCGAAGCGGTTCCCCGGCGGCGTCGAGGCGATCGCCGACGTCTCGATCGAACTGGCCGACGGCGAGTTCGTCTCGATCGTCGGGCCGAGCGGCTGCGGCAAGTCGACGCTGCTCGCGATGCTCGCCGGGTTGCTCGCTCCGAGCGCCGGCGAGATCGCACTCGACGGCGCCTCTCCGCCCGGCGGCCTGCTCGGGCGCGTCGGCTACATGCCCCAGCGCGACCTGCTCATGGCGTGGCGCACGACGCTTCAGAACGCCACGGTCGGCCTCGAGCTCTCCGGCGTGACGCGTGCGGCGGCGCGCGAGCGCGCGTTGAGCGAGGTCGGGCGCTTCGGTCTCGCCGGCTTCGAGGACCGCCGCCCGTCCGAGCTCTCCGGCGGGATGCGCCAACGCGCCGCGCTGCTGCGGACGTTCCTGGCGGGGCGCGAGGTGCTGCTGCTCGACGAGCCCTTCGGGGCGCTGGACGCGCTGACCCGCGAGGCGATGCGCGAATGGCTGCTCGGCGTCTGGGAGGCCGACCGCAAGACGATCCTGCTCGTCACCCACGACGTCGAGGAGGCCGTCTTCCTCTCAGACCGCGTCTACGTGATGTCGGGGCGCCCGGGCCGGGTGGCGACCGAGGTCGCGGTGGCGCTGCCGCGCCCGCGCACGCTCGAGCTGACGGCGACAGCGGAGTTCGCGCGGCTGAAGGCGCAGCTGCTCGCGCCGCTGCGCGAAGAGGCCCGCGCCGCCCTGGGGGCGGCGTGAGCACGACGCGGACACGGCTGGCTCTGGCGCTCGGCGGACGGGCCGCGTGAGCACGACGCCGACACGCCTGGCGCTGGCGCTCGGCGGGCGCCTGGAGCCGCGACCGCGCGCCGCGCGTGCGCGTGCGCGCAGCGGGATCGTCGGTCGTCTGCTGCCGCCGCTCCTCGTCGGCGTCGCGCTCGTGCTGGCATGGCAGGGTTACGTCGCCGTGTCCGGGGTCCGCGAGGGCGTGTTTCCCTCACCCGTCGAGGTGGGGCGGGCGCTTGTTCGCGATCGCAGTCTGCTCCTGTCGAGCGCCGGGACGACGCTGTCGGAGATCCTGCTCGGCTACGGCGTCGCGATCGTAGTCGGTATCGCGCTCGCGACGGCGGTTTCGAGCTCGCGCCTGCTCGAGCGCGCGATCTACCCCTGGCTCGTCGTCTCGCAGATGGTGCCGATCCCGGCGCTCGCCCCCGTCGTCGTCCTGTGGACGGGCTTCGACATCCGCCCCAAGCTGATCGTGATCGCGCTCGTCACCTTTTTCCCGATCGCCGTCAACACGATCGACGGCCTGCG
>JBEKNK010000064.1:0-15573 GCA_049522915.1 Solirubrobacteraceae bacterium | reverse complement strand
GGTGTTGATCGGGCCTTGCTCGAGCGAGCGGTGGCCGCGCTCGACGAGGGCGCGCAGCAGCGACGCGCGGTCGCGAGGCATCTCACCACAGAGCTCAACGGCGTCCCTGCGCATCGCCTTGACCTCCGCAACGATCCCGAAGCGCTCGAACCTCGCGCCAAACACCCGAGCGTTGCGCTCAGCCACCAGCGCGTGTAGCCACGGGCGGTCTGACGCCGCGATCAGGTGCACGGTCCCGCGCACGGTCCACGTTCGCACAAGCGGCGCGGCGCGGACTGCGGCGCGCGTGAGGCCCGGCACACGTGAGCGCAGCGCGAGAGACGCGGCCCGCAGGTCCTGCGCCTGCACACCGATAACAGCGAGCGCTGCCTCCTCAGCGTTCGCGCACGCCGTCGCCGGCGTCAGCCGCTGCGCACCGAGCCGTGCGGTCCGCAACCGGTGAGCAGCGTCCATTGGGCAATACTCACACACGCGACGCAAGTCGACGCACCTCCGCCGAATCCGCGCCGAGGCGAGCGTGAGGAAATTCTCGCCGGCCGGTAAGGCCGCCTTAAAGCGAGTCGGCGAGCATTGCGGCAATGACCTCGGCGCGCAGGAGCGCTCCACGTGTCCGGCGACGAATGGCGGCGTGGCTCGTGGTCGGCATGCTGGGCGTCGGCGCCGTCGCGCTCGGCTGGGGTCGAGTCGTGTCCGGCGCGTCCGGCGGGGGCCGGCCACTCGACGCGTCGGCGTTCGCGCCCGGGGCGTGCATGGCGTTCGCGCCAACAGCGGGCAACCGCGGCGAGACGGTGTTCCTCGATGCGGGCCACGGTGGCATCGATCCCGGCGGCGTCGGCACGACGGAGAGCGGGCGCACGATCACCGAGGCCACCGAGACGCTTCGAGTCGAACTCGACGCGATGTCGCTGCTGCGAGCTGACGGCTTCCGCGTTGTCGTGTCACGCACCGCCAACTCGACCGTCGTCCGGCTGCGCCCGACGGAGGTGTCGAATGGCGAACTCTCGCTCCGCGGGGCTCACGATGACGTGGCCGCCCGGGACGTGTGTGCCAACCTGGCCAAGGCGAACGTGTTGGTCGGCATCTACCTCGACGCAAGCGGAGTGCCGCAGACCGCTGGCAGTCTGACCGCCTACGACAGCGCGAGGCCCTTCGCGGCGTCCGATATGAGGCTCGCAAACCTGCTCCAGCGCGACGTCCTGAACGCGATGAACGCGCGCGGCTGGGGGATCCCCGACGACGGCGTGCTGTCCGACAGCGGGTTGGGGTCCTCCTCCGGCAACCCCGCCGACGGCGGGCTCGCTGCACAGTCTGCCGCCTACGACCACCTGCTTCTGATCGGTCCAGCCGAGGCCGGCTACTTCTCAACGCCGAGCGAGATGCCGGGCGCCGTCATCGAGCCGCTCTACATCACGGATCCCTTGGAGGGAACGATTGCCGACAGCTCCGCGGGCCAGAAGGTGATCGCCGGCGGGATCGCCGCGGCTGTCGAAACCTTCCTGCGCGCGCCGCGCGGCTGAGGCCGCGGCCCGCGATCTGCCGCCCCGGCCGCTCAGCCAGGGATTCGCTCGGACGCGCGCTGGCGCGGCTTGCCCGGCGTCGCCGCGGGTTGTCCGTGGCCGCCAGCCCCGCGTTCTTCAAGTGATGCGACTTGCGAGCGCAGCCGGCGGTTCTCGCGCTGGAGCGCTGCGCCCTCCCGCCGTGCGATGGCAAGCTCGCGCGCCAGACTCACGAGCACCGGCGTGAGCCGGCGCATGCGCATCAGCAGTTCGGCGTTCTGCGCGCGCACGGCCCCGGCCGGCTCGCCCGGGTTGGTCCGGCCGTCGGAGTCGGGGCGCGGAGCCCCGCCTGGGTCCGGGCGTGGGACCGAGAACAGGTGGGCGGCGCTGCTCGTGTCCGCGAGCGAATGAACTCGACGCCGTCTTCCGCGCTCCGCGCGCGGGCTCGGGCGCGGTGCGTCGGCTCCGGTGTGATCGGTGAGTGCGCTCACGCGGACAGCATCCCGACGGCAGGCAAACGCGAGCTCAAGCGAGTGTGAGCTTTGCCTCAGAGCCTCCGGCGCGGTCGCCCCAGCGCCGACGGCCGTTCAAGCTTTGGGCGACGCCTTCGAGGGTCCGCGAGGCGCCACCGCTCTTGCGGCGACACGGTGACCCGGCGTCGCGCCTTCCGATGCCCCGATCTCCAAGCCGCGCCCCGGGGTCGGCGCGAGTGCACCGTTGGCGGCGACGCCCGTTTCATCGCTGGACGCCTGAGCCGGAGGGCCGGACGTGCGCGCCAGCGCGTCGAGTGCCGGCTTCATCAGGTCGATCGGGATCGGGAAGACAACCGTCGAGTTCTGTGTCGACCCTATTTCGCGCAGTGTCTGCAGGTAGCGCAGCTGAATCGTGACCGGGTTCTGGCTGATCACGTCGGCCGCCTGCGAAAGCTTCTCGGCCGACTGAAACTCGCCTTCGGCATCGATGATCTTCGCGCGGCGCTCGCGCTCGGCCTCGGCCTGGCGCGCGATCGCATGCTGCATCCGCTCCGGGATCTCAACATCCTTGATCTCGACAGCAGTGACCTTGATCCCCCACGGCTCGGTGTGGGTGTCGACCACGTGCTGAAGCGCCTCGTTGAGCCGTTCGCGTTCGCCGAGCAGGGTGTCGAGCTCAGCGCCGCCCAGCACCGAGCGCAGCGTGGTCTGGGCGATCTGGAGAGTCGCATCGCCGTAGCTCTGGACTTGGACCACGGCCCTGTTGGGGTCGACCACGCGGTAGTAGGCGACTGCGGTGACTCGCACGGGAACGTTGTCGCGCGTGATCACCTCCTGCGGCGGCACCGTCAGCGTGATCGTGCGAAGGCTGATCCGCACCATGCGGTCGATTCCCGGGACGATCGTCACCAGGCCCGGCCCGCGCTGCTCCATCAGGCGGCCAAGACGGAACACGACGCCGCGCTCGTACTCGCGAAGGACCCGCACCGAAGCCGCCGCCGCCGTTGCCGCGAGCACGGCGAGGACGACCACTACGACGATGATCGCCGCGATCACGCCGTCTGCTCCCAGTCCTCGGCGTTACGAATTGCGAGCGTCAGGCCGCTGAGGTGTTCGACGACGACGACGTCGCCCTCCTGGATGTGTCCCTGCTCCAGTTCCGGCCAGGCGCGGCGCGCACGCCAGAGCGTCCCCTCGAGCAGCACGCGTCCGCCGCGCTCGCCCCAACTGCGCACGACGGCTCGCTGACCGACCAGGGCTTCTGCCCCGGCTCGCACGCGCCTGCGGCGCGCCGCGGATCCCTTGCGATAGGCCAGGGCGAGCCCAGAGATCGAGCTCAGCGCGAGCACGAGCGCCACCGCCACGACCAGACCGAGCCCGCCGCCGAGTCCGCTGACGGCCAGCACCGATCCGGCCACCAGCGCGGCGACGCCCGGCGCTCCGAGAAACCCGAGCGACGGCACGTGCGTCTCAACCACGATCAGCGTCGCGCCCAGCAGCAGCAGGACGATTCCCAGTGCCGTCACGGAGCCTGAAATGCTACGCCCCCCGGCGCCTCACGTGCGCTGGTCGGTGCCTAGCCTGCGATCGCCTGCTCGCCTGACACCGGAGCGACGGTTCGCCCCAGGTCGGGCACGAGCTCGAGCGGCGTCGCGGCGCCCTGGCGGCCCGCCGAGGCATTCGCCCGCGCCGGCGTCCGGGACGCGGGCTCACGGTTGTCCGCGGCGGCCATCTCGAGCTCGAACCAGAAGGTGCTGCCTTGGCCCGGTTGGCTCTCGGCGCCGATCCGCCCGCCCATCAGGCCGACCAGGTCACGCGCTATCGCCAGCCCGAGCCCGGTGCCGCCGTAGCGGCGCGTCGTCGAGGCGTCAGCCTGCGTGAACGGCTCGAACATGCGGTGCAGCGCATGCGGCTCGATTCCGATTCCGGTGTCGGCGATCTCGATTCGGATCCGCGCGCCGCCGGCCCGGCTGGCGCGGACCGCGACCGTTCCCTGTTGCGTGAACTTGACGGCGTTGGAAACGAGATTCAGCACCACCTGGCAGAGGCGCTGGCCGTCGCCGTGCACTCGCCGGGGCACGCCGGCGGCGATCTGCACTTCGAGCGCCAACCCCTTCGCGCGCGCTTCCAGGCCGGCGAGCGCGCAGGCGTGCTCGATCGCCTCGTGGAGGTTGAAGTCGCGCACTTCGAGCTCGAGCTGGCCGGCCTCGATCTTCGAGATGTCGAGGATGTCGTTGATGATTCGCATCATGTCCTCGCCGGAGCGGGCTATCTGCTCGGCGTAGGAGCGCTGCTCGGCGCTGAGCTCGGTGCCGAGCAGCAGTTCGCTGATGCCGATCACGCCGTTCATCGGGGTGCGGATCTCGTGGCTCATGTTCGCCAGGAACCGCGACTTCAACTCCGATGCGGCGACGGCATCGGCATGCGCTGCGGCGAGCAGCGCCTGCGCCCGCTTGTGCTCGGTGATGTCGCGCCCAACCGAGGCGACGCCGATCACACCACGGGTCGCGTCGATGATCAGCGAGCGCGTGACGGCGACGACGACCGTTCGCCCGTCCTTGGTCAGACGCACCGTTTCGAGTGATCTGACAGGCTCGTCGTTGATCAGGCGCTCCCAGTTGAGGTGCTCCTTGGCGCGCTCGCCGACCGGGATGATCAGATCCAGCGGCTGGCCGATCGCCTCCTCGGCGGTGTAGCCGTACAGCTTCTCGGCGCCGCGATTCCAGGTCAGGAAGACTCCGTCGAGCGAGCACGTGGTGATCGCATCGTCTGAGGAATCGAGCACCGTCGCGAGGTTCCGCCGCTCGGTCTCCGCCCGGCGGCGGTCGGTGATGTCCGACACCGTGCCCAGCAGCCTTGGCGCGCGCTGGCCTGGGTCGAGCACCAACTCACCGTTGAGTTCGATCACGAGCACGGTTCCGTCCCCTCGCAGCGCGCGGTACTCGTGCGCGAACCCGCGGCGTGTCGTGCGCGCCGTCGCGAGTACCTCGGCGACGCCGGCTCGGTCCTGCGGATGCACCAGTTCGAGCATCTGCTCGCGCGAGACGGGTGTGAGCGGCTGTATGCCGAAGATCTGACAGGTGCGATCAGACAACTGCATCGTGTCGGTCGTGAGGTCCCAGTCCCAGCTGCCGAAGCGGCCGACCGCCTCTGGGGTGGACGGCCCGGCGCCGAGCGCCGGGGTCGCGTCGCGATCGCTCGCCCGGTTCGTGCCGCCTCTGCGAGGCTCGCGCGCCGGCGGCGTCGGATCAAGTTGTCGATGCGATCCGCCCATTCGACTACCGCTGCCTCGACGGAAGCGACGCCGGGGCTGGCTCGCGTGTGCGGGCGCTCCGCGCGTGCTGGGAGTCGATGGGGCGCTCGGGGATCGTCTGCATGTCGGCTCCGCTTCGGTTGGCATTGAAGGGCCAACCGGCGCGCGCGAGCGACACCCGGAGACCCGGTTGCGCGAGCGTGCCAAGTTATCGGCAGGACGCCCGCTGCCTGTTAGCGGCCCGTCGTCGAGGCAACGCGTCGTTCAGAGGTTGCGCGCGCACTGGCCGAGGCCCAACCGCTTCATCCCGGCGACCGCGATGTCGCTGAGCGCGCTGCTCTGCTCTTTGATCGCGGTCAGGCCGGCGGTGCTCTTGCCGCCGAGCGCCGCCTCGATCGTCGGCAGCAGCGCGACGTCGCTTCGAGCCTCGGCAACCGCGTCGTCGTAGGCGGGGCGCTCGCTGCCGGGGGCGTTGAGCGATCCGCGCTTGCGCATCTCGGCCTCGTCGATCGGAACCTCCGCCGCGACCAGAGCGGCCTGCTTCGCGAGCAGGGCCGCCGGCGTTCCGGCGACCGCCTTGCCGGGCGTCGCAATCGCGCCGAGTTGCCGGTTCGTGCTCGCACAGAGTGCGTTGACCTTTGCGGCGAAACGTGCCGTTGCGCTTGGGCCGCCGCAGCCGCAGAGGAGGAATGTGAGCACCGCGACTGCTGGGGCGAAACGAATGCGCGCCATGGTTTCCTGACGGTTGGCTGAGCGCGGAACGGCGAGGCTGATCGGCGGCTCTGCCGCGAGCGCGAGAGCGGAGCGAATCGCCCGCGACCGCCTGCGGTGTCGGTTGCGGGCCCTCGTCGCGCCGGTCTGCTACAAGCTGTCGGATGGCTGTAGCAGGCGAACAACTCGATCACACGGTCTCGACAGCCCAATTGGCCGACGCGCTGGATGCGGTTGGGCGTCGGCATCAGGTGATGGACGCGGCGATCGCGCCCCTTTCAACGGTCCGCCGCGCGGCTGGCCGCGCCACCACCGTTCAGTTCGCGCCCGTCGACCACGACGCCGACGAGCCCTACGGCGCCGCGATCGAATTCATCGACGGCCTCGCACCGGGGACGGTCGTTGTGATCGCTTCGGGGGGCTCGACCCGCAGCGCGTTCTGGGGCGAGCTTTTCTCCGCTGCTGCAATCGGACGCGGAGCCGCCGGCGTCGTCTGTGACGGATACGCGCGCGACAGCGACCGGATCCGCGCCTTCGGCTTCCCAGTGTTCGCGGCCGGCACAAGGCCGATCGACTATCGGGCGCGGATGGAGATCACCGGCACCGACCGGCCGCTCGTATGCGGCGGCGTGCTCGTCAACCCGGGCGACTTCGTGCTGGCGGACGACGACGGCGTCGTGGTCGTGCCGGCCGACGTCGAGGCTGAGGTCTTCGCTCGCGCCAACGAGCGGGCCACGCGAGAGACGGAGGTCCCGGAGGAGCTCCAGGGCGGAGCGACCCTGGCATCGGTGTGGAGCCGCTACCGGGTCCTCTAGGGGCGAGCGTGATCGGGCTTTCGACATCAATTTCCAGCCGGCGCTGCGGCGGTCGCCATGTTCGACGGGGATGAACCGGCGTTGAGCAGCTCGTCGCGGGCTGCGGACGGCGCCGCTCGAGCGCCCTTCGTGCGGCTCGGCACCCACGACAACGTCGTTGTTCTCACGCGCCACGTCGACGAAGGTGAGTCCTTCGGGGGACTGGACGGCCGCCAATGGCTGATGCCGTCGCATCTCGACGTCGGCAACAAGCTTGCCGCGGTGCCGATCGCCGCCGGCGAGCGGGTCATCAAGGTCGGCGTCCCGATCGGGACCGCGACGCAGGCAATTGCTCCCGGCGAGCACGTCCACTCGCACAATTTGCGCAGCGACTACATCGCGACCGAGGTTCAGGAGGCCCGCAATGGCGAGCACAGCGCGGACTGAGTGGCCCGCCTATCTGCGCGCCGACGGGCGCAAGGGAGTCCGCAACCTCGTCGCCGTGGCCTACCTGGTCGAGTGCGCGCACCACGTTGCGAGGGAGATCGCAAACCCCTACGGCGAGGATGGCGTTCATGTCGTGGGGTTCCCCGGCTGCTACCCGAACCAGTACGCGTTCCGAATGCTCTCGCGCCTGTGCACGCATCCGAACGTCGGTGCGGTGCTGCTGGTGTCGCTTGGTTGCGAGTCGCTCCCACGCCAGGAGTTGCACGCTCTCGTCGCCGACAGCGGGCGCCCGGTGCAGACGCTGGTCATTCAGGAGCGCGGGGGCACGCGCAGCACGGTGGCCGCCGGGCGGGCGTGGGTGCAGACGCAGCTCGCGATGCTCGCGGAGGCCGAGCGCGTCACCATGTCGATCGGCGAGTTGACCGTCGGGACGGTTTGCGGTGGCAGCGACGGAACGAGTGGACTGACGGCGAACCCCACGGTGGGACGAGCCTTCGACACGCTCGTCGCCCAGGGAGCGACCTGCATCTTCGAGGAGACGCTCGAGATGGTCGGCTGCGAGGACGATCTCGCCAGGCGCGCGGCGACGCCTGCGCTCGGCGCCGAGCTGCGCGAAGCCGTTGCGAAGGCGGGGCGCTACAGCATCGCGATGGGCTATCCGAGCTTCGCCACCGGCAACGCGGCGGGCGGGCTGACGACGATCGAGGAGAAGTCGCTCGGTGCCTATAGCAAGAGCGGGCGCGGCCCGGTGCGGGGGCTCATCAAGCCGGGTGACCTCCCCGACGATCGCGGCCTCTACCTGCTCGATGTCGTGCCCGACGGGGACGCCCGCTGGGGCTTTCCGAACATCAACGACAGTGTCGAGATCGCGGAGCTGATCAGCTGTGGCTCGCACGTGATCCTGTTCACGACCGGACGCGGATCGGTTGTCGGATCGGCGCTCGCGCCGGTCATCAAGGTCTGCGCGAACCCTGACACCTACGCCAGCATGAGTGAGGACATGGACGTGGACGCGGGACGCATCCTCACCGGAGAGGGCACGCTCGACGAGGTTGCCGGCGAGATCTGCGACCTGGTCGTGAAGGTCGCCGCCGGAGGCCTCAGCGCCTCCGAACTACTCGGCCACCGCGAATTCGTACTCGGCTACAAGTCCTTCGAACCGATCGGCCCGGCCTGCCATCCGGCGCCGCTCGCGATGGCTGCCCGCTAGCACGAACCGATCGGCCCGGCCTGCCATCCGGCGCCGCTCGCGATGGCTGCCCGCTGGCGCCTAGCGCTGGACCCGGGCGCCGGCGCCGCCGACGAGCGCCTTGACCTCGGCGAGGGTCGCCGTCGACGTGTCGCCGGGTGTCGTCATCGCGAGCGCGCCGTGCGCCGCGCCGTATTCCGCGGCGAGGCGGAGATCGCCCAGCTCCATGAGCCCGTAGATGAGCCCGGAGGCGAAGCTGTCACCGCCGCCGACGCGGTCGAGGATCTCGAGCCCGGGGCGAGCTGTCGCCTCCACAAATCCTCCGTCGCGGGACCATGCGATGGCGCCCCAGTCGTTGACGGTTGCGCTGCGCACGGCCCGCAACGTGGTCGCGATGACCTTGAAGTTGGGGAACTCCGCCGAAGCCCGCTCGATCATCGCGCGAAACGATCCGCTGTCAAGCTCGCTGAGGTTGGCGTCGGTGCCCTCGACCTCGAGGCCCAGGCAGGCCGTGAAGTCCTCTTCGTTGCCGATCATCACGTCGACGCTGCGCGCGAGCCGGCGGTTCACCTCGCGTGCCCGCTGCACGCCGCCGATCGCCTGCCACAGGCTCGGCCGGAAGTTGAGGTCGTAGGAGACGATCGTGCCGTGGCGCGCGGCCGCGGCGACCGCCTCCTCGAGCACCTGCGGGGTCGTCTCGGACAGGGCCGCGAAGATGCCGCCCGTGTGGAGCCAGCGGACTCCCAGCTCGCCGAACAGGTGGTCCCAGTCGACCTGCCCCGCAGCCAGCTGCGAGGCCGCGGTGTTGCCGCGGTCCGAAACACCGCGCGCTCCGCGAACGCCGAACCCCCGCTCGGTGAAGTTGAGGCCGTTGCGCACCGTGCGCCCGATACCGTCGTAGGGCACCCAGCGGACGAGCGAGGTGTCGACGCCGCCCTGGAGCATGAAGTCCTCGAGCAGCCGCCCGATGTCGTTGTCGGCGAGCGCCGTGACGATCGCGGTGCGCATGCCAAAGCATCGGCGCAGCCCGCGCGCGACGTTGTACTCGCCGCCGCCCTCCCAGACACGGAACCCCCGCGCGGTCCGAACGCGCTCCTCGCCGGGATCCAGGCGCAGCATGACCTCGCCGAGCGCCACCAGGTCATAGCGGCAGTCGTTGGCGCTGCGGATCGCGAGCCCGCTCACGCCAGCGCCCCGGCGGCGATTGCAACGGCTTGCGAAGCAAGCCCTGAGATGGCTGCGAAGTCGCCGTCGCGCACGAGCGCGGGCGCGACCATCCAGCTGCCGCCGACGGCGACGACCGAGGGCAGACGGAGATAATCGGCCGCGTTGGCGCTCGTCACGCCCCCGGTGGGGATGAAGCGAACGTCGGGGAATGGCCCGTGCAGCGCCCGCATCGCCTCCACCCCGCCGCTGGCCTCCGCGGGGAAGAACTTCAGCAGTTCGACGTCGTGCTCGAGCGCCGCGATGACCTCGGTGGCCGTTGCGACGCCAGGGATCACCGGCATCCCGACGGCGCGGCAGCGCTCCACCACCCGCGCACTGAAGCCGGGCATCACGACGAAGCGAGCGCCGGCATCGCGGGCCACCTCGACCTGTTCCCCTCGCACCACGGTGCCTGCGCCGACGAGCAGCTCCGGGTCCTGGGCGAGCAGGCGAAGCGCATCGACCGCGGCCGTGGTGCGAAATGTCACCTCGGCGACGGGGAGGCCGGCCGACTTGAGAGCGTCGCCGAGCTGGCGCACGCGGGAGAGGTCGTCGGCCACGACGACGGGAATCACGCCCCTCGCGCAGAGGAGCTCGAGGACATCATCGTTGCTCAACGTGCCAGCCAGCCGCCGATCGACGCGCAGCCGAGGATCATGCGCCCGACCTCGAGCGTGGTGCCGCCCAGGGGCACTGCGGCGATCCCGGCGTCCTCAGGCACGTTGCGCCCGCTGCGCTCGCGTAACGATTCGGCCGGTCCTCCTCACCGCGCCGTGTTGTACCACGGCACCCTCTGCGCCGCTCACCGCGCCGCCTCGCTCGCGTGCTCCGCCGCGGCGCCGCCGGGGCAGGCGCTGCTATCTTGCGCCCCCATGTCCGCTGCCCGGAAGCCCAGCCGAAGCGGGCAGGCCAACGCGCTCTCAGCGCGGAGGGCCAGGCGTGGACGGAGGCGAGGTGTGCACGGGGTGGCGATCGCGTTCGCGGTCCTGGCCTGGGCAATGGCGGTCGCGAGCGCCACCGGGGACGTCAGCCACAAGGGCTGGCCGCACACAACCCACACTTTCGTCGCCGCCAACGGCGGCGGGGTGCTGCGCGGGACTTCCGGTAACGATCTGTTGCTCGGCGGCCCAGGCTCGGACACGATCTATGGCGGCGCCGGCAACGACATCATCTGGGGCGACCAGCACCCGGTGCCGGACAACCCGACGAGCCAGCACGACGTCCTCTACGGCGGTCCGGGCAACGATTGGATCTACACGAGCCACGGGTACAACGCGGTCTACGGCGGGCCTGGCAACGATCACATCTTCGCCTACTTCGGCCACGGCAAGATCAACTGCGGTCCCGGCTACGACATCGTCACGCTCTCCAACCCCGCCGCGTACACGACGGTGAACTGCGAGGTCGTGCGCCGGGGCGTGCCGTGAGCGCGCTCACGCGCGGTGAAGCACCGCCACACGGGTAGGGATCGCCGCGGGCCGAGCTCACCCCAGCCGTCGGCTGGCAGCGTCAGAGCCGGCGGCGCCAGCGATTTCCCCCGCACGCGCCGCGAAACAGACAGACTGAGCGCATGCCCCCGACCGCGAGGCTGCGCAGCGCCCGTGAGTGAAACGCATCTGATCCTTCCCGTGCCCGCCGCCGAGCCGCTCGTGGCGGCCTATCGCCTGCGCTTTGATCCGAGCGCGCGCGCCGGCGTGCCGGCCCACATCACGGTGCTCGGGCCGTTCATCGAGCGCGGGGCCCTGCGCAAGGACGACCTGGACGCGCTGCGCGAGATCTTCGCCGAGACGGCGTCGATCGAGTTCGCGCTCTCCCGCGTCGCGCGCTTCGAGCATGCGCTGTACCTGGAGCCCGAGCCCGCGGAGCCGTTCGTTGCTCTGACCGAGGCGGTCTGGCGCCGCTGGCCGGACCGGCCGCCCTACGGCGGGGCGCACCGCGAGATCGTGCCCCATCTGACGGTTGCCGTCGGCGCCTCCGCGTTCGATGAGGTGCGCTACGCGCTCGAGCCTCGCCTCCCCGTGTGGGCAGTCGCGCGCGAGGCATGGTTGATCGCGCAGCGCGCGGACGACACCTGGGCGGTCCACCGCCGCTTCCCGATGCGAGCGCCCTGAGGCGCCCGCGATCGTCGCGCAGCCGGGCCCTCGAGCGCCGGCGCGCGAGACGGCGCCCGCGATCGCAGCGCTCGGCGCCTGCGATGCTTGCGCGCGGTGAGCCATCCGCGAATCCCCGACCAGGAGCTGGCCTCGCGCCCGGCCGCGCTGGGGCGCGTGCTGGCGGCGGCCGGGTTCGACGGCTGGCTGGCGTTTGGTGACGACCGCGCCGTCGCCGGCGCGGATCACGTTCGCTACCTGACCGATTTCGCGCCGCACTTCGAGCCGGTGCTGCTGGCCGGGCGGACGGATGCGCCGGGCGTCCTGTTCCTCACCGGGCCCGAGTCGATCGGCTACGCCTCCGTGGTCAGCGCGCGGGCTGCGATCGAGGAGATCGTCGCGATCGAGGAGTTCGCGCACCCCGACGAGGAGTACCCGACGATCGCGATCGCCGGCGGCCTTGAGCGGCTGCGCGAGCACTTCTCCACCGCGACGCGGATCGCGGTGCTCGGTGGCGGCGCGGTCCCCGCGCCGGTCTGGCGCCGCGCGATCGAGCCGCTGCGCGCTCGCGGGATCGAGCTCGCCTCCGGCGACGAGCATGCCTACGCGTTGCGGGCCGTGAAGACCGACGCCGAGCAGGCGGTGATCGACGAGGCCTACCGGATCGCGCGACTCGGGCTGGAGGCGGTCGCGAACGCGCTGCGCCCCGGCGTCAGCGAGCGCGAGGTCGCGGCTCGGGCGGAGGCCGTCATGCGCGCCGCCGGCGCCGAGGGCTTCGGCATCGACACGATGGTCGCCTCCGGCGTCGCGAACACGGCGCCGATTCTCGCCCGTTCGACCTTCGCCACGATCGGCCGCGACGACATGGTCACGGTCACGCTCGCCCCGCGCTACGAGGGCTATCACGCAGCGCTCGCGCGGGCGTTCCTGTTCGAGCCAAACCGGCGGCGCCAGGCGGCGATCGACGTCGCGCGCGCCGGCCAGCGGGCGGCGCTGGAGCTGCTGGTCGGCGGGCGGGAGGGTCGCGAGGCGGCGGCGGCGCTGTGCGCGACGCTCGAGCGCGCACGCACGGGGGCCCAGGTGCCCTACGTGCCGGTGCACAGCACGGGGCTGGTCGAGTTCGAGCCGCCGATCTTCCTCTCCTCCTCGCCCGCGCCGATCCTGCCCGGGATGGCGCTCTCGATCGACGCCCCGCTCTTTCACGCGCCGTGGGGCGGTTTGCGGCTCGAGGACGGATTCGCGATCGCGCGCGGTGGCGAGGCCGAGCCTCGCTTCAGGGACTGGGAGGAGATCGTGCCGGTGCTGCTGTAGGAGTCCGTCTCCGAAACCTCTGGAGCGCCTCCCGCGCCCGGCGGCGCGCACTGGAGCAAGCTGCCGGCGCCCACCAAAAAAGCGCGCGGTTTGGGCGAAAAGGGCGCGCAGATTCACCAATAAGGGCGCGCAATGTCGTACGCGATTGCGCCATGTCGGATCGCGCTTGACAATCCCACCGGCCGTACGCAGAATGGGACGCGCGGCCGGCGTCGCCGTCCGTTGGGGAGTTTTCGGCAATCGGAGGAGGGTCCGAGATGACTGAAGAGCGGGACGACAGGCTCGCGCAACGCGGGCATGGTTCACCTACTGCTGCCGGGCTCAACCGGCGTTCGCTGGTCAAGCGCGCCAGCGCCGCCAGCGTCGCCTTCGGCCTCGCGCCGTGGGTGGCCACCGACAGTGCCTACGCATCGGCCAGGCCGGTGAAGATCGGTTACGTGACGCCGCGCACGGGCGCCCTCGCCGATTTCGGGCAGTGCGACACCTACACGATCGCGCAGATGCAGAGGCTGTTCTCCAAGGGCATCAAGGTCGGCAAGAGCAAGCACCCGCTGGAGATCTTCCCGGCCGACGCGCAGTCGAGCTCGAGCGTCGCCGGGATGGTGGCGCAGGACCTGATCTCGAGCCACCAGATCGACATGATGCTGGTCGAGGGGACCCCCGACATCACCAACCCGGTCTGCGACATCTGCGAGGCGGCGAGCGTGCCGTGCATCTCGTCGGTCGCGCCCTGGCAGGCTTGGTTCTTCGGCCGCAACGGCAGCCCGACGACGCCGTTCAAGTGGACCTACCACTTCTTCTGGGGGCTCGGCGACATCATCAACGTGTTCCTCGACATCTGGGCGCAGGTCCCCAACAACAAGCAGGTCGGCGCGCTGTGGCCCAACGATGCGGACGGCAACGCGTGGGCGAGCCCGACGACCGGCTTCCCGCCGGCCGACAAGGCTGCCGGCTACACGATCGTCGACCCGGGGCGCTACGCCGACGGCACGATGGACTTCACGACCCAGCTCACGGAGTTCAAGGGAAACAGCTGCGAGATCGTCACCGGCGTCCCGATCCCGCCCGACTTCACGACCTTCTGGCAGCAGGCGCTCCAGCAGGGCTTCAACCCGAAGATCGCCTCGGTCGGCAAGGCGCTGCTGTTCCCCGCCGCGGTCGATGCGCTCGGCAGCCACGGCAACGGCATGTCGACGGAGCTGTGGTGGAGCCCCTGGCACCCCTACAGCTCCTCGCTGACCGGCCAGACCTGCGCGCAGCTCTCGAGTGCCTGGGAGAAGCACAACGGTGAGTGGACGCAGCCGCTCGGCTTCACGCACGCGATGTTCGAGATCGCGGCGAACGTCCTCTCGCGCACGGCGAACCTCGACAGCAACACGGCGATCGTCGATGCGATCAAGGCGACCAAGCTGAACACGATCGTCGGTCACATCGACTGGTCGAAGGGCCCGCTGCCGAACGTCGCGCTGACGCTGCTCGCGGGCGCGCAGTGGCGGCCCGGCAAGACCTACAAGTACGAGCTCGGGGTCGTGACCTCGAAGATGGTGCCCGGACTGAAGACGACGGCAAAGGTGATCCCGATCCCCTACGGTTAGTCCCCGCAGGGGCCGGCTGGCGACTGACGAGTGCGTGTTGAGCAAGCGGAGCGCGTGAGCGCGGTTGAGGACTTCAACTACGACGCGCTGCCCGGCCGGGTCGTCTTCGGCACGGGCAGCGCGCGTTCGCTGCTGCTCGCGGAGCTGGAGCGCCTGGGCGCGCGGCGCGTCCTGCTGATCGCCGCCGAGCCGGAGCTGGCGCTCGCGCAGGAACTGGCCGAGCCGCTGGGCGCCCGTCTGGCGGCGACCTTCACCGGCGTGCGGGCGCACGTGCCGGTCGCGGTCGCCGAGCAGGCCCGCACGATCGCCCGCGAGGCGCGAGCCGACGTGCTGCTGAGCGTCGGCGGCGGCTCGACGACCGGGACCGCCAAGGCGATCGCACTCGAGCTCGAGCTGCCGATCCTCGCCGTGCCCACCACCTACGCCGGCTCGGAGATGACCCCGGTGTGGGGGATGACTCAGGCGCAGCGCAAGAGCACCGGCCGGTCGCTGACGGTGCTTCCGAAGGTCGTGATCTATGACCCGCAGCTGACCCTGACGCTGCCCGCCGGCGTGACCGGTCCAAGCGCGATGAACGCGATCGCGCACTGCGTCGAAGCGCTCTACGTTCCCGGCGCGAACCCGATCACGACGCTGCTCGCGCAGCGGGGGATCGCCGCCCTCGCGCAGGGCGCGCCGCAGGCCTTCGAGCATCCCGAGGACATCGACGCGCGCTCGCTGACGCTGTTCGGCGCCTACCTCGCCGGGTCGTGCTTCGCCGCCGTCGGCGGTGGCCTGCATCACAAGATCTGCCACATTCTCGGCGGTGCGCTCGATCTCCCCCACGCCGAGACCCACGCCGTCGTGCTGCCGCACGTGGTCGCCCACTTCGCGCCGGCGATCCCGGCCGTCAGGGACCGGGTGGTTGATCCCGATCACGAGCATCGAGACGCCGAGCACGTCTGAGAGCAGGATGAACTCCTGGCGGCGCTCGTCGCTGATCTGGCCCGTGCGGGTCAGGAAGTCGAT
>JBEKNK010000063.1:0-15791 GCA_049522915.1 Solirubrobacteraceae bacterium | reverse complement strand
AAGTTCGAGGAGTCGATGCTCGCGGCCCTTGACGCCGGCGCCGCCGAGCGCCCGCGTCACCGCGTCGTGCTCGACCGCGCGCTCGCGGTGGGGGAACTGCTGTGCGACGCGCTGAGCGCGCTGGACGCCGGTGCCCGCGTGCAGCTGGCCGGCTCCGCGCGCCGGCGAGCCGAGAGCGTCAAGGACCTCGACATCGTGCTCGACAACCCCGCGCTGCTGGCGCGCGTCGAGGGGCTCGAGCTGATCGAGAGCTCGGCGCGCACCAGTGACTCGGCCGCCCGCGCGCGCACGCACAGCGGCATCGTCGTCGAGCTGCGCGCCGTCGCCCCCGAGCAGTTCGGCAACCTGCTGCAACACCTCACCGGCTCGGCCGCCCACAACGCGGCGCTGCGCGAGCGCGCCGTTCGCGCCGGGCTGCACATCTCCGAATACGGACTGCTCGACGACGCGACCGCGCTCACGCACCACTGCGCGCAGGAGGCGGAGTGCTACGAGCTGCTCGGCATGCCCTACATCGAGCCGGAGCTGCGCGAGAACCGGGGCGAGATCGAGGCCGCGCTCGCCGGGACGCTGCCGGCGCTCGTGGAGCTCGGCGAGATCCGCGGCGATCTGCACTGTCACACGACGGCGTCGGACGGGCGCGCGAGCATCGAGGAGATGGCGGCCGGCGCGCGCGAGCGCGGCTACGAGTATCTGGCGATCACCGATCACTCGGCGACACACGGCTTCGGTGACGACGTGTCGCCCGACCAGCTGCGCCGCCAGATCGAGCTGGTCCGTGAGGCGGAGGCGCGAACGGAGGGGATCCGCCTGCTCGCCGGCAGCGAGGTCAACATCCTGCCCGACGGAACGCTCGACTACGAGGACGGGTTGCTCGGCGAGCTCGACTGGGTCATCGCCAGCGTTCACACCTCCTTCGGCCTGGACTCCGACGCGATGACCGAGCGCGTGATCGCCGCCGCCCGCCACCCGCAGGTTGATGCGCTCGGTCATCTGACCGGCCGCCTGATCGAGCGCCGCGCGCCCTACGCGATCGACACCGACGCGGTGTTCGCGGCGTGCGCGCAGGTCGGGACGCTGATCGAGATCAACGCGAGCCCCGACCGGCGCGATCTGAGCGAGGTGCACGCGCGTGCCGCGGCGGACGCCGGCGTCGGGATCGTGATCAACTCAGACGCCCACTCGCCCGCGGGCTTCGACGTGCTCCGCTACGGCGTCTGGACTGCGCGGCGCGCCTGGCTGAGCGCCGCGCAGGTCGCCAACACGCTGCCGTGGCCGGCCCTGGAGGCGAAGCTCAAGCGGCGCCGATGAGCGCCGGCAGCACCTCTTCGGCGACGATCCGATCGACGCTTGCGGCGGCGAAGCGCTCGAGCGCCGGCGCCGCGGCGGCCGTGTAGCCGGCGCGCGGATCGTCGAGCGCGACGCGGATCGCCGCGGCGAGGTCGGGGCCGATCAACCGCGCGTCGAGCTCGCGGGCGATGTCGAGCGCCGGGTAGGAGTTCACCGTCTCGGTGCTGACGAGGATCGCGCCGTCGGCGAGCGCCTCGAGCTGGGCGATCCCGTACTCCTCGCGCCGCGACGCGGCGAGGTAGAGACGCGCGCGCCGCAGCAGCGCCCGGTAGGCGCCGTGCTCGAGCATGCCCAGCAGGCGCACCCCGTCGGGCACCGCGAGGGCGGAGATCCCGGCGATCAGCAGCTCCTCGTCCTCGCGCCGCGCCGCCGACCACGCTTCGAGCACGAGATCGAGGCCCTTCTTCGCGGGGTTGGTGGCGTAGGTGATTGCCGCGATGTCGCGCTGGCGGCCCGCGAGCAGCGGCCCGGAGCGCTCGACGGCGATCGGCACGACGATGACCGGGCCGTGCCGGGCCGGGGCGCCCACCAGCGCGCCCTCGCTGACCGGCAGAAGCAGCGGCGCTCGGGTCAGCACGATGCGCTCCCGCGGCCGCTGCCAGATGCCGTGGCGCCCGGGCCGGTTCCCGGCGCTGAGCGCGTCAAGGCGGATCGCCCCCGGCGCCGGCGCGAGCAGCGCGGCGGTGATCGTCGAGTAGATGACGGCGTCGGGCCGCTCGCGCGCGATCGCCGCGCTCGCGGCCACGCGGGCCGCCCGCGCCCAGCTCAGATCGGTCAGCGCGAGCGTGCGCACCGCGCGCGGCGGCGATGCGGCCGCGACGGTGACGGCCGCGCCAGCGCGCCCGAGACTCGCCGCGAGCTCCGCGTCGGAGGCGCGCAGCCCGGCGGTCGAGCCGAGCGAGACGAGCAGGACCCTGGAGTCCATCCGAGAGCCTCTAGGGTTGGTCACGCGGGGCTGCGACGCTCGGTCGGGATGTAGGCCTTGAAGCCCGGCGTCCGCGTCAGCGTGATCGGCCGCAGCGGCGAGGTCTCCTCGACGTGGAAGCGGACACCGTCGCGGCGTTCGATCGCGATGATCGCCGAGTGCTGCTGGCGCCAGGCGAGCGCCCAGATGATCGCGAAGCCCGTGGCGATCGCCGGGATCTGCGGCCACAGGAGCGCCAGTCCGCCTGCGACCAGGGTCGAGAGCAGCAGCGGCCACAGGCGGACGAGCAGGATCCGCCCGGGGCGCTGCGGCGGCAGCACGCTGACGACCTTCGCGCCGCCCAGCAGCCGCGCGATCGGCGGCGAGGCCGCAGCGCGACGCCCCAGCGCGAGCCCGATCAGGCACGCGAGCGCCCACCAGACGATCGCGACCGTCGCGGTGCCCGCCTCGCCGGCCGAGCGGGCGCTGAGCAGCGTCACGGCCGCGAGCGTCGTTGCCGCGGCGGCGCACAGCACGACGGTCGCCTTGACGAAATCGGCGAACCCCATCAGCGGGCTGTTCCGATCTCGCTCACGCCTTCAGCAGCAACTCGAGCAGCTCACGCACGCCGGCCGGGCCGTCGACCATCACGTCGGCCGCGGCCTCGAGCTCGGCGGGCGTCTCCTCGGAGCGCACGCCGACGCAGACGGCGCCCTCCCCCACGACGTCCCGCAGCCCCTCGAAGGCGTCCACGTCGGTGTGGTCGTCGCCGGCATAGAGGGCGGCCACCGGCGGATCCTCGGCCAGCAGCCAGCGCACGCCCCGCCCCTTGTCGATCGCGACCGGCGGACGAACCTCCAGCACCTTGCGGCCTCGATGCGTGTGCATGCCCGCCTCCTGCGCCGCCAGCTCGAGCGCCCCGACGGCGACCAGCGCCGCGTTCTCATCCGGGGCGCCGCGCCAGTGGAAGGCGACGATCGCCCCCTTGTCCTCGCGGCGGATGCGCAGCTGCTGGAGCGCGGGCGTGTCGGCGCGGTCGGCGAAGGCGTGCACGCGCTGAGCCCACCGCGCGACCGCCGCATCGACGGTCGCCTCGCTGGCTCCCGGCCCCAGCAGCTCGCTGCCGTGATTGCCGATGTAGGCGATCGAGCCGATCGCGACCATCTGCCGCGCGATCGCCGCCGAGCGGCCGCTGACGCAGGCGACGGTGCCGTATCGCCGCGAGCACTCGATCAGCAGCATCCGGGTCTGCTCCGGCACGGTCGCGTCGGAGGCGTGGCGCACGATCGGCGCGAGCGTCCCGTCGATGTCCAGCAGGACGGCGGCCGCGGGCGGATCGGCGCGCAGCGGCTCGATCAGCTCCTCGATGGCCGGCCTGGCGCGCATGCTCCAAGTATCGCGCGCCCGCCCGCGCCGGGTCCCGGATGGCCCGCGCGAGCTCGCGCAGACACGCCGGCGTTCGTCGCCGCGTCGTCGTGTGGCGTCAACTCCGCCGGCCTGCGCTATGGTACGCGTATGGGCCTTGAGAATCCTCTTCATATCCTTCTGTTGCTGGTGGTCATCCTGCTGGTCTTTGGCGCCAAGCGCCTGCCGGAAATCGGGCGCTCGCTCGGCGAAGGCATGCGTGGCTTCAAGGATTCGCTGAGCGGTGACTCGAGCCAGCACTCGCTCACGTCGGCTCCGTCCGCCGCAGCGCCCGTCGCACACGCGATGAGCACCGCGCCGGCCGCGCCGGCGCCCGCCGCGCCCGTCGCCGCCGCTCCTCCGGTCGCACCTGTTGCCGCCGGAGTCGCGCCGCACGACGACGCAGCGGCGTCCTAGCGGCAGCGGGTAGAACGGCGCGGACTCTGTTCCGCGCCGTTGTCGTTGGTCCCTGCCCCGGCGGGCGCTCTCGGGCTTCGCTCCCGGGTGTTGTCGTCGGCCGGGCCCTGGCCCTCCGGCCGCTGCCACGCCCCGCTTCTGCGCCGCTCGTCGGCCGGTCCCCTGGCCCTCCGGCCGCTGCCACGCCCCGCCTCCGCGCCGTTCGTTGGCCGGGCCTGCCCTCCGGCCGCTGCCACGCCCCGCCTCCGCGCCGTTCGCTGGCCCGGCCTTCGGCCGCTATCGCGCCCCGCTTCTGCGTCCGCCGAGCGTCGGCCTGGCCCCGCTGAGCGCTACGCGGCGCGGACGCGGTCAGCGTCGCCGTCGCCGCCGCCGGGCGTGCCGAGTTCGCCGACCGGCGCGAGGCGCGGTTCGGGCTCCTCGAGGGCCACGGTGAGGGTCCGCGGCGACTCCTCGATCCCCGCCAGCTCCGCCGAGCGCCCGGACGTCGCGCCGGCCTCCTCGATTCGCCGCAGCTGGGGCACGACGCGGGACTCGAACGAGCCGACCGCCTCGTTGTAGGCGCTGACCGCCGAGCCGAGCTGGCGACCGACGCGGGCGAGCGGCTCGACGAAGCGGGCGATGCGCTTGTGCAGCTCACGGCCGGTCTCGGCGATCTCCCGCGCCGAGGCGGCGATCAGTTCCTGCTTCCAGCCGTAGTGCACCGCGCGCAGCAGGCCGATCAGCGTCGTCGGCGTGGCCAGCAGGACCTGCTGGTCGACGCCGTACTCGATCAGCGCCGGGTCCTCGCTGAGCGCCGCGTGGTAGATCCCGTCGGAGGGCACGAACATCACGACCAGCTCCGGGCTCGACTCGAGCTGGGACTGGTAGGCCTTCGACGCGAGCTTGGTGATGTGGTCGCGCGTCTGGCGGGCGTGGCGCGCCAGGTGCACGCCGCGCTCCTCGTCGGTCGTGGCCTCCATCGCCGAGAGGTAGGCGTCGAGCGGCACCTTCGAGTCAACGACGATCAGCTTCCCGCCGGGAAGGCGAACCAGCACGTCTGGACGCAGGCGGCCGGAGTCGCTCTCGATCGTCGTCTGCTCGGTGAAGTCGCAGTGCGCGACCATGCCGGCCATCTCGATCACGTTGCGCAGCTGGATCTCGCCCCAGGAGCCACGCGTGGCCGGGCGGCGCAGCGCGCCGACCAGGCTGCCGGTCTCCGAGCGCAGTCCCGAGATCCCCTCGTTGAGCTGCTTGAACATCTCGCCGAGCTGTCCCTGTGCCTCACGGCGTTCGCGCTCGAGCAGCTCGATCTGGCTCTCGACCTTGCCGAGCTTGTCCTTCATCGGCTCCACCAGGCCGCGCAGCTCGGCCGCGCGCTTGCCCATCTCACCGGCCGCGCGCTCGTTCTCGATCCGGCGCTGGGCGGTCAGCTCGCGCGTCAGCGACGCGGCCGTCTGCTCGAGCACGGCCGCCGAGATGCCGGCCATCTCGTCGCGCAGCTGCACACGGCTGGCCTCGAGCAGCTCGCGCTGGCTGGCCCCCGACACCTGCTCGGCCTCGCGCAGCGCACGCTCCGTGCGCACGCGCCCGAGCAGCAGCGCGCTGGCCAGCGCGCCACCGAGAATCGTTCCGGTTATCAGCATGACGATCGACATGGACCGCTCAGTGTCGGGCACGCGTCGGACGCTACGGTGTCGGTCAGCGCCCCCAGGCGCCTTCCGCAGATGAGCGAGACTGCCCCGACCGGCCCCGGACGCACCCAGGCGAGCGCGCCGCAGCGCCGCCGCGGGCGTCCGGCGAAGCTCTCGCACGAGTCGATCGTCGACGCCGCGCTGGCGCTGCTGGACCGCGAGGGCTCCGAGGCGCTGACGATGCGGGCGCTCGGCGGTGAGCTCGGGGTCGAGGCGATGTCGCTGTACCGCCACGTCGCGGACCGCGCCGCGCTGCTCGAGGCCCTCGCCGACCGGCTCGCGGCGGAGATCGGGCCGCGGCCGCGCGGTGAGGACTGGGCCGAGGCGCTGCGCGGCCTGGCCGTCGAGCTGCGCGCGATCGCACACCGCCATCCGGCGGCCTACACGCTGGTCGCGATGCGCGTCCTGAACACACCAAACGTGCTGCGCCCGATCGAGGACGCGCTGGCCGCGCTGCGCCGCGGCGGCTTCACCCCGGCGCGGGCGATCTTCGCCTACCGCCTCGTGCTCAGCTACACCCGCGGCTACGCGCTCGGTGAGCTGCACGGCTTCGCGATCGAGGCCGCCCCCGAGCAGCCGCTGCCGCAGATACGCTCGCTCAGCCGGCGGCTCGCGGGTGAGCCGACCGAGGCCAACTTCCGCAACGGGCTGGAGACGATTCTCGGCGGTCTGCGCGCCGAGCGCGCAGCACTGGCCGAAAAGGAGGCAGCGCAATGAACCACCCCTACGTGATCGCCGACGTCTTCACCGACACCCCGCTCGAGGGCAACGGTCTGGCCGTGTTCACCGACGCCACCCCCTTCGACGATCGCACGATGGCGCGAATCGCACGCGAGATGAACCTCTCGGAGACCGTCTTCGCGCTGCCCCCGCGCCAGGACGCCGACGCCTGGATCCGCATCTTCACGCCGGGCGTCGAGCTGCCGTTCGCCGGCCACCCGGTGCTCGGGTCGGCCTTCGTGCTCGCCGGCGATCGCGAGACGATCCGCCTGGAGACCGGGCTCGGAGTCGTGCCGGTAGCGCTGCGGCGGGAGGGCGAGGCGGTCGTCTTCGGCACGATGGAGCAGCCGATCCCGGAGGCCGAGCGCTTCGAGCCCCGGGCCGCGCTGCTCGCCGCCCTCGGCGTGAAGGCCTCGCAGCTGCCGATCGAGGTCTACGTCAACGGCCCCCGCAACGTCTATGTGGCGCTCGAGAACGAGGCTGCGGTGGCCGCTCTGGCCCCCGACCACCACGCGCTCGCCGCGGTCGGCCCCTACAACGTCAGCTGCTTCGCGGGCTCCGGGCGCGCCTTCAAGACGCGGATGTTCGCCCCGGCGATCGGCGTCAACGAGGATCCGGCGACCGGCTCCGCGGCGGGACCGCTCGCGCTGCACCTCGCCCGCCACGGTGCGGTCGCCTTCGGCGAGGAGATCGAGATCGAGCAGGGAGCCGAGATCGGCCGCCCGTCCAAGCTGCACGCCCGCGTCGACGGCTCCCTCGAGCGCGTCGAACGGATCGAGGTCGGCGGCGCCGCGGTGATCGTCGCCCGCGGCGAGCTCAGCCTGTAGGGCCGCCCCCGCCCCCGCCCCCGCCGCGCGGCGCGCGCGCGTCCAGCCCATGCTCGAGCGCCCCCTTGACGGCGGCGTCCAGCGAGTTCAGCCGGTAGAGGGCGAGCGCCTCGACGCTCGCGAAGCGCCCGCCCGGCGCGGCGTCGGCGCCGTGATGGCAGAGCACGCAGTGCTCGAGCGCGAGCAGCCGCCCCTCGTCGAGCGCGCCGCCGGCGCGCTCGCGCAACAGCCGCAGGCCGATCTGCACGTGGCCGAGCAGCCGCCCCTCGTCACTCAAACCGATCGTCGCGGCGTAGGTGAATTCGCGCGTCTTGCCGATGTCGTGCACGATCGCCGCGCACAGCAGCAGGTCGCTGTTCAGCCGCGGGTGCCCGAGCGCCAGCTCCTGCGCCAGCGTGGCGACGGCGACGGTGTGCTCGAGCAGGCCGCCGAGGTAGGCGTGGTGGCCGCCGCGGGTGCACGCCGCGAGGCGGAAGTCGGCGCGGAACGCGGTGTCGGCGAGCAGGTCGTCCAGCAGCGCCCGGTAGCCGCCGTCGCAGACCTCCCGCGCCAGGTGTTCGAGGAAGCCGTCGAGCTCGTCGAGGTCGCGGTAGGCGACGGGCAGGAACGCGGTCGCGTCGATCCCGCTCTCCTGGGCGCGCTCGATCCGCTCGAGCTCGATCTGGGTCTGCTCGCGGAAGCGCACGACGCGGCCGCTGACGCGCACGAGCTGGCCGGCGTCGAAGCGCCCACCCTGCAGGTCGGCGTCGCGGAACAGCCGCGCGGACAGCGAACCGGTCCGGTCGCGCAGCTGCAACGCCAGGTAGGGCGCGCCGGTGCGGGCCGCCAGGCGCTCCTTGCGCGTGCACGCGAAGACGCCCTCGACGCGCTCGCCGGGGCGCAGCGTGGCGAGTGTTCCGGGACCGGGGACGGCGGCGAGAGTGGCGGGCGACATCGCCCCATCATGTACGGTGAAGCGGATGCAGCCGTTGATCTGGGAGCATCGTCCCGACAATCTGAGGGCGCCGGCCCTGGTCTGCGCCTTCACCGGCTGGAACGACGCGGGCGACGCGGCCTCCTCGGCGCTGTCCTTCCTCGGCGCCTCGCTCGGCGCCACGCGCTTCGCCCAGATCGACCCCGAGGAGTTCTACGACTTCCAGACCGTGCGCCCGAAGGTCACGCTGATCGACGGCGAGACGCGCGAGATCGTCTGGCCCTCCGTCGAGGTCTTCTCCGCCCGCATCCCCCGCGCCCCGCGCGATCTGGTGCTGCTCGGCGGCCCCGAGCCCTCGATGCGCTGGCGCACCTTCACGCGGCTGATCACCGACCTCGCCGAGGCGCTCGGCGTCCAGCTCGTCGTCTCACTCGGCGCGCTGCTCGCGGACGTTCCCCACAGCCTGCCGGTGCAGATCTCGGGTTCGGCCTCCGACGTCGCCCTGACCGAGCGCCTCGGCCTGCACGGGACCGGCTACGAGGGCCCGACCGGAATCGTCGGCGTGCTGCACGCGACCTGCGCCGCGCGCGGCATCCCCTCGGCGAGCCTGTGGGCGAGCGTCCCCCACTACGTCGCCGCCGCGCCGAACCCGAAGGCCGCGCTCGCGCTGGTCCGCAAGCTCGAGGGGCTGGTCGGCGTCGCTGTCGACGGCAGCGAGCTCGAAACCGCGGCCGCCGACTACGAGCGCCAGGTCGGCCTGGCCGTCCAGTCCGACCCCGAGGTCCAGGCCTTCGTCGAGCGCCTCGAGCAGCTCGCCGCCGACGAACGCGACGAGGAGTCCGAGGAGATCCCCTCCGGCGACCGCATCGCCCGCGAGTTCCAGCGCTTCCTGCGCCAGCGCGGCTCGAACGAGGATTCGTAGTTCCGAGCGGCGTATACGCCGCTCGGGGGAACGGCGCATGCGCCGTTCCCCGGGAGGGCGCATGCGCCCTCCCGCACAGCCCCCCAAACTATTTTTCGGCTGCCGGGCAGGCGATCCGGTACTCGCACATCGCGCAGACCGCGACGGAGGGCGTCGGTTCGAAGGCCTGCGCCATGACGGCGCCGGCGACCTCCTCGACGGTCTCCTCGATCCAGCCCGGCGCCCCGTCGTCGGCGCCCAGTCGCACGCGCTCGTCGTCGAGCACGTAGTAGTAGGTGCGCTCGGTCGCCTCGATCTGCCAGGCCTCGCGCGCGGCGAGCGCGTAGAGGGCGAGCTGGACGTCGTCGCGCAGCTGCTCGGCGCGCTTGGGGACGCCGGTCTTGTAGTCGATCAGCTCGTAGCCGCCGCCGGGGAGCGCGTCGATCCGGTCGACCCGCCCGCGGATGTGGTTGCGCCCGAGCGGGAAGTTGAACGAGCGCTCGAACCAGCGCGGCTCGCCGCCGTCCTGCTCCAGACGCTCCTGATAGCGCGTCAGCGCCACGCGCGCCTTCTCGCGCAGCTGGCGCTCCTCGTCTGAGTCGGTGAAGCCTCCGCGGCGCCAGGCGAGCGACAGCAGGCGCATCATCTCGTCGTTCGAGCTGCTCCCGCTGCCGTGGAAGCGCTCGAGCACCTGGTGCACGAGGATGCCGAAGCGCTGGTTGAGCGTCGGCTCGCGCGGGATCCTCAGGACGCGCGCGAACTTGTAGCGCAGCGGGCAGGTGAGGTAGGTCTCGACGTCGGAGGCCGACAGCACGAGACCGTCGCCGCGGCGCGGCAGGAAGGCCTCGAGCGACGGCTCCTCGCGAGCCGCCATCGCCGCGGCCCGCGCACGCGTGTCGCCGGCGGCGCCGAGCAGCAGCTCATCGAGCGGCGAGGTCCCGAGCACCTCCCGCTGCAGCGGCGTCAGCGCCGCCCCCAGGCGCGTGTTGATGTCCGCCAGCGAATCGGCGAGCGGCTCGCTGTCGCGCCGCTGCATCAGCGACGCGAGCTTGACCAGCTCGGCGAAGCGCACGACGCCGTGGGCGACGTCGAGCTCGGTGTCCAGGCGCAGCTCGCCGAGGCGCGCCCCCAGGCGCGCGATCGTGGCGAGCAGCTCGTCGCGGCGCTCGCTGAAGATCGAGTGAAGCGCCTCGGCGGGCCCGAACAGCTCCTCGTCGCGCGACTGGAACTGCTCGCCGAGCGCCTCCCGCGCCTGCTCGAGCAACGGCGAGGGGGAGCGGTCGGTGCGACGCTGGGAGGCGGTCGCGTAGGCCAGCACGAGCGAGCAGCGCGCGCGCGTCATCGCCACATAGAGCAGGCGCCTGGCACGCTCGTCGGCGCTCGGTGACCGCGGGGCGCCCGGCGCGAGAGCGTCGGGGACCGCCTCGGCGGGTGACGCGCGTCCGCCCAGCGCGCCGCCTCCGGCCCGCGTCGCGTGCAGTCCCAGCACGAAGACGTGGTCGAAGCCCCGTCCGGCCGCCGACTCGATCGACATCACCTCGACCGCCGCCGTGCGCGCCGGCGGGATCGCCTCCGGCTCGCCGAGCCCGGCGTCCGCGAGCACACCGAGGTGGCGCGCGAAGTCGCGCGCGCTCGCGCCGGGCACGCGGCGCTCGTAGGCGCCGGCGAGGTCGCCCAGCCTCGCCAGGTTCAGCAGCCGCTCGACGACGTCGGCCTGCGCGGTGAAGAGCTGCTGGCGGCGCAGGCCGAGGCGCTCGATCAGGCGGTGCACGAAGAGGTCGGCGCGGGTGTTCTCGAGCGCTGCCGCGGCCGCGCGCTGGATCTGGAGGAAGTGGGCGATCCGCTCGCGCGCCTCGGGCGCGAGCTGCGGGGACTCGGTTGCCGCGATCGCCGCCGCGACCATGTCGATGCGCCGCCGGCGGGCGATCTGCACGCAGCGGGCGATGTCCGCCGCCGGCAGCTCGATCGGCGGGCGCGCGAGCACCCGGACCGTGGCCGCGGCGTCCCGCGGGTCGATCAGCAGGCGCAGCCAGGCCAGCACGTCGCGGACCTCGGCGCGGTCGAAGAACGCGTTCGCACCGACGATCCGGCAGGGCACGGCGCGCTCGGCGAGCGCCACGGCGACGGCCTGCCCCTCCTGCTCGACCGAGCGCACCAGCACCGCGCAGCGCCCGGGCGCGACGCCGTCGCGGGCGGTCAGCCGCTCGAGCTCGGCGGCGACGCGCTGCGCCTGCGCCCGCTCGTTGGCCGCCCGCCAGAAGTGCACCTCGCCACCGTCGCCGCCGCGCAGGTCCTTGCCGATTCGCGAGGGGAGCTGCGCGACGAGCGCGTGCGCCGCGTCGAGCACGCGCTGCGGGCAGCGGAAGCTCTGCGACAGCGACACCACGCCGGCCCCGGGGCGCTGCTCGCCGAAGCGCAGCAGGTTGGCGGTGCCGGCGCCGCGCGCGCGGCTGAGGGTCTGATCGTCGTCGCCGGCGACGCTGAGCATGCTGCCGCCCAGCTCGAGCGCGGCCACCAGCTCACGCTCGGCGTGAGAGCGATCCTGCCAGTCATCGACCAGCAACGCCGGGTAGCGGCCGGCGATCCGCTCGCGCACGTCGGCGTCGTGGCGCAGCAGCGCGACGGCCGCGGCGAGCACGCCCCCCTCGTCGTGGACGGCGAGCTGCTCGAGCATCCGGTCGTGGGCGGCCATCACGGCGGCGAACTCGCGTTCGCGCTCGCCGGCCTCGCCGTCGACCCCGGCCGCCCACTGCGCGTAGCGCTCGGCGTCGATCAGTTCGGCCTTGCAGCGGTCGATCCGGCGGACGAAGCCGGCGAACAGCGCCAGCGGGCGGCCGCGGAAGTCGTGGTGGCGAAGCTCCAGCTCATCGGCGCGGTCGAGCAGCATCGCCAGGCGGTCGCCCGGGCCGAGCACCTCGACGAACGCCTCGATCCCGGCCTGGCGGGCCTCGGTGGAGAGCAGCGAGACGCAGAACTCGGCGACGCCGTAGACCGCGAGCTCCTCGTGCGCCCGCGCCAGCGCCAGCTCGATCCGCTCGCGCAGCCCCAGCTGGCTGGAGAGGACGAGCGCGGCGTGCGGTGGCAGGCCGCCGTCGGCCAGCCAGACCAGGCGGCGCACGAGGACCTCGGTCTTGCCGGTGCCGGGCCCGCCGATCACCAGCAGCGGCGAGCCGCGATGGCTGACGGCGTCACGCTGGGCATCGGTCAGCCCCGCGAGGGCGGAGCCGCTCTGGGGGGCGCCGTCGCGGCGGGAGTCGGTCAGACCGTCGAGGACACTCGCCATGCACCTAGGATATGGCGGCATGATGGCCACCGCGCAGGAGCCTGACTGGCTCGCGGTGTGCGAGCGGATCGCCGCCGCCTTGCGCGCGATGCTGACGGCGCACCCGCGCACCGCCGAGCGCGCGATCGTCGTCGGGCGCGGCGAGGGCGGCGACCGCACGCTGGTGATCGACCAGGCCGCCGAGGAGCTGATCTTCGCCGAGCTGGCCGGCGTGCACGCCGCGGGCGTGGACTTCACGGCGCTTTCGGAGGAGCGCGGCGAGGTGAGCTTCGGCGGCGGGCCGCTGCGGGTCGTGATCGATCCGATCGACGGCTCGATGAACGCCAAGCGCGGCCTCTCACCGCACTGCGTGTCGATCGCCGTCGCCGACGGCCCGACGATGGCGGACGTCTTCTTCGGCTACGTCTGCGACCTGGGCGCCGGCGAGGTGTGGAGCGCGCGGCGCGGGGGCGGCGCGTCCCTGGGCGGCGTGGCGCTCGCGGTCGATGGCGGCGAGCGTCGCACCCGCGATGGGCGCCTGGAGCTCGTCGCGATCGAGGCCGCCCACCCCGACCGGATCGCCGGCGCGCTGGAGGCCCTGGAGCCGATCGCCCACCGCGTGCGCGTGTTCGGATCGATGGCCTTCTCGCTGTGCCAGCTCGCGGCGGGGCGCCTGGACGGCATGGCGACGCTCGGGCGATGCCGCTCGGTCGACGTCGCGGCGGGGCAGCTGATCGTGCGCGAGAGCGGCGGGCTGGTGGCGTTCACGGCCTGTGCGCAGCCGCTCGGAGCGCCGCTGGATCTGCTCGCGCACTCGCCGGTCGCGGCGGCGCGCACCCCCGCCGGCCTCGCCGAGCTCGCGACGCTGCCATCATTGAAGTCGTGATCGACTGGAATCTCGTCCGGCGGATCGCCGAGACGATCGGCGGCCAGGGTGGCAGCGCCGCCCCGCCGGCCGGCGATCTGGCGGCGATCGCGGCCGACTCCCAGCTGCGTGTGCTGGCCTACACGCGGCTTGAGCCGATGTCGGAGCTGCCTGCTCCGGAGATGGTTTCGCGCCAGCAGTGGATCGAGGCGAACCTGCGCTCGATGCGCCCCGTGCTCGACCGCGTCGGCGGCCGGGTCGGCAACGGCATGGGCGTGCTCGGCCGCCCGACGCGCGCCCTGACGCGCGCTCTCTTCTCCGCCCAGGTCGGCGGCCTGACGGGCTTTCTCGCACAGCGCGTGCTCGGCCAGTACGACATGCCGCTGCTCGATTCGACCGCTGCCCCGCGCCTGCTGCTGGTCGGCCCGAACCTCAGCTCCGCCGCGAGCCGCCTCGAGGTCGACGGCGAGGAGCTGCTGCACTGGGTGACGCTGCACGAGATGACGCACGCGGTCCAGTTCGGCTCGGTGCCGTGGCTGCGGCTGCATCTGGCGTCGCTGCTGCGCGAGGTCGTCGACACGCTCGAGGTGCGGATCGACCCCTCGAGCGGGCTGCGGCTGCCGAGCACCGACGATCTGCGCGGGCTGATCGAGTCGCTGCGCCGGGGCGAGCTGGTGACGATGGTGATCGGGCGCGAGCGGCGTGTCCTGGTCGACCGCATCCAGGCGACGATGGCCGTGATCGAGGGCCACGCCGAGCATGTGATGGACGCCGTCGGCGCGGAGGTCATCCCGTCGCAGGCGGCGCTGCGCGAGGCGCTGGAACGCCGGCGCGTGGATCGCTCAGGGCCGATGCGCCTGCTCGAGCGCGTGCTCGGGTTCGAGCTGAAACTGCGGCAGTACCGCGATGGCAAGCGCTTCTGCGACGCCGTCGTGGAGCGCGCGGGCATCGAGGGTCTCAATCGTGTCTGGAGCGCACCGCACGCGCTGCCGTCGCTGGCCGAACTGCTCGATCCGGATGCCTGGATCGCCCGCACGGCTGTCCCGTTTGTCACAAAGTAACGGGCCACCCGATCCCTGAAACGCTCGCGTTTTCGCGACTGCGCGTGCGGGAATGTTACAATCTTGCTAGTTCGCTGGACAAACACCCGTTCGCCGGTATAATTTGTTGAGTTGGTATTGAGTTGATGTTGAGTTGCGCCGCTGCGTGCGCAATTCCTGAAGTTACGAGGCTCGAGATGACGTCCGAGGGAACAGTCAGAGGCAGTGTCGCGCGCAACGGGCGCGTCGCCGCCTTCGCGGTCGCCGCGACGCGTGAGCAGCGCGTCGAGCAGGTTCGTCTGGCGGCTGCGCGTCTGGCATCGAGCCGCGCGAGCGTCGCCACGAGGCTTCGCCCGCGGGTTTCAAAGTTGCGGCCCTCAAGTATTCGCGTGCAGGTGCCGAAACCGTATTAAAGCTTCCTCCAAACTCCCCCCGCCCGGTTGGAGAGACCGGACCCGGGTAAGTCTGCCGGCCTCATACCCCGTCGGCAGGTAGGACCCTCTCCTCCCTCGACTTCCGGGGCGTCTCGCAAGGGGCGTCCCGGAGGTCTTTAACCAGGGGCTCTGCCGGTCGAGCCTCCGGCTCGCCCGCAATCGCCCGGCAATTGCACGCGTTGAGCAGCGCGCCCTCCGGGTCGCAGCGTCACTGCGTGGTCCAGACGTCGAGCACCGCGCCTTCGACGGCGGCGTCTCCGGGGCCGGAGGACACGCACTCCCAGGTGACGGCGTAGGTGCCGGCCGGCACGTTAGCGAAGCGGCCGTTCTGTACGAGGGGCTCGAAGCGGTCGTAGATGCTGGTCGCCGTGGAGGCCGAGGAGAGCCCGGTTGTCGTGTTGGGATCGCCGAGGTGAACGTCGCACCCGGCCGACGCCGGCTCGCTGCCGCTGGTGTCCATGAGCGTCGCGACGCCATCGACGAGGACACTGCCCGCCTGGGCGAGCGTGATCGATGTCGAGGCGACGGTGTAGTAGTTCCCGCTGCTCTGCGTGCCCAGGTCGGTGTAGCCGCTGGAGGATCCCCCCTCCGCGCTGACGCCATCCCCTGCAGGTCCCTGCGGGCCGGTGGCGCCGGCCGGGCCCTGGTCTCCGTCGGTTCCGTCGGCGCCGGTCGGTCCCGTGGCTCCTGGCGCGCCGGGGGCTCCGTCGGCTCCCCTGTCGCCCGTCGGTCCCGTGGCTCCTGGCGTGCCCGGAACTCCGTCGGCTCCCCTGGCGCCCGTCGGTCCCGTGGCTCCTGGCGTGCCCGGAGCTCCGTCGGCTCCCCTGGCGCCCGTCGGTCCCGTGGCTCCTGGCGTGCCCGGAGCTCCCGGAGATCCTGCTGCGCCGGGCGCTCCGGCGGCCCCCGCCGGGCCCGTCGCACCCTGCGGCCCTGTGGCCCCCTGCAGACCGGTCGATCCCGCCGGCCCGGTCGCGTTGAACGTGATCGTGGGGTCGTGGCCGAAGCAGCGCAGCGGCGCCTTCGCATTGGCCACCACGTTGTAGAGCAGCCCGTCACCCAGGCACGCGCTGTAGGTCGTGGCGGC
>JBEKNK010000062.1:0-16363 GCA_049522915.1 Solirubrobacteraceae bacterium | reverse complement strand
GCGGTGCTTGACGCCGCCTCGGCGGTGCTCGCCGCCCACCGCCGGATCAGCCCGCTGCCGGCGTGGCGGATGCGCGTCGCGACGATCGGCGCCGCCGCGCTGATGTCGCTCGGGGTCGGGGTCTGGGTGATGTCCACCGATGAGGTGGCCGCCCTCGCCGCGGTCGTCGGGATTCACCCCGTCAAGACGGTCAAGACCGATCGCCCGGCCGTCGCGCTGCTCGTGCAGGCGCCGGCCGGCGAGCTGGCGGTCGTCGCGCGGCGGCTCGAGCACGACGGTCTGCAGGCTTCGCTCGCGACGTCCGCCCCGCTCGCTCGGGCCACGCTTCGAACGCTCGCGTCCGACGGCGACGTTCCGATACCGACAATTCGCCATGCCGGACTGTTCGGCTGGCTTCGCACATCGAGCCAGCTGCGTCACGAGGCGCGGGCGCTGCACCTGCGCCATCACTTCTACTACCTCGAGCCGAGCAATCCGAGCCTGGGCCAGCTGCTGCTCGCACGGGCCGCGGGTGGTCTGCCGGTGCATGGCTCGGTTTCGCTCGGCACGAAGGCCGAGACTCCGCCCAGACCTCTGCGGGCAGGTGACGTAGTGGTCGTTTCGCTGGGCGGTTCGCCCACTTCGCTGCGCGAGCTCGATCGCCTGGCGTCGACGCTTCAGGCCGGCGGGCTGATCGCGCTGCCACTGTCGGCGCTGACCAGCTGACCGCGCGAGCCGCCGCCGAGCGCGAGCAGCGCCGGGGAGCGCGCGATCGTGATCGCGCCGGCCAGCACCACCAGCAGACAGCCAAGCAGTGGGATGCCATCCAGCGGCGAGTCGATGAAGCTGGTGTGCAGCACCAGCGGTGCGAGTCCGATCGGCACGACCGTCTGCACCACGAACACGACCGGTGCGACGAGGATCGCCGGTCTTCGCTGCAGCGCGCTCATCTCGCAGGTCAAGCCGACGAGTGCCGCCGCGGCCGCCCCGACCGCCCAGCTGATCGCCGTCCCCCAATGGCCGTTTGAGCCGGCGTCGGCGACGAACTGGTTGACCAGCCCACTCCAGGCGAACGCCAGGCCGGCGCCGATCATCGTCGCGTTGGCGATCGGGCGGCCGATCAGTTGGAGGATGAACGGCGTGAACGCGGCAGCCCCCAGCAGCGTCAGCACGACCACGACCGCAATCCCGTGCACGTGACGGGTGTTGTGGCCGGGGGCCAGCGCGGCGATTCCGCCCACGCCGGCGATGATCGCCGCGACGGCGAGCAGCTCGCGGCGCCCGGGCGATTCGCCGAGCATGCGCTCGCCGACCAGCAGCAGCACCAGCAGGCCCGAGGCGAGTGTCGGCTGGACGACGACGACGCCGACGTAGGACAGCGCGAGGATCTGCAACGGCCAGCCCAGCGCGGTCATGCCGGTGCCGAACAGCCAGCGGGCACGCGTCATCAGCTGCGTCAGCAGCGAGAAGCGCAACGCGTGCTCGTGTCCAGTGTCGCGAGCGTCGAGTGCCTGAACCGCGATCCCTAGGCTGTAGAGCGTCGAGGCGCCCGTGGCCAGCGCAATGCCGATGAGCAACGAGATCATGACCAGCCGCGATCATCGCACCCAGGGAGTGCTGGGCGCATGCGCGCTCGCCGCCTCGATGGTGAGCGGCGCCTACGCGTTCCCGGCGCTCGCAGGCCTTGGTGCTCTGCGCTCGCTGCGCCCACCGCTCGGGATCGCCGACCACACGGTCAACGGCCGCGGCTACGGCCTGACATTCGACGACGGACCCCACCGCGAGGGCACGCCCGCGGTGCTCGATGTGCTGGCGGCGCGCGGCGTGCGCGCGACGTTCTTCCTCGTCGGCGAACAGGTCGCGCGCAATCCCTCGCTGGCGGCCGAGATCGTCGCCGCCGGGCACGGGATCGGGCTGCACTGTGATCGCCATCGCAACCAGCTGGTGCTTGGCCCGCGTGCCGTTCGTGAGGACATCATGCGCGGAGCAGCGCGCATTGAGGAGACCACCGGTGCGGCGATCCAGCGCTACCGGCCGCCGTACGGGATCTTCAACGCGGCCGCGCTGGCGATGGCGCACACCAACGGCTGGCGACCGCTGCTATGGACGCATTGGGGCCGAGATTGGCGGGCTCGCGCGACGCCCGACTCGATCTTCACGACGCTCGTCGGAGGCGATGTCGGCGAGGGGTCCGTACTGCTGCTGCACGACGCCGACGACTACGGAGCGGAGGGCTCCTGGCGGCGCACCGCGGCGGCGCTCCCACGCGTGCTCGCGGAGCTGGAGGGGCGCGGCATGTCGTGGACGCTGGACGTCTAGCTGTAGGTACTGAGCAGGTTGGTTCGCAGGCTGGTGGCCTGCACCGCGGCGCAGGACCATGGCGGGATATGCCCCCGACGGAGGTGAGCTTTGTTACGAACTTGTTACAAACTCTGCCCGCCGCTAGACTGAGGCTGCCGTCGGGCTCTCCTACCGCCCGGTTCCCACGGCCGGCCCAACATATGGCCGCAGTCCGGGTATAGGGTAGGCAGCACGACGATGTCCGAACACGCCCACGCAGACGATCGACGAGGAGACTCGGGCCGCCGGCCCGGGCCTTATAGGCGCGTCGCCGGGCGGCGTCGGGCATGCACGCGTCGCCGCAGACGCGCGGTGTGGGCCCGGACGGCGGCGCTGTGCGCGCGTCGTCGTCGCCCCGGTTGCTGACGACCACCAGCTTCGCTCGCATGCTCGCCCACGCAACCCGATCCGACCGGCCGACCGCTCTGGCGGCTGACGCCGCGACGACGCCGGACCCAGGCGGTGACGACGCCGCGCTGGCCGTGGCCTTCGTCCGCTACCTCGATGTCGTACTGGTCATCGCGAGCACGCCGTTCGTGATCATCGCGGGGCTGCCGGCCGCCGGTTTCGCGATCGGCGCAGTGACGTGGATCGTCACGCGCTTCGCCGTGGGCGTGCTCGAAGGCCGGGCCTGGGGAGCGCGCAACCCGAACGTGCGCACCGCCCTGCACCTCGCCGCGATTCTCGGACGCGTCTGGCTCGTCGCGCTCGCCGTGCTCATCGCGCGCTTCGCGATCGGAACCCCGGATGGGATCGCGGCCGCGGTCGTCGTACTGGCCGCCTACACGGTCGAACTCGTGACGAAGATCACGCTGAGAAGGGCGATCACCGCCGGCCTGCGGAGACCCTCGTGAGCACGAAGCGCAAGGTTTGGATCGGCATCGGGATTTACCTCGTGGTGACGATCGCGATCATCGTCGCGGTTGGTTGGAAGGGCACCAAGCACCCCAACTATCCGCCGCAGGACGAGTTCCAGCTCCACACCTGGATCAACCTCGGCATCTTCTCGATCAACAAGGCGGTGCTGTACCTGTTCCTTGCGGGGATCCTGACCTGCGCGACGATGATCTACGTCGCCCGGCGAATGAAGCAGCGACCCAACCGCGTGCAGACCGCGGTCGAATTCGTCTTCCAGGGCCTGCAGAACAACGTGGTCGGCGCGAACATGGACCGCCGGATGGCATCCAGGTGGTTCCCCTTCATCGCCACGCTCGCCCTGTTCATCTTCTACTCGAACCTCGTCGGCTATATCCCGCTGCCGACCTCGACCGAGACCTTCAACGTCCTCGGCCTCCACATTCCGACGTTCTCGCTGTACGCGGCGACCGCGAACCTCTCGATCCCGCTTGTGCTCGCGATCGTGGTGTTCGTCTCATACACCAGCGAGGGGATCCGGGCGAAGGGCCCGCTCGGCTATCTCAAGGGCCTGATCCCGTCCGGCGTTCACGGTCCGATGGCCGCCTTTATCTTCTGTCTTGAGGTCCTCTCGAATGTGATGCGGTTGATCTCGCTCTCCGTTCGTCTGTTCGCCAACATCCTTGCCGGCCACCTGATCATCCTGTTCATGGCGGGCGCGCTCGCCGTGATCCTGGGAGTCGCGGCGCTCGGCTGGATCACGCTGCCGTTCGGTGTGGCCCTGTTCGCGTTCGAGGTCGGACTCGTCGCAGCACTGCAGGCATTCATATTCGCGACGCTCACCGCCATCTATCTTGGCGGAGCGGTCTCGCACGACCACTAGCCCCAAAGAAGGAGACACCTTGTTCCTGCTTCACAGCTTGGTTTCCGCGATCACCGACACCGGCATCCAGGACGCCGGCAAGTCGATTGGCCTCGGTGTCGGCGGCGGCCTCGGCGCCGTGGGCGCCGGCATCGGCATCGGCAACATCTTCGGCAAGTCGATCGAGGCGAGAACCCGCCAGCCTGAGATGGCGGACGAGATCAACCAGATCCAGTGGCTCGGGTTCGCGCTCACAGAAGCGTGCTTCTTCTACGGGCTCGTCGCCGGCCTGCTCGCGGCGTTCATCGTCTAGGAGCCTGCGGATGCCCGTGAGTGCACATCCGATCGTCGCGTCCTCAGGCAGCTTCCTGATCACGCCCAGCGTGGGGCTGATGATCTGGACGCTGCTGGTGTTCGTCGCCTCGATGCTGCTGCTGCGACGCTTCGCGTTCCCTGCGATTCGCGACGCGCTGGACCGCCGGCAGAAGTCGATCGAGGATGCGATCGACACCGCCGATCGCACCCGCGTCGAGGCCGACAAGCTGCTCGCCGAGTACCGCGAGCGCCTCAAGGAGGCCCGAGCGCAGGCCGAGGAGATCGTTACGCGCGCGCGCACGACCGCGCAGGAACAGGAGCACGAGGCGAGCGAGGCGGCCCGCGAGCGGCGCGAGCAGTTGCTCGAGCAGACGCGCCGCGAGATCGAAGCCGAGACGCGGCGAGCGATCGCCGAAATCCGTGACGAGGTCACCAACCTGACGATCCTGGCCACCGAGAAGGTCACGCGCAAGACACTCGACAACGACGACCAGCGGCGCCTGGTCGAGGACGCGATCGGCGAGCTCGACTTCTCTGCGCTCGCATCGGAGAACTAGCCGCCCGATGGAGGAGATCGCCACCGTCTACGCGCGTGCGCTGTTCGAAGCGGCGGAGGATGCCGGGCGCCTCGATGTCGTGCGCGGGCAGTTCGGCCAGGTCGCGGACGCGCTGACGGAGAGCGCCGACCTGCGGACCTTCTTCTTCTCGCCCTACTTCTCCACAGAGGAGAAGCGGGACGGCCTGGCGCGCACGCTGAGCGACGCCGACCCGCTGCTGACGAACTTCATCGAGCTGCTGATCGACAACCATCGCATGCCGGTCATCTTTCGGATGCGCCGCGAGCTTGACCGCCTGTGGGAGCGTCAGAACCGCCTCCTCCCGGTTGAGGTCACGAGTGCGATCGCGCTCGAAGAAGCCACCGTCGCGCGGATCGGCGAGCAGGTCGGCGCGCAGACCGGACGCCGCGTGGCGCTGACGTCCACCGTCGACCCGGACATCCTCGGCGGCATCGTGCTGCGCGTCGGAAACGCGATCCTCGACGCCTCGATCCGCAACCGTCTTGAACAACTACGCAGGCAAGTCGCCCGGGGCTAGGCCCGTCGCAGCGACGCCAAGGAGCCATTTTTCACATGCAGATCAACCCGGACGAGATCACCAGCATCCTCAAGAGCCGCATCGAGGGGCTTGACGCGGGGAGCGCAACGCTCACCGAGGTCGGCACCGTGCTGTCGGTCGGCGACGGCATCTCGCGAATCCACGGCCTCGAGAACGCGATGTCGTTCGAGATGCTGGAGCTGCCGCACGACGTCGTCGGCCTCGCGCTGAACCTCGAATCGGACAACGTGGGCGCGGTGCTGTTCGGCGAGTGGGAGAAGATCGTCGAGGGCGACACGGTCAAGCGCACCGGCCGGCTGCTCGAGATCCCGGTCGGCGACGCGTTGCGAGGCAGGATCGTCTCGCCGCTTGGGCGTCCGCTCGACGGCGGCGGCGAGGTTGCGACCACCGACACGCGCCCGGCCGAGTTCAAGGCCCCCGGCGTTGTTCAGCGCCAGCCGGTGCTCGAGCCGATGCAGACCGGTCTGAAGGCGATCGACTCGATGATCCCGATCGGCCGCGGCCAGCGCGAGCTGATCATCGGCGACCGCCAGACCGGCAAGACGGCGATCGCCCTCGACACGATCATCAACAACCGCGACACCGGCGTGGTCTGCATCTACGTCGCGATCGGCCAGCGCATGTCCACCGTCGTCGCGCTGGCCGAGACGTTGCGGGCGCACGACGCGCTCGAGAACACGATCATCGTCGCCGCCGCCGCAGATGAGGCGGCGCCGATCAAGTTCATGGCGCCCTACGCCGGCTGCGCGATGGCCGAGCACTTTCTCTACAACGGCGGCCACGCGCTGGTCGTCTACGACGACCTGACCAAGCACGCCTACGCCTACCGCCAGATGTCGCTTCTGCTGCGCCGTCCGCCCGGTCGCGAGGCCTACCCGGGCGACGTCTTCTACCTGCATTCGCGGCTGCTGGAGCGCGCGGTCAAGCTCAACGACGACCTCGGCGCCGGCTCGATGACCGCGCTGCCGATCATCGAGACGCAGGCCGGCGACGTCTCGGCCTACATCCCGACGAACGTGATCTCGATCACCGACGGTCAGATCTTCCTCGAGCCCAAGCTCTTCAACTCGGGCGTGCGTCCGGCGATCAACGTCGGCATCTCGGTCTCGCGCGTCGGCGGCAACGCGCAGATCGGCCCGATGAAGAAGGTCGCTGGCCGCCTCAAGCTCGAGCTCTCGCAGTACCGCGATCTCGAGGCGTTCGCCCAGTTCGGCTCCGACCTCGACGCCGACACCCAGCGCACGCTTGCTCGCGGCGAGCGCCTCGTGCGAGCGCTCAACCAGGGCGAGCGCCAGCCGTTGGCCGTCGAGGACCAGGTACTGCAGGTGTTCGCGGCGACGAACGGCTTCATCGACCGCATCGAGGTCGATCGGGTTCCGGCGTTCCTCGCCGATCTCGTCTCGACCGCCCACGCTCGCCACAAGGAGTTGCGCGAGAAGGTCGCCGGCGGGGACTGGTCGGATGAGACCCAGGCCGCGCTGAGGGCCGCCGTCAGCGAGTTCGCCGAGGACTTCGGCTACGACCTCGACGAGGAGGGTCAGCCGCTCGACGACGATGCGCCGCCGCCACCGGCGCCGCCGCAGCAGCGGAGCGCTGCTCCGGCGGGCGATCAGGACGCGGCGCAGCCGCCGGAGGACCAGGAGCCGCCTGCGGACGCCGACCGCGAGCCGGAGGCCGCGACGGCATAGCGCTCAGGCGCTGCCCGATCACCCATGGCCTCCCAGCGCGAAGTACGCACCCGTATCGCGAGCTTCAAGAACATCCAGAAGATCACGCGCGCGATGGAGGCCGTGTCGGCCGCGCGGCTGCGCCGCGCCGAGCACCGGATAGCCGCCCTGCGACCTTACGCGGACGCCCTGCGGCGGATGACCCGCCAGGCGGCCAAGGACGCGGGCGCGGAGGTCTCGCGGCTGCCGCTGATGGCCGTGCGTGAGCAGGAGAAGCGGGTCGGGATCCTGCTCGTCACGGCCGATCGCGGCCTCGCCGGCGCATTCAACTCCCAGATCATCCGCGCCGGGCTGCGGCTCGGCATGGACGTCGAAGCCGAGCAGAAGCAGCCGGTGTGGTTCGCCTCAGGGCGCCGCGGGGTCTCGTCGCTGACCTTTCGCGGGCGCGCGCCCGAGGGGGCCTACACAGGCTTCACCGACCGTCCGTCCTACGCCGACGCTCGCCACATCGCCGACGACCTGACGAGCGGCTTCATCGACGGGAGCCTCGACCGCGTCGAGATCATCTACAACGGCTATGTCTCGCCGCTCACCCAGCGCGTCACGCGCGAGATCCTGCTGCCAATCGCGGAGGCGACGATCCTCGGCGAGGACGAGCCGGCGAGCGAGGACACCGCAGGTCCCCGCGCGCTCGTCGAGTACGAGCCGGAGGCGGAGGAGATCCTGCGCGTGCTGCTGCCCGACTACATCGAGATATCGATCTACAGGGCGCTGCTTGAGTCCACGGCCTCCGAGCATGGAGCACGGATGACGGCGATGCGCAGCGCCTCTGAGAACGCCGGAGAGCTGATCGAGGACCTGGCGCTCGAGATGAACCGCGCCCGCCAGGCCGAGATCACGCAGGAGATAATGGAAGTCGTCGCCGGCGCCGAGTCGCTGGTCTAGGACTCGACCAAAGGAGCCAGCACCGATGGAAGCATCCACCACCCCAAAGCGCTCAGCGTCAGCCGGCAAGGCGCCGGCCGACGCCAGGCCCGCGCCCAACGTCGGCTACATCGAGGAGATCCAGGGGGTCGTGATCGAGGCCGTCTTCCACGAGCGGCTGCCCGAGATCAACCACGCGATCACCGTTGTGCGCGCGAGCGGGGCCGAGGAGGTCGCGGGGGTCTCCACCGACGCCGACCAGCTGCTCGTCTGCGAGGTCCAGCAGCACCTCGGCGACAACCGCGTCCGCGCCGTGGCGATGGACTCCACCGACGGCCTCGCCCGCGGGGCGCAGATGACCGACACCGGCGGGCCGATCTCGGTGCCGGTCGGGACCGCCACGCTGGGGCGCATCTTCAACGTGCTCGGCGAGACGATCGACCTTGGCGAGCCGTTGCCGGCCGACAACGAGCGGCGCAGCATCCACCAGCCGGCGCCGCGCGTGGAGGATCTCACGCCGACGACCGAGATGTTCGAGACCGGCATCAAGGTTGTCGACCTGCTGGCTCCCTACGCGAAGGGCGGCAAGGTTGGCCTGTTCGGCGGCGCCGGCGTCGGGAAGACCGTCCTGATCCAGGAGCTGATCCACAACCTCGCGAAGGAGCACGGCGGCCTGTCGGCCTTCTGCGGCGTCGGCGAGCGCTCGCGTGAGGGCAACGACCTGTGGCTCGAGATGAAGGAATCGGGCGTGCTGGAGAAGACGATGCTCGTCTTCGGCCAGATGAACGAGCCGCCGGGCGCTCGCATGCGGGTCGCGCTCTCGGGCCTGACGATGGCCGAGTACTTCCGCGATCAGGGCCAGGACGTGCTGCTCTTCATCGACAACATCTTCCGCTTCGTGCAGGCCGGCTCCGAGGTCTCGGCGCTGCTGGGGAGAATGCCGTCGCAGGTCGGCTACCAGCCGACGCTCGAGACCGAGATGGGCCAGCTGCAGGAGCGGATCGCCTCCACCCGAGCCGGTTCGGTCACCTCGATCCAGGCGATCTATGTCCCGGCGGACGACCTCACCGACCCGGCGCCGGCGTCCGTCTTCGCGCATCTGAACGCGACCACCACGCTCAGCCGTGCGATCTCGGAAAAGGGCATCTATCCCGCGGTCGATCCGCTCGACTCGACGTCGACGATCCTCAAGCCGGACATCCTCGGCGAGGAGCACTTCCGCGTCGCCAATCGCGTCAAGGAGATCCTCCAGCGCTACAAGGAGCTGCAGGACATCATCGCGATCCTCGGCATCGACGAGCTCTCCGACGAGGACAAGGTCACCGTCCAGCGGGCGCGCCGGATCGAGCGCTTCCTCTCCCAGCCCTTCTCGGTCGCCGAGCAGTTCACCGGGACGCCCGGGGAATACGTGCCGATCGCCGAGACGATCAGGGGCTTTGCGGAGCTGATCGAGGGCAAGCACGACGACCTCCCCGAGAGCGCGTTCTTCCTCAAGGGCACGATCGAGCAGGTCGTGCAGGCGGCGAAGAAGAGCAGCTGATGGCGCGCTCGCGCTTTGTCGTTGAGGTCCTGACGCCCGACGGCGAGGTCTTCAACGAGGAGGTCGAGATGGTCTCGACGATGACCACGGTCGGCTCGATCGGACTGCTTGCCAACCACGAGCCGCTGCTCGCCCGCCTGGAGCCGACGGAGCTGCGCCTGTATCGCTCGGAGACCGACATCGTCCGCTACGCCCAGGCCGAGGGTTATGTGCAGATGTCCGACAACCACGCCCTGCTGCTCGTCGAAGAGGCGCTCGAGCCGGCGCGGCTGAACGTCGCTGAGCTGTCCGAGCGCGTCGAGGCGGCGCGGCGGGCTCACGAGGCGGCTCCGGCGGGCAGCGAGGAGGCGGCGCGCGCCGATCGCGACCGCCGCCGTGCCGAGGCGTTCCTCGCGATCGCCTCGGGCGCCCATTAGGCACCTCTGCCGCACGCCGCTCCCCTCTGCGCAGGTCCGTCGAGGGCGCCGGTCGGCTCCCGCGGGGCCGGTCGCTGCGCTGGCCGCCGGACCCGCTCGTTAAGCTTTTCTGTGATGACGCCAAGATCACCGCGTGTGCGCTGCCTGCTGGCGCTTGCAGTTGGCGTGCTCGCGCTCGGAGCCGCTGGCGGCGGCGCCGCGCTGGCCGGCACGATCCACCGCCAGTCGAGTCCGAACTGGGCGGGCTGGGTAGCGCTGCCGGTCGCGCGCTCGCAGCGCCTCGCAAACCACTTCATCACGATCAAGGGTTCCTGGACGCAGCCGTCCGCAACCTGCACCCCGGGTCACACGACGTTTGCGGCGTTCTGGGTCGGTCTCGGCGGCTACTCCGCGCGCTCTCAGGCGCTGGAGCAGATCGGCACCGAGGCCGACTGCAGCCGCTTCGGCCAGATCTTCTACTACGCGTGGTACGAGCTGCTGCCGGGACCGCCGATCACGATCACCGCGCTCAAGGTGGTCCCCGGCGACTCGATCAGCGCCTACGTGCATGTCAGCTCCGACAACGTCACGGTCGGGCTGACCGACGCGACCAGCGGCGCCAAGCCGTTCAGAAAGCTCTCCGTGATGCGCCGGCCGCCGCCGGACACCAGCGCCGCCGAGTGGATCGCCGAGGCGCCGTCCAACTGCAACGGCGACAACCACTGCCGCCCGCTGCTGCTCACCGACTTCGGCCAGATTGGCTTCACCTCGGCGTCCGTCACGGCGATCGGCAGCGGCGGCCGCCACACCGGCCCGATCGACGATCCCAACTGGGACAACGGCGCGATCGTGCTCAGCAGCAACGGCAGTCTCACCTACACGCCCAACGACGAGAGCTTCGCCCTGCCGAGCCTGTTGACCGGCGCGGGCACGGCGTTCACCGTCGACTACGGCGCGAGCGGGCCGACCGGCCCGACCGGCCCGACCGGTCCGACCGGTCCGACGGGCTCCACCGGCGCGACCGGCGCGAGCGGCTGACGCCCGCAAGATGGCGCCGCAACGGCCACAGCGGCCGATCACCCGCGGCGGCGTATAGCCTCCACTACGGATGACTGCGGCTCGCGAACCGATCGGTGTGATCGGCACCGGTTACGTAGGGCTTGTCACCGCCGTCGGCTTCGCGGAGCTCGGTAGCGACGTCTACTGCGTCGATATCGACCACGCGAAGATCGAGTTGCTCTCGCGCGGTGAGGTCCCGATCTATGAGCCGGGGCTGGCCGAGCTGATCGCCCGCAACCGCGAGCGCCTGCACTTCTCGACCTCCCTCGGCGACGCGGTCGCGGGCGCGCGGCTGCTGTTCGTGTCGGTCGGCACCCCGCCGACCTACGCCGGCGACGCTGACCTCTCGGCGGTGCTCGCCGTCGTCGAGGCGATGCCGGCCTCCGCCGAGCACGCGCTGGTGATGAAGTCGACGGTGCCCTGCGGGACCGGGCGCTCGATCATGCGGATGCTCGTCGAGGCGGGCAAGGGAGACCTGGCATACGTCTCATGCCCCGAGTTCCTCAAGGAGGGCTCCGCGCTCGCGGACTTCACCCACCCCGACCGCGTCGTCGTCGGCGACGATGGCGACGGCTGGGCCGCCGACGCGGTGAGCGAGCTGTACGCGCCACTCGGCGCGCCACTGGTGCGCACCGACGTCGCCAGCGCCGAGATGATCAAGCTAGCCTCGAACGCGTTCCTGGCGACCAAGATCTCCTTCATCAACGAGATCGCCAATGTCTGCGAGGAGACCGGGGCCAACGTGCTCGAGGTCGCCAGGGGCGTGGGCCTCGATCAGCGGATCGGTCCGAGGTTCCTCTCCGCCGGGATCGGCTACGGCGGATCGTGCTTTTCGAAGGACGTCAGCGCGCTGAAGCTTCTCGCCGCCAACTCCGGCTACCACTTTCAACTGCTGAGCGCCGTGACCGAGGTCAACGAGCTGCAGAAGCGTCGCGTGCTTTCCAAGCTGTCGAAGCGCTTCGACTCGCTCGCCGGCCGCCGGATCGGGCTGCTCGGCCTGGCCTTCAAGCCGAACACCGACGACATGCGCGGCGCCTCCTCGCTGGTGCTGGCGGCGCGCCTGAGCGCCGAGGGCGCGCAGGTGCGGGCCTTTGACCCGATCGCCACCGACGAGGCGCGCAAGATCATGCCCGAGCTTGACTGCGCCGACAGCGTCGAGGGCGCGATCGCCGGCGCCGATGCGATCGTGCTGGTCACCGAATGGCCGCAGTTCCTCGCGCTGGACTGGGCGGCGGTTGCCGCTGCGATGAGCGGGAACGTCGTGATCGACGGGCGCAACGCGCTTGACGGCAGGGCGGTTGCGGCGGCCGGGCTGGACTACGAGGGCATCGGGATCGGATGAGCATCGGGGACCGTGGATGCAGGCCGTGATCCTTGCCGGCGGAAGCGGCACGCGGCTGCGCCCGCTGACCTCGCGCGTCGCCAAGCCGGTCGTCACGCTCGTCAACCGGCCGTTCATCGTCTACATGCTCGACTGGCTGCGCCGCCACGGCTGCACCGATGTGATCCTCTGCTGTGGCTTTCAGGCCGAGGGGGTGCAGGCGGTGCTCGGCGACGGCTCGGCGCATGGCGTGTCGCTTCGCTACGTCGCGGAGTCGGAGCCGCTCGGCACCGGAGGGCCGCTGTTGCTCGCGCGCGAGCTGCTCGGGGAGCGTTTCGTGGTCTGCAACGGCGACATCCTCACCGACATCGACCTCGGCGCGCAGCTGGCCGCACACGAGCGCAGCGGCGCCGCCGTGACCCTTGCGCTGGTCTCAGTCGAGGATGCGAGCGCCTACGGAATGGTGCGCTGCGCGCCAGACAGCGCGGTACTCGAGTTCGTCGAGAAGCCGAGCGGGCCGCCGCCCACCAACGTCCTGATCAGCGCAGGCGTCTACGTGCTCGAGCGCAGCGTGCTCGAGCTGATTGCGCCGGGGAGGCAGGTTTCGATTGAGCGTGAGGTCTGGCCGGCACTGATCGGCGCTGGGCTCTACGGCCACGTCGCGGAGGGATACTGGCTGGACATCGGCACGCCGGAGCGCTACCTGCAGGGCAGCTTCGACATCATCACCGGCGCCGTGAACGTCGACGGACCGGCCCCGCGCGAGCGCGCGGCGATCGGCGTCGGCTGCGAGATCGCCGCCGACGCCAGGATCGGCGAACTCGTCGTGCTGGGGGACGGTGTGCAGGTCGGAGCCGGGGCGTCGATCGAGCGCTCGGTCGTGCTCGCCGGCGCGCAGATCGGCGCCGGCGCGGTGCTGCGCGACAGCATCGTCGGCGAGCGTGCGAAGATCGGCCCGAATGTCGAACTGCAGGAGGGCGTCGTGGTCGGAGAGGACGCGCAGATCGCCGCGAAGGCGCTGATCGCGGCGGGAACCAGGGTGGCGGCCGGGGAGTGCATGTGAGCGCCCTGGACCGCGCGAGCATCGACGCGCTGGACTCCGGCCACATGCTGATCGACATCCTCGGGATGCCCGAGCAGCTTGGTGACGCGCTCTGGCGCGTGGAGTCCGCGGCGATCGAGCCGATCGACACGCCGGGCGGCCTGATCGTCGCCGGCATGGGCGGCTCGGGGATGGGCGGCGCGCTCGCTCGCGCCGCGCTCGCCGACCAGGCATCACGCCCGATCATCGCCGCGACCGGCTACGGGCTGCCGGCGTGGACGACGCCCGACACGACGGTGCTGTGCGCCAGCTACTCGGGGAACACGGAGGAGACACTCGCCTGCTACGAGTCCGCAGGAGCGCTCGGGGCGCGGCGGATCGTCGTGACCTCCGGCGGCGTCCTGGCCGAGCAGGCTCGGGCCGACTCGGTGCCGGTGATCCCGATCCCGGGCGGCTTCGAGCCCCGCGCCGCGATCGCTTATCTGCTTGTGAGCGCGCTCGAGGTCGCGGCGCAGTGCGGCGCCGGCCCGCGTCTGGCGGCGGAGCTCGACGTGACCGCGTCGCATCTGGAGGCGCTGGTCGCGCAGTGGGGGCCCGACGCCGGCGACGAGGCGGAGCCGAAGGTGCTCGCGCGCCGCCTCCAGGGCAGCGTGCCGGTGGTGGCCGGAGCCGGCCTCACCGCCCCGATCGCCTATCGCTGGAAGACGCAGATCAACGAGAACGCTAGCCTGCCGGCCTTCGCCGGCGAGATCCCCGAGCTCGATCACAACGAGATCGCGGGCTGGATGGGCGCCGACTCACTTGGGCCCTTCAGCGCCGTATTCCTCGACGACTGCGACAGCCACCCGCGGCTGCGCACGCGCATCGAGCTGACCGAGCGCTTCGTCGCGCCGCACGCGCGGTGCACCGCCGTCGTCGCGACGCGCGGCGAGAGCGCGCTCGAGCGGGTCTGCTCGCTCGTGCTGTTCGGCGATCTGCTCTCGTGCTACTTGGCGGCGCTGAACGGGGTCGATCCCACAGCCGCTCCTCCGCTGGAGGAGCTCAAGGCGCAGCTCGCCGCCGTCGGCGACTAGGCAGTGGGTCGCCGGGCGGTCGAATGAGCCGACATCTCGCCATCGTCCCGGCTCTCAACGAGGCTGGCGCGATCGCCGCGATCGTGGCCGAGATCCGCGAGTACGCCCCCGGCTTCGACGTGCTCGTCGTCGATGACGGATCGGTCGACGACACGGCCGCGATCGCGGCCGCCGCGGGCGCGCGGGTGATCTCGATGCCGTTCAACGTCGGCATCGGGGGCGCGGTGCAGTGCGGCTACCTCTACGCTCGCGACAACGGCTACGCGATCGCGGTGCAGGTCGACGGCGACGGGCAGCACGACCCGCGCGACATCCCGCGGCTGCTGGCGGCGCTCTACGAGGAGCCGGCGGTGGAGATGGCCACCGGCTCGCGCTTCCTCGGCGAGCCCAGCGGCTACCGTCCCTCGCCGGCGCGTCGCGCGGGAATTCGGGTGTTCGCCGCGCTGGTCTCGCTGATCACCGGCCAGCCGGTCACCGACGCCACGTCTGGGTTCCGCATGAGCGCGCGCCGTGGGATCGAGCTGTTCGCGCGCGATTACCCTCACGACTACCCAGAGGTCGAGGCTATCCTGCTGCTGCACGCCCACAGGCTGCGTGTGCGGGAGATCGCGGTGGGCATGCGTCCACGTGCGAGCGGGCGATCGACGATCGGCCGCGGTCTGCAGGCCTACTACATGGCCAAGGTCCTGTTCGCGGTGGCCGTCGGGCTGCTGCGGGCGCGCCCGAAGGTGGAGCGCGGCGAGCCGTGAGCGTGCTCGCGCTCGCCAAGTCGCCGCCGACCTACCAGCGCGTCGCGGTGATCGCGATCGCCGTGCTCGTGCTCCTGCTCGTCATCGAGCTGGTCCGCCGGCGTCGCCTGCTGGAGCGCTACGCGCTGGTCTGGTTGCTCGCCGCCGCGGGACTGTTCGTGCTCGGCGTCTGGCAGGGCCTCCTGACGACGCTCGCCACCGACGTCGGCATCCGCTCGGCTCCGAACGCGCTGTTCGCGCTCGGCTTCGCGTTCGTCGTCGCGCTGCTGCTGAGCATGACGCTTGTGATCTCGCGCCTGAGCGACCAGAGCAAACAGCTGGCTCAGCGCCTGGCTCTGCTCACCGATCGCCTGAGCGAGCTGGAGCGCGAGCGCCCGCGCGAGCCCGAGCCGCCCGGCGAGCAGCGGAGCTCGCCGCAGTGAACGACGCCGTCGCGGTCGTCGTCGTCACACACGACAGCGCCGCGGTGCTCGCAACGCTCGCTGTGTCGCTGAGCGGCCAGCTGCGCGCCGGCGATGAGCTCGTGATCGTCGACAACGATTCGACCGACGGGACTGCTGCGCTTGCGCGCGGCCTGGGGGCTGGTGCGCGCGTGATCGAGGCACGCTCAAACGGCGGCTACGCAGCCGGCGCGCGCCTGGGTGTCAACGCGACCTCGGCCCCGCTGATCCTCCTGCTGAACGCGGATACCGTGCTGGGCGACGGCGCGCTGGCGCGGCTGCGGGCGGCCGCCGGCGAGCACCCCGACTGGGCGGCGTGGCAGCCCGCCGTGATGCTCCCGGACGGGCGGATCAACACCTCTGGCGGTGTCGTGCACTTCCTCGGCATCGGCTGGGCCGGGCAGTGCGGCGCCGACGCGAGCGAGCTCGACGAGCTCCCCCACGAGACGGCCTTTGTGTCGGGCGCGGCGCTGGTGGTGCGACGCGAGGACTGGCAGGCGCTCGACGGTCTGCGCGACGATTACTTCCTCTACGGCGAGGATCTCGACTTCGGCCTGCGCCTGTGGCTCGCGGGGAGGCGCGTCGGCGTCGAGCCGCGCGCCCGCGTGATCCACGACTACGCCTTTGAGCGGGGCGCCCGCAAGTGGTACCTGCTCGAGCGAAACCGCTGGCGCACGCTGCTCGCG
>JBEKNK010000061.1:0-23047 GCA_049522915.1 Solirubrobacteraceae bacterium | reverse complement strand
AGCCGATGATCGTCACGCCGTCGTGATCCTTCAGCGAGAGCCGCCGCGCGGTCAGGCTCGCCACGACGAACACCGGATCGCGCGTCAGTGTGATCGTCGCTACCCCGTTCTCGGTCGCGAAGCCGACATCGACCAGGCCGCTCGAGGTCAGATCGTAGATCGTCTCTCCGGCGGTGATGCTCGGATCGCTCACCGTCAGCGTGATCGGCGAGGTCGCCGCCGGTGATGTCCCCCCGGGCGCCAACCAGGAAATCGCAAAGGACACGACATAGGACTGGCCGGCCGGCACGGCTGCTGCCAGCGGTGCCGCGTCGACCAGCGGGTAGACACTGATCACGGTCCCCGTCGGCAGCGCCCCTGCGGGGACCGAAACAACGGCAGTTCCAGGTCCCGCCGACGAGCTGAGTGTCAGTGGCACGCCGCTGTTGAGGGCCCCAGAAGTCGGCGAGCCCAGATCCGAAGCACTGAGGCCTGCGGGCGGCGGGGCCGGTGTGAGCTTGGCAGCCGTTTCGGTGCTCGTGGTGCTTGTGGTGGTCGTGCTCGCCGACGTGGTGGCGCTCGGAGCCGAGGGCGGCGGAGTCTGGGGCGGCAACGTGACCTCGCTCGCCGGACCCCAGGTGCCGCCGGACTCGCTCGCGACCCAGGCCTGGGCGTTGCCGGAAGCGTCCTCGTAGCCGCCGGCGCCAACGCAATCGCCCGAAGGCGCGCAGGCCAGCCCGCCGCCGTCCTGCAGGCCCTGGCCGTCCGCGGTGTTCGCTCCCGGCGGAAGCGTCAACTCGCTCGCCTGGCTCCAGACACCGCCTGTCTCGCTCGCGAGAAGCACCTGCGCTGCGGCGTTTGGGTTGGGGGCGAAGCTACCAATCGCTTCGCAGTCACCACTGCTCGCGCAGGCAACCTGGGTGATCTCCCCGTTGTCCTGGCCGCTGGGGTTGGCGATCTCCGTCGCGGTCCAGCTCGACGCTCCGGCGGTGGTCGTCCCGGTTGCGACCAGCGGCTGTCCGGCGTTGGAGAGGTCGCCGCCGGCGACGCAGTAGCCGCCGCCGGTGCACGTGACAGTGCCAAGACTCGCGCTGTTCGTCGCGTCAGGAAGGCTGGTCAGCTGGCCCGCCGTCCAGGCCCCGCTCGTGCCGCCGCTCGCGATCAGCCCCTCTTCGCCTCCCGCGCCGCCGTCGTAGGTGCCGCTGTAGGTGCCGACGGCAACGCATTTACCGGTGGCGTCGCACGCGACGGAGTCGAGCAGGGCGTCGGGGTTCGTCGGGTCGGCGCCGCTCGGTAGGACGACCTGACTCGTGGTCCATCCGCTGCTCTGCTGCGCCACCATAACCTGCTCGCCGAAGCCGGGAGCGCCGACGCTGTAGCCGCCGATCGCAACGCAGTTGCCGGCGCTCGGACACGCGATCGCGCCGATCCCCGCCCTCTGCCCCGTGCCGCCATCCGCGCCCGCCGGCAGCGTCAGCGTCCTCGCCGCTCCCCACACGCCGTTGACCTCTGACACGAGCAGCGGCATCGAAGCAAAGGCGCCGGTGCCGTAGGAGCCGCCGGCGACACAGTTTCCGTCACTGGTGCACGCGAGCCCCTCAAGGACCGCAGAGGTGCCGCCGCTGGGCGCCGCAATCCCAACTGCGGGCCCCCAGGTCCCGGCGGTTTCATTGAGGATCAGGGCCTCGCCATCGCCCGAGGCGTTCTGGTAGCTGCCGACCGCCACGCAGTTGCCCGTGCTCGTGCAGGCGTCGGCGTTGAGATTGACCCCCTGTTCCTCGGCGCCGGCGTCGGCGGGGAGGGCGACCTCGAAGGCCGCGCCCCATACCCCGTCGGTCTCGCTGGCGACCAGGGGCCGAGAGTCGCTGGGGCCCTGTATGTCGAAGCCGACCGCCACGCAGTTGCCGATGTCCACGCCCGCGCCAATTGCGCCTGTGGAACCGGTCGAGCCCGTCGAGCCCGTCGAACCCGTCGAACCAGTCGGGCCTGTCGGGCCTGTCGGGCCTGTCGGGGCGCAGGCCGGTCGACCGAGCTCGCCGGACGTGGCGCTCGAGGAGGCAAGCGCGGTCGCAGCCACGACCACCACCGACACCGCACAGGCGAGGGCCGACGTACGAAGGAGGATCGAGCGTCGCACCCGCTGCCGGCTCATCTGGCTGCAGGAGGCGGAACTTTCATCCGAGGAGCTGACGCTCTTCTGCGGCTGATCCATTTCCCAGGCTCCCCCGTGTCGAGCGCGCTCGCCGGTCCCGCGGTGGCCCGAAACGGTAGCCCGCCGTGCCGTCGACCGCCCAGGCGAGAACCCAGACTACTCGCCCGCATCCAACGTGAACGCTTCTGGATGGGCCGTGAAGGAATCGAACCTTCAACCTTGGGCTTAAGAGGCCCCTGCTCTGCCAATTGAGCTAACGGCCCGAGACGCGCCTGGGCGACCGGCGCGGGATCTTAGCGGCGATCAGCCGCTGGTGGCTCCGGTGGCTCCGCTCGCTCCGCTGGCCCCGCTGGCTCCGGTTGAGCTGGTGACGCCGGTCTGGGAGTCGGCGACCGTCTGCATCTCGCTCAGCGTGGTGTTGACGGTCTTGAGCTGGCTCTTGGGGGCCAGGGAGCGGGCCCGAGCGGCGGCGAGGTTGCCCTGGCTGGTCTCGCGCGCCAGCCAGGAGTAGTAGGCGAGGTACTCGTATTCCTCGTCGGTCGGCTGATCGGCGGCGACGACCTCCTGAGCGGCTGCCGCGGTCTGGTAATCGCCGACGCCGCTTGGCGGGGTGCCGAAGCCGGCGACGACCTCCCCCGCGAAGAGTGCGTTGGGGTTAGCCGGCGCGTCGGCGAGGTAGCTGGTCCACGCCTGACGCAGCTGGTTCAGTGCGACGTGCCCAGCCTTGGTGTAGCCGACCGAGGAGTCGTAGTTGGTGGGCAGCTCCGCCACGGAGTAGGCGGCCTCTCCGGCCTTGATCCACAGCGCCGCGTCGCTGGGGTCCGCCTTCGCCGCCTTTTCCGCCTTCGACAGCGCCTTCGTATAGAGCGTCTGGCCGTTGGTGGTGCCGCTGCCGCCGTTGCCCGCAGCTGTGAGCAGGCCGCCAAAGTTCGAGCCGTTGCCGACGCCGAAGAAGATCAGGCCGCCACCGATCAGCACCGCGAGGAACACGTAGACCACCTTGATGGCGCGGCGGCGGCGTGGGCTGCGGAGGTCAAAAAGCATTGTCGGCTGAGATCGGAGGAGGAGGCGGAGGAGGAGGCGGGTGGGCGCTTGTGGGGGCGGAGCGAGTCTGCGCTCGTGCCCTGCGGGCGTCGCGCCGGTCAAGCCAGGCAACAACCAGGATACCGACCTCGTAGAGCACGATGACCGGCAGGGTCTCCAGCGTCATCGTCACCACGTCGCCGGGGAGAAGCGCTGCAATCAGGGCTGCAATGACGATCGCGAAGCGCCGGTTCTTGCGCAGCTGGCGCCGCGTCACGATTCCGGCGCGCGCCGCGCCGACCACCGCCAGCGGCACCTGGAAGATCAGCCCCATCGCGAGCATGATCAGCGCGGCGAACGAGTAGTAGCTGGACGCCTGCACGAACTGCTCGAAGGAGCCGCTGTTGAAGTTCTGCAGGAAGTGCACAGCCGCCGGCAGCACGACGAAGTAGCCGAACAGCACGCCGCAGGCGAACAGCCCGGGAACGGCCATCATCACCGGGCGCGCCGCTGCGCGCTCGGTCGGGCTGAAGGCGGGGATCAGGAACCCGTAAAGCTCGTAGAGGATGATCGGCAGCGAGAGCAGCAGCGCGAAATAGAAGGTGACGGTGACCGTCGCGGTGAACGGCTCACCGATTCCGATCGTCACGAGGCTGTTGGACGGCACCGTGTTCGGCAGTCTGCCGAGGGCCGTGTGGAGCGCCGGCAGCGTGGAGTTCAGAGCGCCGCGCGCCGAGGAGTTCAGGCCGCTCGACGGGCTCCCGACCGCCTTGAGCAACGCCTCCAGCGTGTGCGCCGTCGCCTTCAGAGCCTGATCGGTGCACCACACCGGGCCCTGCTCGCCCTGACACCGCTTGACCTGGCCCTGCGTCTCCTTGGCGTACGGGTCGCCGATCAGGTGCAGCAGCGCGTGGTTCTGCCAGAAGCAGAAGGCGAATGCGACGCCGATTGCAACGAGCGAAATGATGAGCCGCGTCCGCAGCTCATCCAGGTGCTCGACGAGGCTCAGATGATCCTCGTGGCGGACCGGCCGGATAACGCGGGGCATGCCGTCACAGCCTAGCGTGAAGGCCGCCGCCAAACGGGCGCTCAAGCGCCGGACGGATGCGGCCGATGATCGTCCCATGGATGCAAATCGCGACAACCGCCGCGCCCAGGACGTCGAGCTCCCCAGCCCGCCCGAGAACGACCTGTCCTACCTCGAAGGCGCAGAGACCTACGACGAGACCACGTGCGACCCGGAGCTCTGCCGCTGCGGCTCGTGCGGATCGCTGCTGGTGCAGCCGATCGACTGGTCGCTGATCGGCCGCTCGCACTGGCGCGTCGTGCTGCGCTGCCCCAATTGCGAGTGGTGCGGCACGGGTGTCTTCGGCCAGGAGGCCGTCGACCGCTTCGACCGCGAGCTTGACCGCGGAACACGCAAGCTTCAGGCCACGCTCACACGTGTCTCGCGTGCCTGCATGGAGGCCGAGATCGAGGCCTTCGCCGCCGCGCTCGAGACCGACCTGATCGTTCCGTTCGATTTCCACTGACGCCAGGTGCTCCGAGATCCGCCTTGCGGATCACTGGGCCGCCAGGCGCGCCACCTCGCAGGGACGGTGACATCAGCCGCGCCGCAGCGGCCGTCCGCAGCTCAGGCGAAGCGATCCACCAGGCCGTCCGCCATCAGTTCGAGCGCCTGGCGCTGGAGCGGCGGGCACTGCGGCGGCAGCTCGCGCTTGGCCGTGGCGACGAGATCGAGGGCGCGCCGGCGGGCGCGTTCGCCGGCGCCGGTGGCCTCGATCGCGTCGCAGATCCGATCGGCGTCGGCGGGCGCCGTGATTGTCCGCAGGTCGAGCGCCGACAGCTCGGCCGAGCTTTGGCGCGCGAGGATCAGCGGCAGCGTCACGGTGCCATCCAGCAGATCGGTGCCGCGGCGCTTGCCGGTGCGCTCGGCCGGACCGGTGATGTCGAGCACATCGTCGAGCAACTGGAAGGCGAGGCCGACGGCGCGCCCGAACGGGCCGAGCGGCGGCCCGCCGCCGACCAGCGCGCCGAGCTCGCAGGCGGCGGCGAACAGGCGCGCGGTCTTCAGCTCGCAGCGCTGCAGGTAGCGCTCGAGCGTGACGTCGGCTCGCCAGGCGTCGGCGCGCTGCATCAGCTCGCCGCGGGCCAGCGCGGCTGAGGCGTCAGAGAGCGCGCGCAGCTGCGCCAGCACCCCGTTCCGGGCGAGCTCGGCGAACGCGCTGGAGAACAGCAGGTCGCCCGTCGCCGTCGCCGCGGTGCGCCCGGCGGCGGCGAACACGGTCTGGCGGCCGCGGCGCAGCGGCGCGTCGTCGAGGACGTCGTCGTGCACGAGCGTCGCGGAATGGATCAGCTCGACGGCCGCCGCGGCGCGTGAGAGTGCGAGATGAGCGTTGCTGCCCAGTCCCGCGACGAACACCAGCAGCGGCCGAAGCCGCTTGCCGCCCGCCTCAACTGTCGCCAGCGCGTGCGGCTCGACCGAGGCGATTTCGCGCAGGCGAGCCTCGACGGCGACCATCGCCGCTCGCAGCGGCTCGCCACCGAGATCGAGAATCGCGTCGAACGGGTCGGCGAGGGCCTCGATCAGGCCACCTCGCCGACATGGATCGCGATGATGCCCCCGGCCGTCAGCACGTAGCTGATCCGCCGTAGCCCGCAGGCGTCCATCAGCGCGGCGAGCTCGTGCGGCCCGGGGAAGCGGCGAACCGAGCTCGGCAGGTAGCTGTAGGCGGCACGCTCGCCGGCGAAGCGGCCGAGCGCCGGCACGACGGTGTCAAACCAGACGCGGAAGAAGCTCGCCAGCGGCTCGCGGACCGGCCGCGTGATCTCGAGGATCACGACGCGTCCGCCCGGTCGGACCACGCGGACCATCTCCTCGATGCCGCGCCGCAGGTCCGAGAAGTTGCGCGCGCCGAAGCCGACCGTCGCCGCGTCGAACTGATCGTTGGCGTAGGGCAGCGTAAGCGCGTCGGCCCATTCGAAGCGAAGCTCCGGCGCCTTCGCGCGCGCGCGCGCGAGCATCTGCTCGGAGAAGTCGCAGGCGATCACCTCGCCGCCGGGGGCGACTGCCCGCTGGAGCGCGATCGCCAGGTCGCCGGTGCCGGTGGCGATGTCGATCACCCGGCTGCCCGGCCCGACGGCCGCCAGCGCCACGGCGCGCTCGCGCCAGCGGTGATGCAGACCCGCGGTCATCAGCGTGTTCATCGCGTCGTAGGGCCCGGCGATGCGGTCGAACATCGCTCGCACCTGGCCCGCCTCCAGCGTTCCGGGCCCTTCGCCGGTCATCTACTTCAGTTCCGGGCCCTTCGCCGGTCATCTACTTCAGGTCGGACAGGAAGGTGACGACCGCGCTGAACTGCTTGGCCGGCAGGCCGCCCGGCCCGCCGTAGGAGGGCATCGGCTCGGTCGGGTTCACCAGCGTGCGCGCGATCGCCTGCGCCGGGAGGCGGTCGCCGATCTTCGTCAGCTCGGGACCCGGGCCGTTGTTGCCGTTTTCACCGATCAGGTGGCACGCCTCACATCCGGATTGCGCCACCACCGAGCGTCCGAGGTAGAACTCCGATACCGCCTGCTTGCCCTCGGCGACCACGAGGGCGGGTGCGGTGATCGTGTTCTCGGTTGGCGGCCCGGCATTGGCTCCGAGATAGGTCAGGTAAGCCATCGCGCAGATCACGAAGATCCCCGTCAGCGTCGCCACCGGACGCCTCAGCGGGTGACGCTCCGGGCTGCGGTCATAGAACGGCAGCAGGAACAGCATGATCATCGCGAGCGTCGGCACGCCGATCGTCGCCAGGCCGACGAAGTTCGGCGGCTTGATCACGCGCAGCAGCTCGAAGAGGAAGAAGAAGTACCACTCGGGCCGCGGCGTATAGGTGGTCGTCGCGGCGTTGGCCTTCGGGCCGAGCTCCGCGCCCAGCACGATCGAGAGCGCGATGATGATCGCGACGACCAGGCACCCCATCAGCCCGTCCTTCGCGACCGCGTAGGGGAAGAACGGCTTGCCCTGGCTCTTCAGGATCGAGTACTCGCGGAGGTACTCCTCCTTCTCGCGCTGGTTCACAGCTGCTCCTCGACGAGCTCCGGCTCGGGCTTGGCCCGCAGCCAGGGCGGCGCGGTGGTGCCGAGCTTCGCGACGAGGTAGAGGTGGGCGCCGAGCATCGCGGCGATCGCGCCCGGCACGAGCAGCATGTGGATCGAATAGAAGCGCGACAGCGTCGTCGCGCTGAACTCGGGGCCGCCGCGCAGGAAGTCGCTCAGGTAGGGCCCGATCAGCGGGCCGGTCCCGTTGATGTTGACGCCGACGATCGTCGCCCAGTAGGAGCGCTGGTCAAACGGCAGCAGATAGCCGGTGAACGACATCGTCATCGTCAGGATCAGCAGGACGACGCCGATCACCCAGTTCAGCTCGCGCGGGTATTTGTAGGCGCCGAAGAAGAAGGTGCGGCCCATGTGCAGGAAGACGAGGATCACCATCACCGAGGAGCCCCACTTGTGCATGCCGCGCACAAACTGGCCGAGGAACACGTCGTTGGTGATGTAACGCACCGATTCGTAAGCGCCGCCGCTTGCGTCCGGTCGGTAGTACATCGCGAGGAAGACGCCCGTCACGGCCTGGTTGAGGAAGGCGATCATCGTCGCCGAGCCAAGCGTGTAGAACCAGTTCGTTCCCTTCGGCACCTTGCGGAACAGTGCCCAGCGGACGCCACCGGAGAGCGAGGTCCGCTCGTCGATCCAGTCGACCGCCGACTTGCCGGCCTCGGCTCCCTTCTGCAACGGTGTGTGTGGGCGTCCGCGTTGGGTGCCCGGCGGAGGCGGCTGGGGCAGGAAGCGCGGCGGGATCGGCGGCGCGGGAAGCTTGGGCATCAGATGCGCACGCTCGGGCGCGACGGGTAGAGGTACTGGCCGATCCCGTCGAGCGGCTCGCCCGGATCGCGCGGCGAGAAGGCGCGCAGCTCGCTGTTGACGCTGTAGCGCGCGCCGACCTGAACGTAGCCGTCATGCAGGCGGGTGAAGAAGCGGTCGAGCGGCCGCGGCGGCGGCCCGCCGACACGCACGCCCTGGAGGTCGTATACGCCGCCGTGGCAGGGGCAGATGAAGCGCTCCGACGCGGGCACCCAGCGCACCGGACAGCCAAGGTGTGCGCAGCGTGTCGAGATCGCGACCCAGCGGTTGAACTGGGTGGGCGGGGTGGTGTCGATCGAGGGGTTGCGCGCGCGAATGTAGACGGTGCTGTTGCCGGCCTCGCCGATGCCGGGCGCGATCACGATCACCGCCGGGATGTAGTTGTTGTCCGGAAACATGTCCGGCGTGCCGACGGTCTGCCAGCCGAGCGAGTCGTTGTTGAAGATCGGTCCGATCGCAAAGGCGAGCGCGGGAAGCGCGAAACCCATCGTGGCGAGCGCACCGGCGCCGTGCGCCGTCCCGGTCATGAAACGCCGCCGGGTCACGGTCTCGCCCTCGAACGCGCCGGGAACGCCGCGGTCAGCGGTGTACTTGGACTTGCTGGGCCTGCGCGTGGGTGCCAATGACGCTCCTGGGATACCGGGCGACCGGGAAGAATACCTTCAAGCCAGGGCAGGCGGGTCAGCGACTGCGCGCAGCGCTGCGGCGGCGCCGCCGTCCCCCGATCGCGCCAGAGCCTTGGCCCTGCGGTAGCTCTCCGGAGCGCCCCAGCCGACCGCGCGGGCGCCCGCGCGCCAGAGCGGATCGCAGCTCGCGCGCTCGTCGCGCCCGACCAGCAGGGCGCACAACGCGATCACGTCGGCGAGCTCGAGCACGGCGTCCAGATCACCCAGCGCGACGAGCCGCTCGAGCCCGATCGTGTACAGCCGGTCGCCGGCCAGCAGCGAGAGATCGGCGTCGGAGTCCGAGAACAGTCGCGACTTGTCGTAGTGCAGCAGGTAGCCCTCGTAGATGGCCTCGATCAGCAGCTCGTACTCCCCCGGGTCGCCGCTCGCACGCGGGCCGGCGGCGGCGAGCGCGCCGAGCGAGGGTGCGAAGGAGACCGGCCCCCGCGCGAGCAGCCCGGTCGCGAGCGGCGGACCCTCGGCGGCGATCAGCTCGCGCAGGCGTTCGCACGTGTTCATCGCGCCGCCGCGAATGCGCCGCGAGCCGCGTCCAGCGTGCGCTCGATCTGCTCATCTGTGTGGGCCAGCGAGGGGAACCAGGCCTCAAACTGCGACGGCGGCGGATAGACGCCGCGCGCCAGCAGCTCGCGGCACCAGGCGGCGTGAGCGGCGAGGTCGCAGGCCTGCGCGGAGGCCAGATCGTGGGGCGGCGCGGCGGCGAAGAAGAGCGTCAGCAGACCGGGCTCCCAGACGACGCTGACGCCGGAACCGCCGGCGGCGGCGAGGCCTTCGGCGAGCTGCTTGGTGGTGCTCGCGAGCGCCGTGTAGGCGGCGTCGTCAAGCAGCGCGAACGTCGCGAGTCCGGCAGCGACGGCGAGCGGATTGCCCGACAGCGTCCCCGCCTGGTAGACCTCGCCGACCGGCGCCAGCAGCTCGAGCAGCTCGCGGGGGCCGGCGAGCGCCGCCGCGGGTAGGCCGCCGCCAAGGATCTTGCCGAGCACGACGAGATCGCCGCGCACGCCGAAGCGCTCCTGCGCGCCTCCGCGCGCCACGCGAAAGCCGCTGATCACCTCGTCGAGGATCAGCAGCGCACCGCAGGCGTGTGCGCGCTGCGCCAGGAACTCGAGGAAGCCTTCCGCCGCCGGCACCACCCCCATGTTGGCCGGACAGGGCTCGGCGATGATCGCCGCCACAGCATGGCGCTCGGTCGCCTCCGCAACCGCCGCGCGGTCGTTCCACGGCACGACGACCGTCGCCGCTGCGGTCGCGGCGGGAACACCGGGACTTGCGGGTATCCCCTGCGTCGCGAGTCCCGAGCCTGCCTGCGCCAGCAGGCCATCAGAATGTCCGTGGTATGCGCCGGCGAATTTGATCACGACCTCGCGGCCGGTGTGGGCGCGCGCCAGCCTGATCGCCGTCATCGCCGCCTCGGTGCCGGAGGAGGTCATCCGCAGCATCTCGGCGGCGGGCATGCGCCGCGCGACCTCCTCGGCCAGCCGCACCTCGAGCTCCGTCGGAGCGCCGAAGCTCGTGCCGCGGGCAGCCGCGGCCGCGACGGCGGCGAGGACGGCCGGGTGCGCGTGACCCGCGACCAGCGCCCCCCATGAGCAGACGTAGTCGATGTACTCGTTGCCATCGACGTCGACGATCTCGGCGCCGGCGCCGTGGTCGATGAACAGCGGGTCGCGTCCGATCGCGCGCATCGCGCGAACCGGCGAGTTGACGCCGCCGGCCAGGACGGCGCGCGCACGGGAATAGAGCTCGGCGGAGCGGGGGTCGGTCAGAACGGGCGGCACGCCAGCGGGACGATATTCGACCCTCGGCGCGAGCTCAGACGCTCTTGCGGACGCCGACGGCGCGCGGTGCTCGCGCGCGGGCGCTCAGGCGTGCGCCGCCTCCCACTCGCGGAACGCGTCGGTGAAATAGAGCAGCCGGATCTTCTTGAACTCGGTCGAGGAGTAGAGCGTCGCGCGCCCGTCGATCCCGGTGTCGGCGGCGATCGCGTCGAGCACCGCGTCGCACTCCTCCTTCGACCGCCCGTGCGCCATCGTGAAGACCGAATACGGCCAGTCCGCGTAGGTCGGGCGCTGATAGCAGTGGGAGATCCCGCGGAAGGACGCCATCCGCGGTCCGAGCGTTGCGATCTCATCCGCCGGCACCTGCCACACACCCATCCCGTTGGCGGAGAAACCGGCGCGGCGGTGGTAGAGGATCGCGGCGACGCGGCGCAGCAGCCCGCGCTCTCGCATCCCGGTCATGTGCTCGAGCAGTTCGCCGACGTCCATGCCGAGGGCCTGCGCCGCCGCGCAGTAGGGCTCGGGCACGACGGGGAGGTCGCCCTGGGTCGCGCGGATCACGGCGACGTCGCGCTCGTCGTAGTCGATCGCCTCAAGCGGCGCCGGCGCCGACTCCTCGCCGGGCGATGAGAGCGCCGCGGTGCCGCCCTCCATCTCGAGGTCCATGCGGATCTTGAACAGCTTGAGCGTCGGCAGCTGGCGGATCGATTCGGCGCCCGTCAGCGCCGCGAGCACGTCGAGCGTCCCGTCAAGGCCGAGCTTCGAGTCGCGCTCGACGGCGATCGTGAACCACATGTTGAACTCGTGGTTTCGCAGGTAGTTGTGCGACACGCCCGGGTGGGAGTTGATGATCTTCGCCGCCGCCCACGGATGCTCGGGATCGACCTTCGCGGCGACGAGCATCGAGCCGTAACCGAGCGCTCGGGTGTCATAGATCGGTGTGACCTGGCGGATGATCCGCTCGTCCAGCAGCCGCTGCACGCGCGCGAGGACCTCCTGCTCACTGCTCTCCGCGGCAGCCGCGACGGCCGCGTAGGGACGCGGGTCAAGCGGGAAGCTGCCCTGCATCAGGTTCAGCAGCCGGCGGTCGAAGTCATCGAGCGCGATCGCGGCGCCATCCTTGCGGGCCCGGGTCTTCGGCGTTGCGATCAGGTCTGCGCGAGCCATCTGGCGGCATCCTCCGCGTGGTAGGTGATGATCATGTCCGCCCCCGCACGGCGAATCGCCGTCAGCGTCTCGAGCACGACGGCGCGCTCATCGAACGCCCCGCTCGCGGCCGCCGCCTTCACCATCGCATACTCGCCGCTCACGTTGTACGCCGCGAGCGGCAGGCGGGTGATCGCACGCACGGCGGCGATCACGTCGAGGTAGGCGAGCGCCGGCTTGACCATCACGATGTCGGCGCCCTCGGCGATGTCCAGCTCGGTCTCGCGCAGCGCCTCGCGGCCGTTGGCCGGATCGAGCTGGTAGCTGCGGCGGTCGCCGAACGCAGGCGTCGAACCCGCTGCCTCGCGGAACGGGCCGTAGAAGGCGGAGGCGAACTTGGCCGCATAGGCGAGGATCGGCAGCTCGGCGAATCCCTCGCCATCCAGCTCGGCGCGGATCGCGGCGACGCGGCCGTCCATCATGTCGCTCGGGGCGACCACGTCGGCGCCGGCGCGGGCGTGACTGACGGCGGTGCGCGCGAGCAGCTCGAGCGAGGCGTCGTTGTCGATCGTGCCGTCGTCGCGCACGGCGCCGCAGTGCCCGTGCGTCGTGTACTCGCAGAGGCAGACATCGGTCATCACAACGAGCTCCGGGTGTGCCGCCTTGATCGCGGCCGTGGCGAGCTGGACCGGCCCCTCATCGTCCCAGGCGCCCGAGCCCTCGACGTCCTTCTGGTCGGGGATGCCGAAAAGGAGCACTCCACGAACGCCGAGCGACGCCAGCCGATCGACCGCGTCGAGCACGCCGGTGATTGTCAGGCGCGAGACGCCCGGCATCGCCTCGATCGGCTCGGCGATCGTCGCGACGAACAGCGGCGCGACCAGCCGCGCCGGACTCAGCTCGGTCTCGCGAACCAGGTCACGCAGCGCGGCGGTTGCGCGAAGTCGCCGCAGACGCGTGTCTGGGAATGACATCGTCGAGCGATGGTAGCGGGCGGGCGGCGCCCGGCGGAGCGCAATCGGTGCGCACTCGCGCGGCGCGCGCCGGCGCGGCCCGGCTCAGCGCCGCAGGGCCAGGCGGGCGAGCGCCCCGAAGCCGAGAACCAGCAGGGCGATATGGCCGAGCGCGGCCCAGAGGCTCGGGCTCGAGCGGTTGACGGCCGCGTCGACCGCCTCCAGTGCGGCCTTGAACGGGAAGACCGCGGAGACGACGCGGATCGCGTCGTACAGGCCGACGGCGACCGAGCCGGCCGGCACGAGTGCGAGGAAGACCAGCGGGAAGGACACCAGCAGCGCCAGCAGCGAGGCTGCCCGCACGTCGCGCACGAGGCCGCCGAGCGCGACCCCGAGGGTCGCGAAGGCGAGCGCGCCGCCGAGCAGGGCAAGCAGCCAGAGGCCGGCGCGGCCCCAATCCAGCGGCACGAAGATACCGATGCCGGCGAGCATGGCGAAGCCGACGAAGACCGCGCAGACGCTCGCCAGCAGCGACTTCTCCCCAAGCAGGGCGCTCGGCGACACCAGGCCGCGCCGGAGGCGCTCGAGCGTGTTCTCCTCGCGCTCGAGCGCCAGGGTGCCCGATGCGAGCAGCAGGCAGACGAACATCAGCGAGATCGTGACGGCGATCGCCACGGCGTAGAAGTCCAGTGGCGTGCGGCGTCCGTCGATCGTCTGCTGGTGCACGACGATCGGCGCCCCGACCGCTCCGATCACGGCCTTTGCGCTGGCCAGGTTGTTGACCGCGATCTTCGCGAACGCGGCGACCGGCGTGAGCTTGGTTGCCAGCGGCGAGTGCGCGGGCAGGCCGCTGAGCACGCCGTCGAGGATCTGCGCCGAGTCGCGCAGGCCAAGCACGTTGAACGCCAGGCCGAGGAAGTTCAGCCTGCCGCCGGAGAGCAGCAGGTCGATGTAGCTGCCCGCGACCTTCTCGAGCTGCACGGCGAGCAGCGCGTTGGCCTGGGCGAGTTTCGACTCGATCGCGGTCTCCACCAGCGATTGGTTGATCGCGTCGCCGTTGTAGATCACCTGCACGTAGGCCGAGGTGGCGGCGCTGGCGAGCAGGCGCGGGAGGTCGGCCGGGATGATCAGCGCCGCGATCGTTGAGCCGTCGCGCACGTCGGCGATCGCCTGCGCGCGGCTGGACACCGTGACCGGCTGGATCGCCTGAAACAGCTGGCGCTCGTAGCGCGTCGTGTCGATTCGCGTGCTGCCGAGCGTGATCACCGCCCGGCTGGGCGGAATCTCGTTGAGAAAGGCGACGCGCGGCAGGCCCGGCCCGCGCGAGAGCGCGAGACCGATCAGCACCGCGATCGCGGCCGGATAGACGATCAACAGCATGCTCAGCGCGGGCGAGCGGCGCAGGATGCGCAGGTCCTTCGCCAGCATCCAGCGGACCGAGCCCATCAGTGGCCGCGGTCGCGTAGGAAGTTGACGAAGGCGCTCTCGATGTCGCCGCTGCCGTGGCGGCGCAGGTCGGCCGGCGAGCCGCTGAAGAGCAGCTCGCCGTCGGCGAGCACGAGCACGCGCGCGGCGTAGCGCTCCGCCTCGGCGATGTCGTGGGTGGTGAAGACGATGCTCGTGCCGGCCTGCGCACGCGCTGCGATGAACCGCCACAGCCGCTCGCGCTGGCGGGGGTCCAGTGACGCCGAGGGCTCGTCGAGCAGCGCGACGGCCGGCTGCGCGAGCAGACCGATCGCGATGTTGACGCGCTGGCGGTTGCCGCCCGAGAGGCGGCCGAGCTGCTCGCCGGCCCGTTCGCGCAGGCCGGTCTGCTCGAGCATCAGGGCAACGGCGCCGTCCGGATCGCCGACGCGCTCGAGGCGCGCGAACAGCCGCAGGTTCTCGAGCACCGAGAGCTTCGAATAGACGGCTGTGTGCTGTGGCACCCAGCCGATGCGCTCGCCGGCCGGCGCGATCACCTCGCCGGAGCTGGGCGCCGCGGCCCCGGCAAGCAGCGACAGCAGCGTCGTCTTGCCGGCCCCGTTGGGGCCGATCACGGCCAGGATCTCGCCGCTCTCCAGCCGGAAGCTCACGTCGCGCAGCGCGACGCGGTCACCGAATCGCTTGGAAAGCGACTGCGCCTGCAGCGTCGTTGCGCTCATCAGGGCGGCGGCGGGGACCTTGGGCGCCACGGTTCGAGTACCACATGGCGACGCAGGTAGATCAACGTCTCGCGGATCACCGCGGCAACCGGCAGCGCCATCAGCGCACCGACGATTCCGTAGATCGCGTAGCCGAACAGCAACGCGACGATGACCAGCAATGGGTTGATCCGCAGGGCGTGACTGAAGATCTGCGGCGCGACGATGTGGCCCTCGAGCTGCTGGATGACGATGAACAGCAGCACCACCCAGAGCGCGACCAATGGGTTCTCGAACAGCGCCACGGCGACGGGCGGGATCGCCCCGAGCACCGGTCCGACGTAGGGCACGAGCTCCATCACGCCGAAGAACGTCCCGAAGGCGAACGCGTAGGTCCGCCCGTCGTGGAATACCCCCGCCACGCCAAACAGCCATAGGGCGATGCCGGCGGTGGTACCCATCACGACGCTGAACAGCAGCTGCCCGCGCACGTAGCCGCCAACGGCGCGTTGCACGCGCGTGGGGTAGTCGTCGGCCGTCGTGCCGTCGCCGTCGGGGAGCATGCGGCGCACCAACCGGCCGATCTGACCGGCGTAGACGAGCAGGTAGACCGACATCACGAAGATCAGCACGAGTGCGAACGCCGCGCTCGCGGCGCTCTTCAGCAGGCTGGTGGTGAACGCGAGCAGCGAGCTCGAGCCCTTCAGCACCTTGGCCTGGATCGTGTCCAGCGCGGTCTGCCCCTGCTTGCGCAACTGGATGTGGATCCCGTGCTTGTTGAAGAACTTCTGCACGCTGTCGAGCCGCTTGTTCGCTTCGTCGATCAGGTGCGGAACGTTGTGCTGGAAGGCGTTGACCTGGTTGGAGATCGGCTGCGCCAGCGCGACGCCGATGCCGGCGAGCAGGAGGATCAACAGCAGGTAGGTGAGCGGGATCCCAAGGCCGCGCGGAATCCCGCGCCGATGTAGGAAGGTCACGATCGGGTTGAGCATCAGCGCGATGAACGACGCGACGACGACGATCTCGACCACGCTGCGGGCCGCACGCGCGGCGACCCACAGAGCGAGCAGGCCAATTGCCAGCAGCACCAGCTGTATGCCCTGGGGGATCACCAGTGGCGCGGGGCCGCCGGTGGGTAGATCGGATGGCTGCTCGCCGGTGGGGAGGCCGTCGAGTGGAAGGGCGCCGGCAGGCGGTCCGTCTGACGGTCGTTTGCCGGTGCGCGGCTGGGCCGGCGGCGGCTCCTCGGCTGCCAATGAACCGTCAGGCGCCCTGACGCCCTCGGTCGCGGCGGGCGGCGCGTCGAGCTTGCGGCCGATGCTCATCGGAGGGCTCCGCGGGGACCGCTCATCGTCAGCAGTATGGCCCGTGAGGAGGTCTGCTTGGAAAAAGCGGGAGGACGGGTTGCCGCCGAGCCGTCTAGGCTCGCGGGACTGATGTCCGCGGCGGCGCGAATCCTCTTCTGCGGCGATCTCGTCGGCCCGGCCGGGCGACGCGCCCTGCTGCGCACGCTGCCGGCACTGCGAGAGCGCCACGACCCGACATTCGTGATCGTCAACGGCGAGAACGTGGCGGGCGGCTTCGGCATCACACCGAAGCTCGCCGGGGACCTCTTCGCCGCCGGCGTGGATGTGATCACGCTCGGCAACCACGCCTACCGCCACCGCGAGATCTACCCCTACCTCGACGAGGAGGCGCGGATCCTGCGCCCCGCCAACTATCTCCGCGGGCAGCCGGGCCACGGGCACACGATCGTCTCGCGCGACGGCGTCCGCCTGGCCGTGATCAACCTGTCCGGCAACGTCTTCATGACCGCCGGGCGCTCGGCCTTCGCCGAAGCCGACTCGCTGCTCTCCGAGCTGCGCGGCAAGGCCGACCACATCCTCGTCGACATGCATGCGGAGGCGACGAGCGAGAAGGTGGCGATGGGCTGGCACCTCGACGGCCGCGTGACCGCGGTGCTCGGCACCCACACACATGTCCCAACCGCCGACGCTCGCGTCCTGCCGGGCGGGACGGCCTATGTGACGGACGTCGGGATGACCGGCTCGCGCGCTGGAGTGCTGGGCGTGAAGCGCGACCTGGCGGTCGAGGCGCTGGTCACCCAGATGCCGGTTCGCTTCGTCCCGGCCGACGAGGATCCGTGGCTGATGGCGGTGCTCGTCAGCGCAACGGAGGCGATGCGCGCGGACTCGATCGAGCAGCTTTTGATCGCGGCCGGGTGAAGCGTCCGGCGCGCGGCAGCGAGGCTCGACCGGCCGCCGGCTGAGAAGACGCGAACGACCGGCGCTGCAGGCCGGTCGCTCGCGGCCGCCATCTCCATGCCGAGGAGGGAACATGAAACCGGCGGGGCCACCGCAAGTTAGCGCGATCGGAGAAATCCGCTGGGTCACTTCTCACCCGACGGCGATGAGAATTCTCCCCCAAGGCCGCAGCTGCCGGCCACTACCGGTACGGCCGGCATTAGTGCAGAATGCACCGATGAGCATGGTCACGGACGGTCGAGCGTTCAGCGCTGGCGGGGACCGGTCGTGAGCGCGGGTCTGCGCAAGGTTCGTGCGGGGCGCCGCCGCCTGGGGCGCGGGCGCATGCGCTTCGCAATCGCCGCCGCTGTCGGTGCGGTTGCGCTCACGGTCGGCGTGACGACCGGCAGCGCGAGCGCGCCCTGCGGTGGCGGCACGCTCTCTGCTGACGCCTCAACCTGCACCTACCGAACCGCCGGCGCCGACACGTTCACCGTGCCGTCGGGCGTGACGAGCGTTAGTGTGCACGTCGTCGGCGCACCTGGCGGGGCCGGCCTTCCTGGTGGCGCCGGCGGCTACGGGGCCGCGGTGTCCTCCACGCTCTCGGTCACCGCCGCCACGACGCTTGACGTCACCGTCGGCGCCGACGGGGGCGGCGGCAGCGGTGGCTATGCGCCGGCGTCCGGGGGCAACGGCGGCGGCTACTCCGAGTTGACGGGCGACGGCGCCGACCTGCTCGCCGGTGGCGGAGGAGGAGGTGGAGGCGGCGGCGGCGGCAACAGCTACTACCCGATCGGTGGCGCCGGCGGCTCCGCCGGAGGCACCGGCGCGGGAGCCGGCGACGGCGGCTGCGGAAGCGGAGGCACCGCCGGCGACGATGGCGGCATTGGAGGCGGGGGAGGCACGTCGGGGTGCGGCGCCGGTGACGGCGCGTCGGACACCGGCGGAGCCGGCACAGGCTCCCCGCTCGGCACCGGCGGCGACGGTGGCGGCGGCGGCGGCAGTGGCTACGTCGGCGGAGCCGGGGGCCAGGGCGGTCTGCAGCCCGGCGACGGTGGCGGCGGCGGATCGAGCTACGCGAGCGGCGGCAGTGGGACGTCGATTTCGACCGACAGCTCCGATCCGCCCGAGGTCACGATCAGCTGGACGATCGGCCCGCCGACCGCGACGATCAACAGTCCGCTCGGCGGCGCGACCTACAACGAGAATGCCGTCGAGCCGACATCGTTCTCCTGCCAGGACGCAACCTCTCCCGCCGGTCCGGGAATTTCGAGCTGCACCGATAACCACGGCGGTAGCGGCACCTCGGGCACGCTGAACACCGCAACCCCCGGCATGCACACCTACACCGTCACCGCCCAGAGCAGCGACGGCCAGTCCGCCAGCGCGTCGATCAGCTACTTTGTCGCCGCACCACCAACCGCGTCGATCACCTCACCAGCCGGCGGCGGGACCTACGCGCAGGGCGCGGTCGTGGCGACGAGCTTCAGCTGCGCCGAGGGGCTCGACGGACCGGACCTGGCCAGCTGCGACGACAACAACGGCGGCAGCGGCACGAGCGGCGAACTGGACACCTCGACGCTCGGGTCCCACCAGTACATCGTCACCGCGACCAGCCACGATGGCCAGACCGGCACGGCGTCGATCAGCTACACCGTCGCCGCGCCGCCGACCGCGTCGATCACCTCACCGGCCGGTGGCGGCGTCTACGCGCAGGGCGCGGTCGTGGCGACGAGCTTCAGCTGCGCCGAGGGGCTCGACGGACCCGACCTGGCCAGCTGCGATGACAACAATGGCGGCAGCGGCACGAGCGGTTATCTGAACACCGCCACCTACGGGCCCCAGCAGTACGTCGTGACGGCGACCAGCCACGATGGCCAGACCGGCACGGCGTCAATCAGTTATACGGTTGCGTCGCCTCCGTCGGTGACGATTACGACTCCGTCGAGCGGGGCGTATTACAGCGTCGGGCAGGTCGTGCACGCGAGTTACGCCTGCGCTGAGGGTGCTGGTGGTCCGGGTTTGCTGGCTGGCAGTGCGGGCTGTTCGGCGCCGCTTGCGGATGGTGCGGCGATCGACACGAGCACACCGGGCAACTATTCGTTCACGGTCACCGCGACGAGTGGGGACGGTGAGACCACACCACTGACTTACGATTACGCGGTCGCTGCGGCGCCGACGATTGTGATCACCTCACCGGCGAGTGGCGCGGTTTATGGTGAGGGGCAGGTTGTGGATGCGGGCTATTCGTGCACGGAGGGCGCGTATGGTCCGGGGCTGGCTGCCGGCGGTGGTGGCTGTGTGGCGACGTGGGCTGTTGGCGCACCGATCAACACGGCCCTCTCGGGTGGCCATTCGTTGACGGTTATCGCGACGAGCCTGGATGGCCAGAGCACGACGCTGACCTACAACTACACGATCGGAGCACCGCCGAGCGTTTCGATTGTGACGCCGGCGAACGGCGCCTATTACGCGACGGGGCAGTCCGTTGATGCGAACTATTCGTGCGCGGACGGTGCCGGGGGGCCCGGGCTGCTCGGCGGGAGCGCGGGCTGCTCGGGGACGGTGGCGGATGGCGCGGCGGTCGACACGAGCTTGGGCAGCCACGCCTTCACGGTCACCGCGACCAGCCAGGACACCGCGTCGACGGCCGCGACCTACAACTACACGGCCGCCAATCCGCCTTCGGTGTCGATCACCTCGCCCGCCGGCGGTGGCGTCTACGCCCAGGGCCAGGTCGTGGCGACGAGCTTCAGCTGCAGCGAGGGCACCGACGGGCCGGGGCTGCTGGCCAGCGGTGGTTGTGTCGACAACAACGGCGGCAGCGGCAGCGGCGGTGATCTGAACACCTCCGCGCTGGGTGCCAATCAGTCCTACACAGTCACGGCGACCAGCCAGGACGGCCAGACCGCGACGGCGACGATCCACTACACCGTCGGCGCGCCACCGACCGCGTCGATCACCTCGCCCGCCAACAACCAGACCTACCCGCTGAACCAGTCGGTGACGACGAGCTTCTCGTGCACCGAGGGCGCCAACGGACCGGGGATCGCCTCGTGCACCGACTCCAACGGCGCCACCAGCCCGGGCGCGCTGGTCACCTCGGCGGTGGGGATGTTCTCCTACACCGTGACCGCCAGGAGCATCGACGGCCAGACCGGCACGAGCACGATCAACTACAGCGTCGTCTACGTGAAGCCGGCCAACACGGCGCTCCCGGCCGTCTCGGGCACCGCGATGCAGGGGCAGACGCTGTCCGCGAGCACCGGCAGCTGGACCGGCGACCCGGCCCCGACCTTCACCTACCAGTGGGAGAGCTGCGACGCCACGGGCGCGAACTGCGCGAACATCGCGGGCGCGACGGCGAGCAGCTATGTCGCGGGCGCCGCGGACGTGGGCGACACGCTGCTGGTGGCCGTCACCGCCACCAACGCGGGCGGTCAGGCGACGGCGCTCAGCGCACCCACCAGCGTGGTGTTGACGTCGGACCCGTCGAACACCGTGCTGCCCTCGATCTCCGGCACGGCGCAGGTCGGCGCGACGCTGACGGTCAGCACCGGCACCTGGCTGAACTCGCCCTACGCCTACACCTACCAGTGGCAGCAGTGCGACTCGATCGGCGATGGCTGTGTCCAGATCGCGGGAGCCCAGAGCACCACCTACGTCGCGCTCGCCGCTGACGTCGGGGACACGCTGAGCGTGATCGTGACCGCGACCAACGCCAACGGCTCCAACTGGGTGACGAGCACCCCCTCGCAGGTCGTCTCGGTCGCGCCGCCCGCCAACACCGCTGCGCCCTCGATCTCCGGCAAGGCGCAGCAGGGACAGACGCTCTCCGCCGATGTCGGCAGCTGGAGCAATTCGCCGACCGCCTTCACCTACCAGTGGCTGCGCTGCGACGCGACCGGCGACGGCTGCACCCCGATCTCTGGTGCTACGGCCAGCAGCTACGTGCCGGGCCCAGACGACGTCGGCAACACGCTGACGGTCACCGTGACCGCGTCGAACTCGAGCGGCGGCTCCTCGGCGAGCAGCGGCGTGAGCGACGTCGTGTTGATCGCCCCGCCGGCGCCGGTCAGCCCGCCGTCGCTGTCAGGATCGACGCAGCTGAGCGCCACGACGGGCAGCTGGAACAACGCTCCCACCACCTTCACATATCAGTGGCTGCAGTGCGACGCCACGGGCGCGAACTGCACACCGATCCCCGGCGCGACATCCAGCAGCTACGTGCCGGCCGCGAGCGACGCCGGGCACGCGCTGCGCGTCACCGTCACGGCGACGAACGCGAGCGGCAGCACCTCCTCGACGAGCCTGGCGACCGCGGCGGTCGCCGAGCAGGGGTCGCTGACCCCGCCGCCGCCACCGGTGCTCGACAGCTCGACCAACCTGAACCCCGTCAGCGGAACGATCCTGATCAAGACCCCGGGCAGCACGGTCTTCAAGCTCGTGCCGGTCGGCACCAACGTGCCGATCAACTCGATCGTCGACGTGCTCAACGGGACGGTCTCGATCACCTCCGCGCTGCCCAGCGGCAAAACCCAGACCGGCGAGTTCTACGACGGCGAGTTCAAGCTCACCCAGGCCCTGACCGGCACGGTGATCCCGATCCTGACCGGCGGCAGCTACAACGACTGCCCCGCCCCCAGCCACACCACGGCCGCAACGAACGCCGCCCAAGCGGCGGCGAGCAAGAAGAAGCCCGGCACCGTCGTCCGCCAGCTCTGGGGCAACGCGCACGGCAACTACACAACCAAGGGCCGCTACGGCTCCGCCTCGGTCAGCGGCACGATCTGGCTCGTCCAAGACCGCTGCGACGGAACCTACATCGAAGCGACCAAGGACAACGTCATCGTCATCGACTACGCCCACCCCAACAAGAAAATCAACATTCAACAGGGCAAACACATCCTCATCCCCGCACCCGGATACTGAACCCGGGACCAACCGCGCCACCGCCGCAGTCACCTCAGCCCGCGCGCGATCCCGGGCCGAACCCACCGCGACGTCGCCCGCCCACGCGACGCCGGCGCGTCGTACACGCCGAGCAGCGCGACGATCGCCGGGCCGAAGAACCACGGGATGTAGAGGTAGAACCAGTAGCTGGCGCCGAGCTCGACCGCGATCAGGATCGCCGCCGCGCACGCGCAGAGGCCGATCAGATCGTCACGGCGAGGCAGCACCGCGAGCGCGAGCGCGAGCACGACCGCGAGCACCTGCACGGCCACCTGCTCGGACCGCAGGCCGCCGTAGAGACCCCAGATCGAGAACGGCGCGCTGCGGTTCGCCTGGTAGGCGATCGTGCGGGACCAGATCGTGCCGAGCGTGTTGTGCTCGAGCGCCGGAATCGCCGCGAGCGCCGCCACGGCGGCGAACGCGACTGCGAACGTGGCGAGCCCCCTGCGGCCGCGCTCGCGCAGGCGGTGCGTCGCGAGCATCGGCACGAGCGCGAGCGGAGCGAACTTGGCCAGGCCCGCGAGCGCCGCGAAAGCACCGCGCGCCGGCGGCGAGGAGGCCAGCAGCAATGCCGCCAGCACGAGCGACGCGACCAGTGCGTCGTTGGAGTTCGATTCGAGCGCGAACGCGGTGAAGGGGAACGCCGCCCACGCGTAGGCGAGCGCCACGCCGGTGGAGGGACCGCGGATCCGCCAGCCGAGCGCGAACAGCAGCGCGATCGCAACGAGGTCAAAGAAGATCGCCGCCGCGTGCGCGGCCGGCAGATCGTCCCAGACGCCGCTGAAGCCCCAGAGCGCGACGAACGGCGCGTAGGCCTCGTAGGAGACCGGGCCGTAGGTGTCCCCGCGCGCGATGTCGGCCGGGAACTGGCCGTACAGCGCGGTTCCGTTCAGCACCTTCTGCGCACCCACCACGTTCGCGTAGCCAACGTCGATCACATTTGAATCGACGACGTTCAGGCCGACGCGGAAGGCGACCAGCGCGACCAGGCCGATCGTCAGCGTCCGCACGCCGACGTTCAGGCGCAGGCGCGGCGGCGGCGGCGCGCCGCGGCGCGCGAGCCACAGCAGGCGTGCGATCTGATAGAGAAGCGGCTGATAGGCCAGCGG
>JBEKNK010000060.1:0-17022 GCA_049522915.1 Solirubrobacteraceae bacterium | reverse complement strand
TCCGCCCTCTACGACCTCGACCGCGTCGCCCTCATCGAACTCGCCGACCACCTCAAGCACACCGATCGGAAGCAGGCTGGTGCCGTCCTCGCGCAGCGCACGCGCCGCGCCGGCGTCCACGACGATCGTCCCGCGGCTCGGCTTGGCGTAGCGCAGCCACAGCTTGAAGCTCGAGTAGCGCTGCTCGCGCGCCACGAACAGCGTCCCGGCGGCTTCGCCGGCGAGCACCCGGGCAAGCGCGCCGGGACGCTCCCCGTTGCAGATCACGGTCTCGATCCCCGCCGCGGTTGCCATGTCGGCGGCGACGACCTTTGAGCGCATTCCACCGGATCCGTGCGCCGAGGTCCTCTGGGTGATCGAGAGCTGCTCGAGCGCTGCGAAGTCCTCGACCCGATCGACGAGCGTCGCGGTCGGATCCTCGCGCGGGTCGGCGGTGTACAGACCGTCGGTCCCGGTCAGGATGATCAGGCGGTCGGCGGCGATCAGGATCGCGACCTGGGCGGCGAGGAAGTCGTTGTCGCCGAAGCCGATCTCGTCGGTCGCCGTCGTGTCGTTCTCGTTGATCACCGGGACGGCGCCCCACTCGAGCAGCTTGCGCAGCGTCTGGCGCGCGTTGAGGTAGCTGCTGCGCGCGCTGACGTCAAAGAACGTCAGCAGCACCTGCGCCGCGACCGCTCCATGCTCGCCGAGCAGCTCGTCATAGACGCGGTACAGCCGGCCCTGTCCGACGGCGCTGGCCGCCTGCAGCTCCTCGATCGCGGTCGGGCGGGCGGCGAGCCCGAGCACCCGGGTGCCGCGCGCGATCGCGCCGCTGGTCACGATCACCACCTCATCCCCGCCCTTGCGCGCGCCGGCCACCGCCGCGCAGATCTGTGCGAGCAGTTCCGCGCGCAGCTCCCCGTCGTCGGTCGCGACGATCGCCGAGCCCAGCTTGATCACGGTGCGAGCCATTGCCGCCGGAGGTTAGTGCAGGCGCGCGTCGCTCTCAGCCTGCTCTCGGGCGCGCTTGAGCCTGCCGCCAGGCACGCGCCCCACACTCGGAGACCCAGAGCTTCGACGAAAGGAGCAGCCATGAAGATCAAGACTCTTCGCAGAGGCCGGGCCGTGGCGGTGATCGGCTCGATCGCCGTGATCGGCGGCGGCGCGAGCGCGATTGCCGCAACTCGCGGCAGCGAGCAGGCGACCACGAAAACCAGCCGCACGTCGATGGCGCCGCCCGGCGTGAACGGGCGCAAGCCCTTCGCCTCCCTGACCAGCGGCGAGCTCTCGGCGCTCACCAAGGCACGTGCAGCGATCGCCGCCGCAGCGTCCTCGATCGCCACGCCGATCCTCGACAAGGCGGTCAGCGCGGGAACCATCACGTCGGACCAGCGCACGCAGTTCCTCGCCTCGCTGAGCTCGACGCCGGGTCCCGGGTCCGGTCCTGACGGCACCTGGACCGGCGCGACCGGCGCCACCGGCGAAACGGGACCGAGCAACCCCAGCAGCGCCGACCCAGCGCCGAGCGCCGCCGCACAGGCGGTGTTTCAGAGCGCCCGCGATGCGATCCAGGCGCAGGTCGGATCGATCGCAACGCCGGTGCTCGACGCCGCCGTGAGCGCCGCGACGATCACCTCCGCGCAGGAGAGCACCCTGCTCGGGCTGTTGGAGCACGGCCCGCTCGGCGGCGGCCCCGGCGCCGGCATGCCGGGCCGCGGCGGCCCAGGCTCGGGCGGTCGGGGCGCCCCGCTCGGGGCACCGCCAGCCTGAGCGTCCAGACGACAGCGAGCGCGGCGCCCACCGGCCGCGCTCGCGCGAGCGCTCCCATCGGGTGGCTTGCGAAGCCGAGCTAGGAGGACGGCCCGCGGTAGCGCAGGCCGTCGAGCGCCATGTCGAGAATGTGGTCGATCTCGGCGGGCTCGGCGGTCGGGATCTTCGCGATCCCGCCGACCATCTGGATGATCTCCTTGAGGTCGGTATCGCCGCGGACGACCTTCGCTGCCTGCGCACGTTCGAGCAGCGGATCGCCGGCGGTGAAGAGCCCGCGGCGGCAGGTTTGGAAGACGTCCGCGTCGCGGTCGACGTAGTTCAGCAGCTCCTGCGCGAGGGCCTGCTTGGTGGCGAGGTAGCCGACGAAGCGGTGCAGCCAGGCGACCAGGGCGTCCCACGGCGGCAGCTCAGCGAGGTCCTCGGCGGAGCGGCAGAGCGCATCGACCTCGTCGACGTAGACGGCCTCGAGCAGATTCTGGCGGCAGGGGAAGTGGCGGTAGAGCGTGCCGATCCCCACCTGCGCCCGCCGCGCGATCTCCTCCAGCGACGCCGAGGACCCGTCCGCCGTGAACGCCTCGCGCGCAGCCGCGATCAGCTTGTCGTAGTTGCGCAGCGCGTCGGCGCGCTTGGGGCGCAGGGCTGCGAGGTCTTGAAATGTGTCGGTTGCGCTCATCGATGTTTCTTCGTCTATTGGCTTGACAAACCGGAGTCAACCTCCGTATAGTTCCGGAGGAATCCTCCACTTAGTTCTGGAGGGTGGCTCCACTTTAGCACCGAAACAGTCAAGCCTCAAACAGTTGGGAAGCCCGCAGATGAACGTCGTCCCCCTCTCGCTCTCAAGTCCCTCCGCCGACCGCCGCCGCTGGTTCGCCCTCGTGGTCGTGTGCATGGCACAGCTGATGATCGTGCTCGACACGACGATCGTGAACGTAGCGCTGCCCTCGATCCAGCACGACCTGCACTTCACGCAGGCGAACCTCAGCTGGGTCATCAATGCGTTCCTGATCACCTTCGGCAGCTTCCTGCTGCTCGCCGGACGCCTCGGCGACCTGCTCGGGCGCAAGCGCGTGTTTCTGAGCGGCGTCGTCGTCTTCACCGTCGCCTCCGCGCTCTGCGGCATCGCCCCCAGTGAGGGGCTGCTGATCGGCGCCCGCTTCCTGCAGGGCATCGGCGCAGCGCTGGCCGCTTCCGTGATCCTCGCGATCATCGTGACCGAGTTCCCGATCCCGGTGGACCGCGCCAAGGCGATGAGCGCGTTCGTCTTCGTCGCCGTCGCCGGCGGCTCGCTCGGCCTGCTCGCCGGGGGGGTTCTCACGCAGACGCTGAGCTGGCACTGGATCTTCTTCGTCAACCTGCCGATCGGCGCGGCCACGTTCGCGCTGGGCAGGACGCTGATCCCCAACGACCGGGGCGCCGGACTGACGGCCGGCGTCGACTGGCTGGGCTCGCTGCTGGTGACGGTCTCGCTGATGACGGCGGTCTACGCGATCGTCCAGGCCACCGCTCACGGCTGGGGCTCGGTCCAGGTGCTCGGCTTCGGCGCGATTGCCGCCGCTCTGATGGCTGCCTTCCTCACGCTCGAGTCGCGCATCGCGAACCCGATCATGCCGCTGCGGATCCTGCGCCTGCGGGGGCTCGTCGGGTCGAGCGCGGTGCGCGGATTCCTCGTCACCGGGATGTTTTCGACCTTCTTCCTCGGCACGCTCTACCTCGAGCATGTTCGCCACTACGGGGCGCTGGACACCGGTTTCGCATTCCTACCCTTCACCGTGACGGTCGGCATGCTCTCACTCGGCGCCACCGCCCGGATGATCGCCCGCTTCGGGGCTCTGAACCTGCTGCTCGGCGGTCTGGCGACGATGATCGTCGGCCTCCTGCTGCTCACGACAACGGGCGTGCACACGGCCTTCTTCCCCACGATCTTCATCGCCTTCTTCGCGCTCGGCCTGGGTGCCGGCAGCTCCTTCACGCCGCTGCTGACGATCGCGATGGCTGACGTGCCGCCGAATGACGCGGGCCTCGGTTCGGGGATCGTGAACCTCTCCCAGCAGGTCGGGGGCGCCCTCGGGCTCGCTGTGCTCGGCACGATCGCGACCAACCGCTCCAAGGCGCTCTCCGCCCACGGGCAGACGCTCGCCAACTCGCTGCTAGGCGGCTACCACCTCGCCTTCACGGTGGGCGCGGCATCGATCGCCGTGGGCATCCTCATAACGCTCGTCGTGCTGCGCCCGCACACGCGTCGCGCAGCTGCACGGATCGCCGCAGCGCCGGCGCCCACCGGCCTGCGCGACGAAGCGCTCGAGCCGGCGCTGGAGCGCCAGGCCGCATAACGCCGCGCGGATCGCTGCGCAAAGCCCCGTCGGCGCTTACCGTCGGCGGGGCTTGCTAAACGTCAAGCTCGAACAGCACGCCGCCGATCTCGACGTCGTCGCCCGCGCGGTAGCCGGCCTCCTGCAGGGAGCGCAGCACGCCGATCTGTCGCAGCCGCGTCTCGACGTGCGCGAGGGCCTCGTCGTTGTCGAGGTCGTGACGCGCGAGCAGCTTGTCGATGCCGGCGCCGAGCACCCGGTAGACACCCTCGTCGGTGCGCTCAACGCGGAACCCCCGCGCGGCGGCCGGGCGGAAGGTCAGGTGCTCGGCCAGCTCGGCGGGAGCCTCCGCCAACTCCGCCGGTCCCTCCGCGGGCACGCGCGCGAACAGCTCGAGCGAGAGCTCCTCGAGCCCGGCGCGGGTCGCGCTCGAGGTGACGATCACGGGCACCGCCTCGCCCAGCCGCGCGCGCCACTGCGCGGCGGCCGCGGCGGCCGCGGCGGGGGTGACCAGGTCGGCCTTGGACAGGGCGAGCAGTCGCGGCAGCGCCGCCAGCCGCGCGTCGTGGCGCTCGAGCTCGTGCTCGATCGTCGCGTGGTTGGCCACCGGGTCGCTGCCGTCCAGCGGGGCGAGGTCGAGCACATGCACCAGGAGCGCTGTTCGCTCGATGTGCGCGAGGAAGTCGTGCCCGAGCCCGGCGCCGTCGCTGGCCCCTTCGATCAGGCCGGGGATGTCCGCGACGATCAACTGGCGCTCGGCGCCCTCGAGCGTCCCGAGCACCGGCTCGAGCGTGGTGAACGGATAGTCGGCGATCTTCGGCGCCGCCCGCGTCAGCCGCGAGAGCAGCGAGGACTTGCCGGCGTTTGGCAGCCCGACCAGGCCGACATCGGCAAGCAGCTTGAGCGTCAGCTCGAGCGTGGCCTGCTCGCCCGCCAGACCGCGCTCGGCGAAGTGCGGCGCCTGGCGCGTCGGCGTGGCGAAGTGCTTGTTGCCCCGCCCGCCGGAACCGCCGCGCGCGATCAGTGCGCGCTGGCCGGCGCGGACCAGGTCGTGGCGGTCCCCCGCGCCGGTGCGCACCTGGGTGCCCGGCGGCACCGAGAGGATCAGCGCCGCCCCCGCGGCGCCGTGGCGCAGCGAGCCGCCGCCGTCGCCGCCGCTCGACGCGCGGTAGAGCTTGCGCCGGCGAAAAGACTGCAGGTCGCGCAGCGAGGGGTCGCATTCGAGCACCACGTCACCGCCGTAGCCACCGTCCCCGCCGTCGGGGCCGCCGCGCGGCACGTGCGCCTCGCGGCGGAAGCTGTTGGCGCCGGCGCCGCCTGCGCCCGCCTGGACCTCGATGCGAGCCTTGTCGTAGAGCATCCCCGCATTGTCGACCACCGGCCGACTGAGCGGTGGTTCGCCGCCCTACTCCGGCGGATCGATCGACACGACGCGCCCGCGCCGCCCGACCGAGAAGCGCACCTTGCCCGCGGCGCGCGCATACAGCGTGTCGTCCTTGCCCATCCCGACGCCCTCGCCAGCCTTGAAGCGGCTCCCGCGCTGGCGCACGATGATCTCCCCGCCCGTCACCTGCTGACCCGCAAAGGTCTTCACGCCCAGACGCTGAGCGTTCGAATCGCGCCCGTTGCGGCTCGAGCCAAGACCCTTCTTATGAGCCATCGGTGTCCTCCTTCTTCAATGGGGCGGAGTTCGGCTTCGCCGGCTCCGCCTTGCGGGATTTCGCGGCAGCTTTGCGCGTCGCCGACGCAGGCTCATCGGCCGTGGCAGGCTTGCGGGCCGCCGCCGGCTTCGCCGTCGCGCCCGGCTCCTTGGCCGCTGCACGGGAGGCGGCCGGCTTCGCCGCCGCCTCCGGCTTGGCCGCCGCAGGCTTGCGCGTGGTCGCCGGCTTCGCGGCCGGCTTGGCTTCTGTCACGGCCGTGGGCTCAGCGGCGGTGGCGGCCGCTTCCACGGGTGCGGGCGGCTTGCGCGCAGCGGCCGGCTTGGCTGCCGTCGCGGGCTCGACGGTGCTCGCGGCCGCTTCCACGGCTGCGGGCGGCTTGGGTGCAGCGGCCGGCTTCGGCGCGGCCTCTGCCACCCGCTTTGGGGCGGAGGCGGCAGCCGCCGCCCCAATGCGGGTCACTTCGATACGGGTCAGCTCCTGCCGGTGCCCGGTCCGCCGGCGGTAACCGCGCTTGGGCTTGAACTTGAAGACGCGCAGCTTGGGGCCGCGCAGGTGGTTGACGATCGTCGCCTCGACCGCAACCTTGGCGAGGCCGGCGGCGTCGAAGATCGTCTCCTCGGAGCGCACCAGCAGCGGCTCGAGGCTGACGGTGTCGCCCTCGGCCTGCGGCAGGCGCTCGACGAGCAGGGTCTGACCCTGCTCCACGCGGTACTGCTTGCCTCCGGTTTTGACGATCGCGTACATGGTGTGTTGGCACTCCTAGCCGGCGAGGGGACCTTCGGCGGCCGGCTCGGTCTCAGCAGAACGGCGCCGTCCGCCTCTGCGGCCTCGGCGCCGAGGGCGTGATTCTAGTTCATCGGCGGTTTCCTGCGCAGGCCGCTGCGGCGCGTCGATCGGCGAGGCGACCGCGGCGGTGCGCCCGACCTCCTCGATCCGCACCATCAACTTCTGGCCGACCAGCGGCCCGCCGCCGCGCACCGAGATGATGTAGCCGTCGATCTTGGCGACCGCGTCGTCGGCGTCATACATGTGCGGCTCGACGATCTCGACCAGCACCTCCTCGCCCTCGCGGAACGGCACGGCGCGCTCCTCGACCTCGGCGCGGGTGCCCTGGAAGGTGACGGCGAAGTGGTCGAGCGCGAGTCCCTCGGAGCCCTCGAAGTGGAAGAACTTGCCGGTGTGCGCCTCCAGCGCGTGCAGCACGCGAGCGTTGTGGCCGGTGAACTGCGCGCTGACCCGCGGGTTCATCTGCACGAGGAACGCCTCGTCGGCCACGTTGGCCGCCGCGAGGTCGCGCAGGCGGCGCTCGAAGTCGATCGCGATCGTCTCCTCCGAGCGAATCACCCCGTCCCCGTGGCAGGTCGGGCATTCGCGCGACATGATCTCGCGCAGTCCCTCGGTGACGTTCTGGCGCGTCATCTCCACCAGGCCGAGCCTCGAGATCTCCGCGGTGAAGGTCTTTGTGCGGTCCTCGTCGAGCGCCTTGCGCAACGTCTTCAGCACCGCGTCGCGGTTGCGCGCGCGGGCCATGTCGATGAAGTCGATCACGATGATCCCGCCGATGTCGCGCAGGCGCAGCTGGTTGACGACCTCCTCGGCCGCCTCGAGATTGGTCTTGGTGATCGTGTCCTCCAGGCGCGCGCCCTTGCCGCGCCCGATGAAGGAGCCGGTGTTGACGTCGATCACCGTCAGCGCCTCGGCGTAGTCGATCATCAGGTAGCCGCCGCTCTCGAGGTCAACGCGGCGCCCGAGCAGCGAGTCGATCACCGGGTTGACCTTGTAGGCGTCAAAGAGCGGCTGCTCGCCCTGGTAGAGCTCGACCCGGCTGACGAGCTCCGGTGCGGTGCGGGTGAAGAACGAGACGAGTCGATGGTGCTGGTCCGGATCGTCGACGACGGCACGCTCGAAGTGCTCGGAGAAAATGTCGCGAACGACCCGGACCGAAAGGTCCGCCTCCTGAAAAACCAGTGAGGGCGCGCGCGAGGTCTCGACGCGCTTCTCGAGTACCTCGTGGAGCTTGAACAGGTAGAGCATCTCGCGCTCGAAGTCGGCCCGCACGGCGCCGTGCGCCGCGGTGCGAACGATCGCCCCCCCACCGCGCAGGTCGAGCCCCTTGGTCTCCTTGCGCAGCCGCTCGCGCTCGGCGTCCTCCAGGCGCCGCGAGACGCCGACGCCCTCGCCGGTGGGCGTGTAGACCATGTAGCGGCCGGCGATCGTCAGCTCCATCGAAAGCCTGGCGCCCTTGGTCTTCAGCGGGTCCTTGACGACCTGCACGACGACCTCCTGGCCCGGCTTGAGCAGCGTCGCGATGTCCTGCTGGTCCTGGCCGGAGCCACGACCGCGGCGCGGCGCCTCGATGCCCGGCAGCACGATCTCGTCGACGTGCAGGAAGCCGTTCTTGTCCAGGCCGATGTCGACGAACGCCGCCTCCAGCCCGACGAGGACGTTGTCAACGACCCCCTTGTAGATGTTTCCGACGATCGAGCGCGCGCCGCGGCGCTCCAGGTACAGCTCGGCCACACGGTAGCCACGACCGGGGTCGGCGCCACCGCCGCCCCGCCGTTTCGAGGCGCCGGGGGTGCCGGAGGCCTCCAGCAGCGCGACGCGGGTCTCGCCGCGGTCGACGCTGACAAGCACTTGCTTTTTCACGAGTTATTTCCATTTCTTCTAGAAGCTGAGCACGCGGCCCTTGGACCCAGCCGCAATGCGCGCCTGCGCATAGATCGACTGGAGCAGGCCCAGTGCCAGGAACGTTGTCAGTACCGAGGAGCCGCCGTAGCTCAACAGGGGCAACGTCACGCCGGTGACGGGGAGAATGTCCACCGCCACGCCGATGTTGACGAACACCTGAAACGCGAGCATCGCGACGATTCCGGCGGCGATCAGCGCGCCGAACAGGTTCTTGGCGGCCGCGACGATTCGCAGCGTCCGCCAGATGATCAACGCGTACAGCGATAAAACGAACGCCGCGCCGACGAAGCCGAAACGCTCCGCAAGCGCCGCGAAGATGAAGTCCGTGGTGTTGAGGGGGACGAAGTTGGCAGCGGTGCTGGTCGCGACCGCGCCGAGTCCGAACTTCTGGCCCGCGCCGATCGCCGTCAGCGAATTCTGCTGCTGGTAGAGCGCGCTCTTGATGTCGCTGGAGGGGACGGCGCTCGGGTCAAGGAAGGCGGTCAGGCGCTCGGCCTGGTAGGTGTGGAAGCCGAGCGCCGGCCCGACGATCAGCACCAGCGCCAGCGCCGCGAGGCCGAGCGCGAGGACCGCGGCGAGGTAGCGAGACGGCACACCCGCGATGTAGAGCACGGCGAAGGCCGCCGCGACATAGACCAGGCCCGAGCCGAGGTCGGGCTCGGCGATCACGAGCATCGTCGGGACCAGCGCGAGCAGCATCACGCGCGCGACCAACTGGCGACCCGAGGTCTTGCGCGAGCTGTCGACGACGAAGGCCGCCATGAAGACGATCAGCAGCACCTTGCCGAGCTCGGAGGCCTGGAAGGAGAACACGGAGACGCCGATCGAGCGCGTGGAGATCCCGCCGATGCTCTTGCCGATCGCGAGCACGACCAGGATCGTGGCGATCAGGATCACGTAGAGGCCCCACTTCAGCTCGCGCAGCCGCGAATAGTCAAAGCGAGAGAGCACCAGCATCGCGACCAGGCCGACGGCGAGATAGCCGCCCTGGCGCACCATCTGCGCATGGCTGATCCCGCCGAGGGTGATCAGCGACGCGACGCCGAGGCCGATCGCCGCGGCGGTGAGGATCGGATCGAGTCCGATCCGAAACGAGCGTGGCGCGAAACTCGCCGGATCGCGCCCCTTCTGCGGTGTCTGGATCACGTTGGTCGCCATCACAGATCCTGGTTGGTCCCGGCGACCCACTTCTCGGGCAGGTGGAACCACTCCGAGAGCATCAGGCGCGCGGCCGGCGCTGCGGCGGCGGCGCCGAAGCCGCCCTGCTCGACCGTCACGGCGATCACGATCGGGCGCTTTGGATCAGGCGCGTAGACGACGTACCACGACTGGTTCGCCGGCTGGTCGGCGTGAACGGCGGTGCCGGTCTTGCCGTAGACGGTGCGCGGGAAGCTCCCGAAGGTCGCGTAGGAGGTGCCGCTCGGGCTCTGCGCAGCGCCGTTCAGTCCCGCCATCACGAGCGCGTCGTAGGTCGGGTTGATCGAGACGCTGCGGTAGGTCGGGGCCGGAAGCTGCTGCACGAGCGCGCCGGAGGGCGAGAGGATCTGCTCGCCGATCTTGGGTGAGAAGACCTTGCCACCGTTGACGATCGCCGAGTAGGCGATCGCCATCTGCAGCGGGCTGGCGAGCAGGTAGCCCTGGCCGGTGGCCAGCAGCACGTTCTGGCCGATCGTCCACGGCAGCTGGAAATAGCCCTGCGTGCAGGCCGTGATCGCGAGCTGATCGTGCGCGTAGGCCGCCTTGGGGTGGCTGCCGGCGCAGACCTGCCCGATGTACTGGGCGTTCAGCGCGTGGACGTAGGCCCTGTCGGGCACGACGCCGGCGTAGCCGCCGCCTGGGAGATCGATCCCGGGCGAGCTGCCGAGGCCGAGCGCCCGCGCCTGCGTCTGGATCGGCCAGGAGCCGCCGTTGGCCAGGGCGCCCAGCTTGTAGAAGTAGGTGTCGACGGACTGCGTCAGGGCGCCGATCAGGTCGACATTGCCGTAGTTGGTGTCGCCCGAGTTGCAGAACTTCTGGGTCGTGCCGAAGGTCACGCACGACCCGGCTCCCTGAGGGGTCGCCGGGTCGATCAGCCCGGCGCTCAGCGCGCCGAGCGCCGTGATCGGCTTGAACGTGGACCCGGTCGGGTAGCCGCCGTCGATCGCGCGATCAAACAGCGCGTCGGAGGCCTTGATCGCGTTGTAGGTCTTCGTCGTGGGCGCCGTGGCGAAGTCGTTGGCGTTGTAGGTGGGGACCGAGCCGAGCGCGAGCACGCGCCCGGTCATCGGGTCCATCGCCACGAACGCGGCCGCCGGCGCCGGATCACCGTTGACGCGGGCGCGGTTCTCGGCTTCGTCCATCGCGATGTAGCCCTCGCGCTCCAGGCCGAGATCAAGCGAGGTGCTGAGCTGATCTCCCGGCACCGGCTGGCGTGGGTGGGACTTCGCGGCGATCGGGTATCCGGCCGCGTCGACGTCGACGTGTTGGACGCCGGGGACGCCCTGGAGGTAGCCCTGGTACTGCGCCTCGAGCCCCGACTGACCGACGGTGGCGCCGGCGCCGATGCCCCTGTAGGGGGTGCTGCCGAGCTCCTTCTGCGTGATCTGCCCGAGCGTCCCGAGCACCACGGCGCCGATCTCGCCCTGCGGGTAGTCGCGCACGTAGACCTGGCGCACGATGACCCCGGGGAACAGCGACTTGCGCGACTCGATGTAGGACCAGGCGCGCGTGCCGACGTCATCCATGATGTCGGTCGGCGCGTAGCCCGGCGGCGCGACCGCCGTGTCATCGACGGTCGCGCGAATCGCCTGCCAGCCGATCCCAAGGACGGCCGCGAGGCGGCGGTAGACGAGCTGGCGCTGTGCGCCGGGCGGCGGCAGGTCGTCGGCGACGACCGCCACCTCGGGCGCGATGCGATAGCCCGCGAGGAGGTTCCCCTGGCTGTCGAGGATGTTGCCGCGCGGGGGCGCGATCGGGATGTCGCGCACCACGAGCGCGGTCGCCCTCGCCGCGTTCTGGGTGCCGGTCAGCACCTGCAGGTACCAGAGGCGGAAGGCGATCACCGCGAACAGCGCGAACACCAGCACGCCGAGCACGCCGACGCGCCGGGCGAGCTGCGGGGGCAGCGGCGCGCGACGCTGGAGCGGGCTTTCGATCACGAGCGCGAAAGCGGGCTCAGGCCGCCGGTTGTGTACGCACGCCGGCGCCGGCGGCGCGGATCCTCGGGCAGCGCCGGGATCAGCCAGCGACGCACGAGCGAGTAGACCGGTACGGCGATCAGCGAGTTCAGCGCGATGGTCAGCAGGATGTCACGCACGAGCAGCAGACTGACCGGCGCCGTGACCCCGAGCGTGAACTCGAGCACCGCGTAGCCGCAGGATGCGACCGCCGTCGCGGCGGCGCCGAGGGCCAGCGGCGTGAACGGCGCTTCGGGCGCCCGCAGCTCGCGCACGCGTCCCGCGCCGTAGCCGACCAGCACGTAGACCAGTGCCGAGACGCCGAGCGTCTGCGCGAAGGCGAGGTCGACGAAGATCCCGACGCCGAAGCCGAACAGCGCTCCCGGCAGCGCGCCCGTGAGGAAGCCGGCGGCGGCCACCACCAGCGGTGAGAGGTCGGCGTTGACGCCGAGGATCCGCACCTGTGCGACGGCGGTGATCTGCACGAGGACCGATACGAAGGCCAGCACGCACAGACGGAGGGTCAGGTTCGTCGTGTCGCTCATGCGCCGGGCAGCCTCGTCAGCACCTGGACGTTGTCAAGCGAGGTCAGATCGGCGGCTGGTGCGACCAGGATCGAGCCCCCGGCGCTCCCGGCCGCCGGCACGCCCGTCACCTGGCCGATCGGGATGTTGGGCGGGAACAGCGAGCCGCCCTGGGTGGCGCGCTCACCGGCGGTGACGATCAGGTCGCCGACCTTCACCTCGCTCGGCCTGGAGACGAGCGCCATGACCAGCTCACCGGGGCTGCCCGGCTGGGGCCCGATCGAGCCGATCTCGCGGCTCGAGCTGTCGCGCGCCGTCACGCCGGAGGAGGGGTCGTTGATCAGCGTGACGATCGCCGAGTCCGGCGCGACCTGGGTGATCGTGCCGATCAGGCCGTCGGGGTCGATCACCGGGTCATACACGCTGACCCCGTCGCCGCTGCCGGCGTTGATCGTGACGTGGCTGACCCACAGGCTCTCCGGCTGGTTGATCACGCTGGCCCCGACGGGGTCGTCGGGGGAAAGCTGGAGCGAGCTGTCCATGTGCTGGAACTTTGCCGCCTCGATGCTCGCGTGCTGCTTGGCCTGCAGGGCGATGATCTCCGCGTCGGCCGCCGCGAGCTCCTTGCGGAGCTTGTCGCGCTGGCCGGCTGCGTGAAAGACGTCGCCGACCCAGTTGAAGAGGTCGTGGACCGGCGTCAGCGCCTTGCTGGCGCCCGTCTCCACCGGCGAGAGAACGTCGAGGAACCCGCTCTGCACGGTGTGCAGAGCGCCGCCGCCCGAGCCGCCGAAGCTCGCGCTGATCAGGATCAGGGAGACGACGACGAGCAGTGCGAGCACTGCCCGGCGCCGGCGAACGGTCTTGTCATGCACGATGAAGGTGGGGTCGTGTTGAGGGGCGTGGGCGCATGGCCTCGAAGTGTGGGTGTGGGGGGCGTTGTCAGCATCGTCGGCACCATCAGCGGCGGCGGCGGCGGTTGCCGTTGCGCCCGGAGGCGCGGTTGCTGCGGTGAATGACCTCGAACTCCTCGAGCGATCGGCCCGAGCCGACGGCCACGCAGGTCAGGGGCGACTCGGCGAGGTGCGTCGGTATCTGCGTCTCGTCGCGAATGCGGTCGGCGAGCCCCTGCAGCAGGGCTCCACCGCCGGCGAGCACGATGCCGCGGTCCATGATGTCGGAGGCGAGCTCCGGCGGGGTGCGGTCGAGCGTCGCCTTGATCGCGTCGATGATCTGCGAAAGCGGCTCCTCGATCGCGACGCGCAGCTCCTCGCTGGTCAGCACCACCGTCTTCGGCAGCCCCGAGACCATGTCGCGACCGCGGATCTCGGCCTGCAGCTCCTCGGCCATCGCGAACGCCGAGCCGATCTCGAGCTTGAGCTCCTCGGCCGTCTGCTGGCCGATCAGCAGCTTGTACTCGCGCTTGGCGTAGTTGATGATCGCCTCGTCCAGCTCGTCACCGGCAATCCGGATCGACTGCGAGACGACGATCCCGCCGAGCGAGATCACGGCCACCTCGGAGGTGCCGCCGCCGATGTCGACGACCATCGAGCCCGTCGGCTCGCCGACCGGCAGGCCGGCGCCGATCGCCGCGGCCATCGGCTCCTCGATCAGGTACGCCTGGCGCGCGCCGGCCGAGAGGCATGCCTCCTCGACCGCGCGCTTCTCGACGCCGGTGACTCCGGACGGCACGCAGACGACCACTCGCGGGTGCGCGAAACGGCTCTGGTGGACCTTCTGGATGAAGTGGCGCAGCATCTCCTCGGTCACGTCGAAGTCGGCGATCACGCCGTCCTTGAGCGGGCGGATCGCCGAAATCGTGCCCGGCGTGCGGCCGAGCATCCGCTTGGCCTCGATACCGACGGCGTGGACCTCACCGGTGCGCGAGTCGATCGCGACGACGCTCGGCTCAGAGAGCACGATGCCCCGCCCGCGCACGTAGACCAGCGTGTTCGCCGTGCCGAGATCGACGGCCATGTCGCGGCCGCCGAACCCGGTCATGTAGCTGAAGAAACCCATTTGGAGACACTGCGCAAGACGTGGATCGGAGCGGTCACGCCGCGCCGCCTGACCTCCGGCACGCGGGGGACGGCTGTACGGAGGAGGCCCCCGTCTTGGATGGAGGCCAGTGTAGCGGACGGTGGATGCCCTCCGGCTGCGCCCCTGGCGCCATGAACAGACGTTAATCCTGCATTTGGCCCTGATTTTGTGCGCTGAAACGATTGTTGCGCAGGGCCAGCAGCGCCGGGTACGCCCGCAGCAGAGCGCCGACCGGTAGCCCGACGACGTTGGTCCAGTCACCGGCGATCGCGGCAACGAGCGCGGCGCCCGCGCCCTGGACCGCGTATCCGCCCGCGCGCTCGCGCCATTCCTCGCTGCGCACATACCACTCGATCGTCGCCTCGTCGAGCTCGCCGAAGCTCACCTGCGTGGCGGCGATCGCCGTGACCACCTCCTCCTCCAGCCCGACCAGCGTGAGGGCGCTCACCACCGTGTGCGTCGCGCCCGACAGCGCCCGCAGCGTCTCGCGCGCGTGCGCGGCGTCGACCGGCTTGCCGTACATCCGCCCCGCGAGCGTCACCACCGTGTCGACTCCGAGCACCACCTCCGCGGGCGAGCGCGCCACCGCCAGCGCCTTGCCGAGCGCGTTGTGGCGCGCGACCTGCTCCGGCGGCCCACTCTCGAGCTCCTCGAACTCCGGCGGGCGCACGACGAATTCCACACCCAGGGCGTCCAGGATCGCGCTCCGCTGAGGTGAGCGCGAGGCGAGCACGAGCTCAGGGACCATCGCGCGTTCTAAAGGTCCGGGAAGAAGATCCCGATCTCGCGCGCCGCCGACTGCGGGGAGTCGGAGCCGTGCACCAGGTTCTCGCCGGTGGCTATCGCCAGATCGCCGCGGATCGACCCGGGCGCGGCCTCGAGCGGGTTCGTCGCCCCGATCACCTGGCGTGCGGCGGCGATCGCCGATGGCCCCTCGAGCACCATCGCGACCAGCGGCCCGGAGGTGATGAAGTCCGCGAGCTCGCCGAAGAACGGCTTTTCGAGGTGCTCGGCGTAGTGGCGCTCGGCAAGCTCGCGCGTCATCGTCAGCACTCGCAGCGCGACGGGCGCGAGCCCCTTGCGCTCGAAGCGCGCGAGTATCTCGCCGCTCAGCCGGCGGGAGTAGGCATCGGGTTTGGCGAGAACGAGGGTGCGTTCCATCGGGCTCCTCCTTGGGTCTGGCTCGGCTGATCGGGCGGACGGATGGCGGGCTGCGGCCGCGCAAGCCTAGTGGGCGCTACGTGCCCGGTGGCGCCTCGCTGGCGAGCGCGCCGCGGCGGCGACGTGGCGGGTGCAGGCCGGCGACAACGGAAGCCTCGCAGTAGGGGCACACACTCCAGGTCATCTCGAGCGGCCGCCCGCAGTTCGGGCACGGGTCGCGCAGCCGGCTGTGGCAGTTCGGGCAGATCACGAAGTCCTTCTCGACCTCCTGCCCGCAATGCTGGCAGGCGTAGTAGGAGAGCTGCGCGATGCGCGCCTCGGAGGCCTGCATCTCCAGATCGCGCTCGCGGACGTCCTCGAGGTACTCCGGCGGGCGCACGATCATGTACACGATCGTGCCGATGAAGGGGAACAGCGCCGACGCGGTCGCGCAGGCCACCAGCACCGGGTCGGCGATCCGCCGTTTGGCGTCGGTCCGCGTCCAGTAGATCATCGCCAGCCAGATGACCACGAGGAACAGGATCAGCAGGTTGATGGCGAGATTGACGCCATCGTTCTGGATCCCGAAATAAGCGAGCGTTGCAGCCACCTTTTCGCGAGTGTAGCGGTCGGACCTACAGGAAAAGACGACCGAACAGGTAGCCGATCCCGACAAAGACGAGGATCACCAGCGCGACCGTCAGGGCGACGCCGGCGATCATCAACAGCAGCGACGGCCCGTCGTCGTCGTCGTTCACAGCCGCGAGCCCCCGGGGGCGCCCTCCGGGCGCATCAGGTCGGCGATCAGGTAGATCGAGCCGGTCGCAAGCACGACGCCGTCCTCACCCGCCAGCGCTCGCGCGCGCGCCAGCGCTCGATGCGGGCCGGCGACCACCGTAGCGGGCGCCCCGCCGATCTGTCCGGCCAGCGAGGCAAGCGTCGCCGCCGGCAGCGCGCGTGGGCTCGTACAGGCCGTGCAGATCACCGCGTCGCAGTGTACGAGCAGCCGCGCGAGCATCCCTGCGGCGTCCTTGTCGTCGAGGATCGAGACCACCGCGACGAGCCTGCGCCCGGCCGCGAAGGCCGGCAGCGACTCCGCGAGCGCCTCGATGCCGCCGTCGTTGTGGGCGCCGTCAAGCAGCGTCGGGGGCCGGCCCTCCAGCACCTCGAAGCGCCCGTGCACGACGAGCTGCGCGGCGACCGCAGCGACGTGCTCGCGCGCGGGGTCGCGCCCCAGGAACGCGCGCACGGCCGCGAGTGCCGCGGCGAAGTTGCGCCGCTGATAGCCGCCGCCCGAGCGAAGCTCGACGTCCACGCCGGCCTGCGCCTGAACCAGCGTGGCGCCGCGCTGCGCCGCCGTGGCGCGGGCGAGCTCCATCGCGTCGGGGTGCAGGGCGGGGCCGACCACGAGCGTCGAGCCGGGGCGCACGACGTCGAGCTTCTCGCGCGCGATGTCGGTGACCGTGGGTCCCAGGTAGCGCGTGTGTTCGAGACCAACGTTGGTCAGCACCGCCACGCGCGAATCGACCACGTTGGTGGCGTCGTAGCGCCCGCCGAGTCCCGCCTCGATAACCGCGACGTCGACGCCGGCGGCCTCGAACTCGCACAGCGCCGCGGCGGTCAGCAGTTCGAACTGCGTGACGACGTCGCCAGCCTCGGGGGCGCTTCGATCGACGAGCTCGGCGGCGTGGACGGTGCGCGCGATCGCCGCCGCGAAGCGCTCCGGCGCGATGTCGCGCTCGCCGATCTGGATGCG
>JBEKNK010000059.1:0-17664 GCA_049522915.1 Solirubrobacteraceae bacterium | reverse complement strand
TCCGCAACCCTGGGGGAAGCGTGCGTGGGCAGCACGAAAGTGCGTCCCTTTTGGGGTGCTGCTCGGACCTACGGTCGAACGAGGCGCCGGGCCGGCGGCCCCGCCCGGCCAGGCACGCCGAGCTGGTTGTTGGGTTGAGGGTGCGGTTGATTTCGCTAGGCGTCGAGCGTTCGGTAGAAGCCGAGCAGTGTCTGCGCGAGTGTCTCGGGGTCTTCGATCGCGGCGAGGTGGCCGATGCCGTCGAGCTTGGCCTCGGTGACGTTCTGAGCGACCTGGCCCATCGTTGCGTACGTGAACCGTCCAGTGCCTGCGCCGACGGCGAGGACGGGCATCGTGAGCCGCTGCTGGGCGACGATCTGCTTGATCTCCTCGCCCTCCGCGAGCATGGAGCGGTAGAGGCCCGTGGCACCGCCGAAGCCGTTGGGGCGGGAGTAAACCCGGGTGAACTCGTCGATGTCCGGTTCGGAGATCGCCCCTTCGGTGGCGCTCATCGTGGGGTAGGCGTATAGGGCTAGGAAGTCGCGCTCGCGCCCGGTGAGCAGCATTTTCGGGATGCCTGGAGCAGCGAGAAAGCCGATGTGCCATGCGCCCCCGTGGGTGACGTCGGCCAGCGTCTCGAGTCCGAAGCCGGGCAGGCCGGTCTCGATCGCGGTGTAACTGCGGATGAGTTCGGGGTGGCTAGCGGCGAGCCGGAAGGTGCTGACTCCGCCGATGTCCTGACCCGTGAGGTGCACGGGTCCGAGTTCGAGATGCTCGACGAGTTGCCGCAGGCTTTCCGCTGCGAAGGAGCTCGTGTAGTCGCCCGGCTCGTGACCGGAGTCGCCGAAGCCGGGGAGGTCGACGGCGATGACGCGGTGCTCGCCGGCGATCAGTGGGATGAGCTTGTGAAACGCCCACCAGCTCTCCGGGAACCCGTGCACGAGCAGGATCGGGGTGCCGTCGGTGCCGGCGGTGACGTAGTGCAGCGTCCGGTCGTTGAGCGTGGTGCGGTGGTGAATGACCTCAGGGATCGTGGCACCGGCGCGGGTCTCGGGCATGAGGCTCCTTCTCAAGATGACAACTAGGTTGTCTATATACTAGCAACCTGGTTGTCGGTACGTCACCTGATTCTCTATCTTCCCGTTATGGCTCGCTCCGGCGCTGATCTCGCGTTGCTGCTGCTCGGCGGGTTCCGGGCTCTCGCGGACGCCGCAAGCGCAGAGCTGGCCGAACGAGGGCACGAAAACATCCGCCCGGTCCACGACTTCGCCATTCGCGCGATCGACGCCGGAGCGGACACCGCGTCAGGCCTCGGCCGTCAACTCGGCGTCTCGAAACAGGCGGCAGCCAAGACGATTGGATTTCTCGAGGAGCGAGGCTACGTCTCCGGCGAGGTCGACGCACGCGACAGCCGACGACGCCGCTTCACAGTCACCGACAAGGGATACGCCCTGCTTCGCACCGGCGAACAGGTCTTCGACGAACTCCGCGCACAATGGGCCGAACGCATCGGCGCCACAGAGCTCGAACGCCTCGAAGAAGCACTCGCCGACCTCGGGATCCGAATCCCCACCCACTTCGACGCCCCGGACTACCTCACCCACTCACCGACAGACCGAGCGCAGCGGACGCGGCTGCGAGATGCATGAAACCGACGATCAGCAGCAGGTCCGCTGGCGCCGCTCGAGACGCCCGTCTCCGCGGCGCCAGGAGGTGCGCAAGCCGCGCCTTTCGGGCGACTCTGCCTTCGGCGTTTTGCTCTGCGCGCGAGCGCGCGCGGTCGGCAGGTTTTAATGGGCCACTGGCCGTCTCCACTGGCCCGAACTCCCGTCGAACACACGCAAACTCCGTAAAACCCGATATCGGCAGATCGCGCTGCATGCGGCCGATTTGCAGGGAATTCGGGCGTTTTCGCGGGGGTTTCGCGGCGCAACGTAGTGCTCCCGTACGCTTGCTCTGTCGCTGGCTCGGGCTCGTTTCTCTGCTAGCCTCGCGGTTGAGGGCATCCACCATGATGTCGGCGAGCATGCCGGCAGCGTGATCTGACTTCCGCGGTTCACGAATGTTCGAGCGGAGGTCGCTTTGCCTGGTTCGCCGGAGTCGCAGGGATATCTCGTCGGAGGCTCTGCAGCGTCGTCGGCACTTCTGCGCCGCGACGCAGGTTCGTCGGAACGAACCTGCGGTTACGTCCACTTGAAACGCAACGGTCGTGCTCAGTGCCACCGCGCCGCACGGGGAGCCGGCACTCCGAACCAGCAATCCGCACGTCCACCTGCCATCGCATACGGGAAGAGAGAATCATGAGCCAACAGCAACGCGACGCCCTCGACGAGCTGCTGCGCAACGGCCCACTCGATCTGGGGGGCGACGTCAAGGAGCAACGGGTCATCTTTGAGGAGATGATGGGGGCGATCCCGGTCCCCGACGACGTGGCCGCCTCGCCTGGGAGTCTCGGCGGGGTCCCCGTCATCAACGTCGACGTGGAAGGCACCGAACCGGGACCGGTGATCCTCTATTTCCACGGCGGGGCGTACGCCGTCGGGACAGCCGCCTCCTCGGTTGGCCTCGCATCAGATCTCGCCCGTCGCGCGCGCGCGCAACTGGTTTCCGTCGACTACCGGCTCGCGCCTGAGCACCCCTACCCCGCCGCCCTTGAGGACGCCGTGGCCGCCTACCGCGGCCTGCTTGCCAGTGGACAGGCACCGTCGGCGATCGCCCTCGCCGGAGAGTCCGCGGGGGCCGGACTCGTTGCGGCGACCCTCGTCGCGCTGAAGCGCGCGGGGGTGCCACTGCCGTCGGCCGCGGTGATGATGTCCCCATGGGTCGACCTGACCCTGTCCGGGGACAGCATGCGCGAGAAGGCCGCGCTTGACCCCGCGCTCACACCAGACGGGCTCAGGCGTCGCGTCCGCGATTACGTGGGGACGGGCGACCCAGCGGACGGACTTCTCAGCCCGATCTTCGCCGACCTGACCGGGCTCCCACCGCTGATCATCCAGGGCGGCTCACACGAGATCCTCCTCGACGACGCGACCCGCCTCGCAGCCCGAGCGGCAGGCGCGGACGTGGACGTGACGCTACAGGTCACACCCCAGGTCCCCCACGTGTTCCAAGGATTCGCTTCGATGCTCGATGAGGCCGGTGTGGCTCTCACGAACGCCGGCGACTTCCTCCGCGCACACTTCGCCGCCGACTCCGACGAGGTGCTCGGCGAACCGGTCACCGCGGGGAGCACCGCCTGATCGATATGCCGCCCGCGCCGTCGTCACTCGCTGACGTGGGGATCTACAGGCTGGCAGCTTTGCTGCCGGCCGCACTCGTCTCTGACGGCCGCGGTTTCGAAGCCGCTCGGCATCCCCGCGCACGACGAACTCGGGACGGTCGCCGAGCCGCGGCGACCGTCCAGCATCGACGAACTGGCCGCGTCCGCATCTCCATCAACAACAGGAGGATCACGTTGAACGCCACAGCAATCACAGCGCCTCCCACGTCGGCGATCCCCGACGACGACCCTGCGCGAGAGGCTGCGGTAGCGCGACCCGACGACGATCAGACCCTGCCGCACTGGGGTGTGGTCGGGGACACGTACACGATCCTGATCAGCGGCGAGGAGACCGCCGGTCGCTACACGCTGATCGACATGCACGTTCCCACGGGCGGCGGCCCGCCCCCCCACCGACACGACTTCGAGGAAATGTTCAGCGTCCTCGACGGCGCGGTCGAGGTCACGTTTCGCAGCGAGACGAAGACCGTTAGCGCCGGAGAGACGTTCAACGTCCCGGCCAACGCGCCGCACGTCTTCAAGAACACATCGCAGCAGCCGGCGCGGCTGCTTTGCATGTGTTCGCCTCCCGGCCAGGAGAAGTTCTTCGCAGAGGTTGGTACCCGCGTTTCAACCCGCACAGAAGCACCACCCAAGCTCGACGAAGCAGCACAAAAGGCGTTCATCGCCAAGGCGATCGCCGTCGCACCCAAATACCAGACAGAGCTCCTCCTCCCCTAACACGACAAGCAGCTCCGAAGGCTCAGCGGTTTGACTCGCTTCCTGGGATCGTCGCCAAAGGGTCATCGGTACCCCAATGGCACTGAATCCCACCTGATCCGCCACAAGGAAGGACCTCACCATGTCCACACTCACCACAAACGCCGCGATGCTCAACGCCACGCTCGCTGAGCCGTGGCGGCAGCTCTGGAACGGCGATCTCTCGATCACCGACACGATCATCGCCGAAGATTTCGTTGCCCACGCGGCGCCGATTACCGGCGTCGGCGAGGGCGAGATCCACGGACGCGAAGCGCTCAACCAATGGGTCAGCGGCATCAACACGCTGCTCCCCGACCTGAACTTCGAGATCGCCGTCGGACCGATCGCAACCGACGAGTACCTCGTGGTGCGCTGGAAGGCGCAGGGCACCTACGGCGGTGGATACCCGGGCGCGTCTGACGATGCGATCGGCTCGGTCATCACGTTCACCGGCACCGACACGCTCCGCGTCATCGACGGGATGCTGGCCGAGTACTGGGCCAACGCCGACAGCCTCCTGTTCGTGCAACAACTCGGCGTAAAAGAAGTCCCCGGCGCCCGCGACTAGAGCCGGTCCCACGCCACCACGAGAAGCATCGGGCCGATGCGAATGGGCCACTGGCGGCCTCCAGTGGCCCAAACTCCCGTGAAACAGACGCAAACTCCGTAAAACACTGTTTCGGGCATCCGCGCTGCATGTGCTCGATTTGCAGGCAACACGGGCCTTTTCGCGGGGAGTGAGATATCGCTTCACACGCGAGAGGTCGCTGGTTCGAAACCAGCCGTGCCCATGGGAAATGCCTGGAACGAGGCTGTTTTGGCAGTCAGCTAGTCCGAATTGGTCGGCATTGCTGATCCGAGTTGGTCGGGCTGTCTAGCCCGAGGTGGTCGGGCTGGTGTTGTAGTCTGGCCGCCGCCGCGAGGGCCGATCCGGATGACATCGTGCTGAGGTGCTGTCTGGCCTGGCATGCTCTCGGCGTGCGGCGCATTGGGCTACTGGGCGGCATGAGCTGGGAATCCTCTGCCGAGTACTACCGGCTGATCAACGAAGAGACGCGCGCACGCCTCGGCGGCCTGCATTCGGCGGACTGCGTGCTGCGCTCGGTTGACTTCGCGGACATCGAGGAACTACAGAGCGCCGGAGCGTGGGATGAGGCCGGCGAACGGCTCGCGGCGGAGGCCGGCGCCCTGGTCCGCGCGGGAGCCGAGCTGCTGCTGCTGTGCACGAACACCATGCACAGGGCCGCAGACGCGATCACCGCCGCCATCGAGATCCCGTTCGTGCACATCGCCGACGCCACCGCCGATGCAGTTCGCGGCGCACACATCTCCTCGATCGGACTGTTGGGCACCGCCTACACGATGGAACAGGATTTCTACGTCGGCCGGCTGCGCGAGCGTCACGGTCTCAGCGTCCTGGTCCCTGGTGACGAGGACCGCCGCGAGGTCCACCGGATCATCTACGACGAGCTCTGCCAGGGAATCATCAACGGGCCCTCACGCGCCGCGTACCGCGCCGTGATCAGCGATCTGGTCGAGCGCGGCGCCGACGCCATCGTGCTCGGTTGCACAGAGATCGGCCTGCTGGTTGGACCGGGCGACGCGGATGTGCCGACCTTCGACAGCACACACGTGCACGCGCGACGCGCCGTCGATCTCGCACTCCAAACGGCGTAGCACCGTCAACGACCACGGCGCGCTGAGCCGTCCGCGGCCTGTCAGACCGCCGTGTCGCGGCAAAGTCTCGGGAGTGGCTATTGACATTAGCCTATAGGCTAGCTACAGTCGCCGACATGAACTCAAACCCGACGGACCCAACCAAGAGCAGCACTGTTTACCTCACTCGCCCGGAAGGGCGCATCGGCTACGACATCGACGGCAGCGGCCCTCTGGTCGTGCTCGTGCCGGGCATGGGCGACCTGCGTGCCACGTATCGTTTTCTCGCTCCCGCGCTGCGTGAAGCCGGCTACCGCGTCGCCAGCACTGACCTGCGCGGCCACGGCGACAGCGACACCACGTTCACCTCCTACGGCGATGTCGAAACCGCCGGCGACATCATCGCCCTGATCGAGGAACTGGGCGGCCCCGCCGTCGTGGTCGGCAACTCGATGGGCGCCGGCGCCGCCACGCTCGCCGCGGCGCTACAGGCTGGTCTGATCAGCGGCCTCGTGCTGGTTGGACCTTTCGTGCGCAACGGCAAGGTGAGCGCGGTGCAGCGCGTCATGCTCCGTGTCGCGATGGCCCGACCGTGGGCGGCCAGCGCCTGGAAGTCCTACATGCCGAAGCTCTACGCGGGCCAGCGACCGGCCGACTTCGCGGAGTACCGCGACCAGGTCGTGGCCAGCCTACGCCGGCCGGGATACGCGAAGGCGTTCTCGCTCACCACCCGCACCAACCACGATCCAGCAGAGGCGCGGCTCACCGATGTCTCTGTGCCAACGCTGGTCCTGATGGGCGAGCGGGACCCCGACTTCCCCGACCCCCACGGCGAGGCCCAATGGATCGCCCAAGCGCTGCACGGCGAGGTGGTCATGGTGCCCGAGGCCGGCCACTACCCGCAGTCACAGCAACCCGACACCACCAAAGCCGCCGTCCTCGGCTTCCTGGCGAGCGTGAACGGCCGTGCCTAGGGCCGGCCTGACAGAGTCTCGGGTGCTCGACGAGGCCGAGCGGTGCGCCGACGAGGTCGGGCTTTCCCGGTTGACGCTCGCCGCCCTCGCCGACCGCCTGGGCGTGCGCCAGCCGTCGCTGTACAAGCACATCGACGGAATGGACGCGCTACAACGGGGCCTCTCGATACGCGCCAAGAACGAGCTGGCCTACGTCCTCGCCCGCGCCGCGGTCGGCCGCGAGCGAGGCGACGCCGTCGCATCCATCTCACACGCCTACCGGACATGGGCACTCGAGCACCCCGGACGCTACACCGCGGCGCAGCGGGCGCCGGCGAAAGGGGACCCGGACGACATCGCGGCGAGCCAAGCCGTCGTAGCGATTGCGACCGACGTCCTCGCCGGCTACCAACTTCGCGGCGACGACGCCATCGACGCAACCCGCGCCCTGCGCTCGACCCTGCACGGGTTCGTCACCCTCGAAGCCGCGGGCGGATTCGGACTCCCGGTCGATGTTGACCGAAGCTTCGACCGGCTCGTCAGCGGCCTTATCGTCGCGCTTGCCAACTGGACCAACGCACCAACGACGACTGAGAGCCGAGAATGACAGCCACGACTGAGACGGACAGCATCGGCGCCGCCGGCACCGTGGTCGGCGCGCCACGCCGTCTGCTGCAGTTGGAGGGAGCGACCCTCCTGGCCGGCGCGCTCACCGCCTACACAACGACGCACGAACCCTGGTGGCTGATCCCGCTCACCCTTCTGGCGCCTGATCTGTTCGCGATCGGCTATCTCGCCGGCACCCGCGTCGGAGCCAACCTCTACAACCTCGTCCACATCACCACGTTACCCGCCGCACTGATCGCATTCGCATGGTCGCAACACACGCCGCTGGCCGGCGCGCTCGGGCTGATCTGGCTCGCCCACATCGGCATGGACCGACTCCTCGGCTACGGCCTGAAATACGACGACCACTTCCAACACACCCACCTCAGCCGGCCGCGTCGCGCTTGAACCAAGCCACCCCGTCCTAGAGACCGCCTCCGACGCCGACCAGCACAAATGGAGGCCTTGATGTTCTGGCAGTTCTAGGGCCCCAACTGCCCGGACTCCGTGAAATGAGCGCAAACTACGGGAATATCGCCATGAGGCCATGTCGCCGCATTCGCCTGATTTGCAGGCAGAACGGGCGTTTTCGCGCCGCCTGAGGTATCGCTTCACACGCGAGAGGTCGCTGGTTCGAAACCAGCCGTGCCGATGGGAAAGGGCTGCAAGACATCCAGATTTGCCAGATCGCACTCCGGTTTGGTCGGCCAGGCTGCTCCGGATTGGTCGGGACCGTCGCCAGCGCCCGACGGCGTGAGCGAGCGTGAGCAGACACTCGCGCCACACGCCTGGGAGTCCCCCGGAGGGGAAGCCAGGCGACACGGTGCGGTCTCGCACACCACAGGCTAAGCGGGCACGGAGCCCCCATCCGCGCTTTGCCAGATGCGGGGCGCGCCGCGCGAAGTTGCGCGCCGACCAACGGGACGTCTGGCCAAACGCCGGTGCGCGGCTCGCGACTCCTCCCACGGAAACGGAGCAGTCAGACGGGACCGCCGCTTGTTGTCCGTCTCGACGGCCAGGTCAGAGCCGCTGAACCACGCCGTAGATTCCGATGATGCCCAGCTCTCACTCGTCAGGCCGATCCAGGTGTGGTCATCTTTGCCGGCCCAGTCGAACGGCGGGACCGTGCTGCCCGTACCTCGGATTCGGGGGGTCGTACGGTGGATCTCTGCCGCGTTCGGTGCGACGATCGAACACGTTGGCGACCGGGGTGGTCGGCACTGAAGATCAAAGGAGGCAGTGCTATGTATGACCAGACTGAGCATCACCAATTGACCGCGATGGCTCCATCGGCGACCAGAGGTACTTTCACCGCGTTCGGGGCGCGACACATGAAGGGCGTGGCGATCAGCCGATGGATCGTCACCGTCTGTTTCGTGAGCGCGGCGGTGGTGCTGTTGGCCCTCGGCCACTGGTGGGGGGCGCTTTACTTCCTGCCGGCCGGGCTCAACGGCTCACTCGCCTACCTCGTCCCGCGCTGGAATCGGCGCCCGGATGCCCCGAGCAACGCCAAGGCATAGGTCTCGAATGACCGACGCAGGTCCATCGCCCGCCAGGGCCAGGGGTACTTTCACCGCGTTCGGGGCGCGACACATGAAGGGCGTGGCGATCAGCCGATGGATCGTCACAGTCTGTTTCGTGATCGCGGCGGTGGTGCTCTTGGCCTTCGGGCACTGGTGGGGAGCGCTTTACTTCCTGCCGGCCGGGCTCAACGGTTCACTCGCCTACCTGGTCCCGCGCTGGAACCTGATCCGGGATGCCCCGAAGAACGTCGAGCGTGTGCGCGAGCTGCAACGATCCCGGGCGCTCGCGGTGGACGACGCGGCCGCCCGGCTACGCCGCATCGAGCGGGACCTGCACGACGGAGCCCAGGCGCAGATGGTCGCTGTCGTCATGAAACTGAGCCTCGCTCGTGACCATCTCAGCGCCTCGGCTGCCAGACTCGAGGGCGCCGACCTCGACCGGGCCCTGGAGCTGGTCGACGCCGCCCACCGCGGAGCGATGGACGCGATCACCGACCTGCGTGACCTGGCCCGGGGCATCCATCCACCGGCCCTGGCCGAAGGCCTCGGTGCCGCCCTCGAAGGCCTCGCGGCACGCAGCGACCTGCCGGTCGAAATGGTCGTCGACCTGCCCGAGCGCCCGTCCCCGGCCATCGAGACGATCGCTTACTTCTGCGCCGCGGAGCTGCTCACGAACGCGGCGAAGCACAGCGGTGCCCAGCGCGCCACGCTGGAGGTGCTCCACGAGCCTGGCCTCGTGACGATGCGAGTCAGCGACAACGGCACAGGCGGCGCCCGGCTCGAGCCCGGCGGGGGCCTGGCCGGCCTCGCAGAACGGGTCAAGACGGTTGATGGCAGTCTGGCGGTCGAAAGTCCGGCCGGTGGCCCCACGATCGTCACCCTCGAACTGCCATCTCACGTCTGACGGATAGGAGGAGCCTCGAATGCGGATCGTCATCGCCGAAGACTCCGCCGTCATCCGGGCGGGCCTGGTCGAGATCCTGGCCGACCGGGGACACGAGACGGTGGCCGCCGTGGGCGATGCCGAGGCGCTACGAGCGGCCGTGGACGAGCACGAGCCGGATGTTGTCGTCGTCGACGTGCGCATGCCGCCCGACTACACCGACGAGGGCGTCCGGGCGGCAATCGCCATCCGCCGCGACCACCCCGGCACCGGAGTGCTGGTCTTCTCACAGTACATCGAGACCCGCCACGCCGCCGAGCTCCTTGGAGCGGCATCCAGCCGCGGCGCCGCCGGGATCGGATACCTGCTCAAGGACCGCGTCGGCGACGTCGGCGAATTCGTCGACGCGCTGAGCCGGGTGGCAGCCGGTGGCACCGCCCTCGACCCCGAGGTCGTCACTCAGATCCTAGGCGCCAGCCGGCGCACCGACGACCTCGACACTCTCACCCCCAGAGAGCATGACGTCCTCTCCCTGATGGCCGAAGGCAGAACCAACGGCGCCATCGCCAGCACCCTCGTGATCTCCGAGCGGGCGGTCGAAAAGAACGTCGCCAACATCTTCAACAAGCTCGGTCTGGCGCCCTCAGACACTGACCACCGACGGGTCCTCGCCGTCCTCCGCTATTTGGAGTCCTGACCGCGCGTATCGAATCGGCCACCGGGGGGTCCAGTGGCCCGAACTCCCGTGAAACACACGCAAACTCCGTGAAACGCGAATTCAGACGATCGAGTTGCATGTGGTCAATTTGCAGCTAAAATGGCCGTTTTCGCGTGGGGTGAGGTATCGCTTCACACGGGAGAGGTCGCTGGTTCGAAACCAGCCGTGCCCATGGGAGGAGGCTGTAAAGGCACCTTTTCTCGAGACTCCTGCGCACCGACGCTCGCTGAGTTTGCGCGATTCGGACTCCTCTCATCCTTAGGGATGACGCGATGGCGTCGTTTCGCTCGCTGGGAGCTGGTGACTGCCGCACGATGGCCGATGTGGAGCAGGACAGGGGCGCCTAGCGTTGTCGGGGTTACTACTGCCCCTACGAGACGGAGCCCGACGATGATCGATGTGAGCAGCTTGACGAAGCGCTACGGCGAGAAGACCGCGGTCGATGACCTGTCGTTCTCGGTTCGGCCGGGAGTCGTTACCGGATTTCTGGGTCCAAATGGATCGGGCAAGTCGACAACGATGCGCCTGATCATCGGTCTGGATGCGCCGACGAGCGGCGGGGTTACCGTGGGCGGCAAGCCCTACCGCGAGCACGCTGCGCCGTTGCATGAGGTCGGGGTGCTGTTGGAGGCGCGGGCTGTGCATCCGGGCCGCTCGGCGTATAACCATCTGCTGGCACTGGCGCAGACGCACGGGATCCCACGCGCACGGGTCGACGACCTGATCGAGTTGGCGGGCCTCGGCGGTGTTGCACGCAAGCGGGTCGGTCAGTTCTCGCTCGGGATGGGTCAGCGTTTGGGGATCGCCGCAGCCCTGTTGGGAGATCCGAACGTGGTGATCCTCGATGAGCCGATCAACGGACTGGATCCCGACGGGATCCACTGGATACGGGACCTTCTGCGTTCACTCGCGGCCGAGGGTCGCACCGTCTTTCTCTCCTCGCACCTGATGAGCGAGATGGCCCTCACGGCCGAGCACCTGATCATCATTGGGCGCGGACGGCTGATCCGTGACATCAGCGTGAGCGACTTCGTGCGTGACTCGTCGCGGAACGTGGTCCGTGTCCGCACGCCGCAGGCCAGTGAGCTGCGCGAATTGCTCCTCGGACCCGACGTTGGGGTGTCCAGCGACGAGCGCGGCGTCCTCGAGGTAGAGGGACTGAGCTCGGACGACATTGGACGCAGCGCTGCATCGAGCGGGGTCGTCCTTTACGAGCTCACGCCGGTGGAGGTCTCCCTCGAGGAGGCGTTCATGGCGCTCACGCACGACGAGATCGAGTACCGCGGGTCCGATAGCACTGTCACGACGACCATCGATGAGCAGGAAAGGATGGCAGCATGAACTCCGCCACCGTCACCCTTGTCCGGCCGCGCAACGCGCTGGCGACCCGCGTTACCCAGCGCGGCGTCGCACTCTCGGAGTGGACCAAGCTCCGCTCGTTGCGCTCGACTTGGTACACGCTCCTGATCACGGCGGTCGCGACGATTGGCTTCGGCGTGATCGCGAGTGCAGCGACCGCGTCGCGCTGGAGTTCGATGAGCGCGGCTGACAAGGCGACCTTCGATCCTGTTTCCACGAGCCTGCTTGGTGTCGACTTCGGCGTCCTCGCGATCGGCGTGCTGGGCGTGTTGCTGATCACTGGCGAGTACAGCACGGGCATGGTCCGCTCAACGTTCGCCGCAGTGCCCACGCGGTTGCCGGTGCTCTGGGCCAAGGTCGGTGTGTTCGCACTTGTCGGCTTCGCCGTGGCGCTTCCGTCGACGCTGATCGCGTTTTTCGTTGGACAGTCGTTTCTGTCATCGCAACACATCCAGATCGCGTTCTCCCACAGCGGGGTCCCCGTCGCAGTGGTCGGTTCGGCCGGGTACCTGATGCTCGTCGGCTTGTTCGGCATCGGTCTCGGGACGATCCTGCGCAACACGGCAGCCGGGATCGCGGCACTCGCAGCGATCATGTTCGTAATCCCGCCCCTTGTCGGGATCCTGCCGTCGAGTCTCGCGAATGCGATCGACCCGTACCTGCCGAACAACGCCGGTGCGGCGATCATGGACATCACTGCCCACGCCCACACGCTCTCGCCGTGGGCCGGTCTGGCGGTGTTCGCCGGCTACTGCGCCGCGGCGCTCGCCGCCGGTGCGGTGGTCCTGATGCGGCGCGACGTGTGAAGCAGCTGCGCGGTAGCGGCCGCTTGACCGCGCGGGGCCGGGGCTATCCTCAAACGATGGCCCCGGCCCCGATCGCGCGCGCCAGCCGGTTTTCGCTCGCTCGCCGCGAGCTCGCGCTTCCCGCGATCGTCTCGGTCCTCGTGGTCCTGGCGCTGGGCATCACCGCGGCCCACCGCCACGAGCCGCTCCTGCTGCTCCTTGCACCGGTCGCCGTGATGGCAGTGCTCTTGCGCGCGCGCACGCCGATTCCGGCACTGCTGTTCGCGATTGTGGTCACGGCAGTGATCCCGGACGACCCGACGCTGCTGCTGCCGGCCCTCGTCGTCCTGTTCGCCATGGCTTCCCGGCGCTCGTGGCAGGTTCCTGCGGCCGCCGCGCTTGGCGTCGCCGCCGTTTCGATTGTCGCGACCGCCGGTTGGGGCGGCGACCTCGCCGCGGGCGGGCTGCTGGGGTTCGCGGTCGGCAGCGTGGGATCGTGCGCCGCCGCGGTGGCGCTCGGTCTCTACGTCGGTGCGCGCCGCAGGCTGATCGACGGCCTTCGCGAGCGTGCCGAGCGGTTGGACCGCGAGCGCGAACTGCTCGCTGATCGAGCGGTAGCACTGGAGCGTGTGCGCATTGCCCAGGAGCTTCACGACGTGATCGCTCACAACGTGAGCTTGATGGTGGTGCAGGCGCAGGGGCTCGGTGCGGCGATCGACGATGCCCGTGTCGCGAGCGATACGCGCGCGATCGCGGACCTTGGCCGCCATGCGATGGCCGAAATGCACCGCACGCTTCGCCTGTTGCGCGCCGATGGGGCGGCGGCGGAGCTCGCGCCGCAGCCGGGTCTCGCCAATATCGACCGGCTCGTGGAACAGGCGCGCTCGGCCGGTCTCAGCGTCGAACTCACCGTGCAAGGTCAGCCCCGGGTGTTGCCCCAGAGCGAAGACCTATCGGCGTTTCGCATCGTCCAGGAGGCCCTGACCAACCTGGTCAAGCACGCAGCCGGTGCCGATACGCATGTGACACTCGACTACGCTGACGAGGGGCTGCGACTGACGATCGCCGACGCGGGGGATGCGCCCGACGCGACGCGGGAGCAGACGCCGGGGGACGGGCACGGCCTCGTCGGCATGCGCGAGCGCGTTGCGATGTTCGGGGGAACGCTGAGCGCCCGTCCCCGGGCGGGGCGAGGATTTGAGGTCACCGCCGTGCTGCCGTATCTCGGAGCCGATTCATGACGCCACTACGCGTGGTGATCGCTGACGACCAGCCGATGATGCGGGCCGGGTTCAAGTCGGTACTTGAATCCGCGGGAGACATCACGGTCGTTGGCGAGGCCGAGAACGGAGAGGAGGCTGTCAGCCTGGCCAGGGCGCAGCGGCCCGACGTCGTGCTCATGGACATCCGGATGCCCGTGATGGATGGCATCGAGGCCACGCGCCGGTTACCGGATCAGCGCGTGCTGATCCTCACGACCTTCGGGCTGGACGAGTACATCATCGACGCGCTCCGCGCCGGCGCGAGCGGGTTCCTGCTCAAGGATGCACCAACCGACGACGTGCTCTCGGCGGTGCGCGCTGTGGCAGCCGGCGACGCGGTGCTATCGGCTGCCGTTACCCGCCAGCTGCTCGATCAGGTCGGGCGGCGCCTGCCCGCCGCCGTGTCCCGTGACGCCCGCGAACTGGCCGGCCTCACCGACCGCGAAGAAGAGGTCCTTCGCATGCTCGCCGCCGGCCTCTCCAACGCCGAGATCGCCGCCGCGATGGTTGTCTCCGAGGCAACGGTCAAATCCCACGTCTCACGGCTACTCGGCAAGCTCGGCCTACGCGACCGCGTCCAGGCCGTGATCTACGCCTACGAGACCGGCCTCATCGCCCCCCGCGAGACCGCCGAGTAACTCGCACGGCCACGAGCGACGCTGCGTGTCGCGGCACCGCCACCAAATGGCTCGCCGGCGAAATCGAGCGTGAGCGCCCCGTCGCGGCCCCTCATCCCTGCGGATGAGACGACGACGGCAGGTGGCTCGCTTGGAGGTCCGCCCTTCGCCCCTGCGGACGATGACATCGCGCGGCCCGCCGCGTAGCGTCGTCGTACCAAGCCGCAACCACCAATCGAAGGAAGTGATACTCATGAAGACAGAGCCAAACTCACGGTTCGCGACCCGCCGCCTCGCACTGGCCACCGCCGTAACCCTCGCCGGATCGGTCATCACGGTGCTCGTCGTGCGAGCGATCGCCCTGAACGCGGTGACCGTACCGGCGGCGTTCACACCGCTGAAGCTCGGCAGCGTGGTCATGCTCACCGTACTCGGCGTGCTCGCCGCGGCCGGCGCGTGCCAGCTGCTGAACACCGTCTCCAAACACCCAGTTCGCACCTTCTGGCGCGTCGCGCCGTTCTCCCTCGTGCTCTCCTTCATCCCTGACGTCGGAATCTGGGCGGGACACGCCTACTCCCACACAGCGACCGCCTCCACCGTGCTACCGCTGATGGTCATGCACGTAGCCGTCGCAGGCCTCTGCCTCTCCCTGCTCCCCCGCCTCGGCACGGAACAAGCCGAGCGTCGCGCCGTCCCGATGGTTCCGACAGCCGCACCATCGTGACTCCACGAAGCGCAGGCTCTGTCAGCTGAGTTGCAGCCGGCGCCTTCGCCTGGCGCCGGAAGCAGACACGCGCGACAGACGCCACGCTACATCTCCGTCCTCGTTGCGACGGGGGACCGAGCCCGCCGGTGGGCGTCGCTGAATGGGCCACTGGCGGGCTCCGGTGGCCCGAACTCCCGTGAAACACACGCAAACTCCGTGAAACGCGACTTCGGGCGGTCACGCTGCACGTGGCCAATTTGCAGGCAGAACGGGCGTTTTCGCGCCGCCTGAGGTATCGCTTCACACGCGAGAGGTCGCTGGTTCGAAACCAGCCGTGCCCATGGGAAAGGCCTGCAATTTGGCATTATCGTGTCGCTGTCGTCCGGCGTCGTGGTCGCGGCGGGCGGCGGCGGTCGCGGCTCCTGGCGGGCCACGTCAGCAACGGCCCGTGCACCCCATGTGTCGTTTTCGTTGTACGCGAGCGCTCTCCCGTAGATGATCCGGCCACGTGGCGCTGGCGCCGTCGTCGTGGTCAAGATGCACGCCGGTATGAGGCTGAGCCGCCACGCGAGAAACGAGATGCGGCTGTACGGCATCGCGTTGGACGACGTCGAGTCCGCGGCCGGCGATCCCGCTGCGCGAGACGTTGATGAGCGCGGCAACACGCGCCTGACCGGCCGGACCGTGGACGGTCGGCTTATCCTTGTTGTCGTAGCCGGGGATGATCCCGACTTCGTGATCACGGTTTTCCTACGGAGCTGACAATGCGAGCTGACTACGACAGTGCTGCGAACGCGATATCAATCTCGATCCGCGAAGGATCGCACGCGGATACGAGCGACGAGGTTCATGTTCGCGCGATTGTGGCGCTCACCGACGGCAAGCCGGTCGAGGTGCAGCTGCTCTACCCGGATCTGGGGATTGATGAGCCGCTGGCGGCGGTCGCCGACCGCTATGACCTTGATCGCGAGGCGCTCCAAGCGGCCGCGCAGTCTGCGCTCGCTGCCCCGGATCGTGTGGTCGTGGTCGAGGTTGCAGCGCGCGCGCCGGCCTGAACGCACGCTCCAGCCCCGACGATCACAACTGCGGACTTCTCGTCATCGCTGACAGCGCCGAGTCGCAGGTCGCGCGGGCAGGTCGCTAGGAGCGACGCTCGCTTCGGCAGGCCACTGCAGGCGCTCGTTCGGGCCGGCTCGGCGCGCTCGGTCATCGTCCAGAGGGAGCGTCTGGGGCGACGTTTCGAGACGCTCGTTAATGGGCGGTTGCAGGAGCGAGCGGCCTTGCTCGGCGCGTTCTCACTCTCGTTTCTTTGTGGGAGCATGGAGCGATCGGACGCTCCAGCGCGCGCAATGCGGTGACGCACGTGCGTGCATCACGCCGCGCGGTTCCTTTCGTGAAAATGCGGGCGCGTGCGGCCGCGTCTAGGCTGTGGCGCGCCGATGCGGCGTTCTCAGGGTGACAGCCTTGAGCTGACGATGATCGGTCGCTAGTTGATGTTGCGGCGGCCACCGCGCGACCCGACGGTTCATCACGACGCGATCCGCTTCCCGTGGGAGATGATCACGACAGCCGACAGTGACGTGGACTCGCTCGGCTGTCAGTTCCGAGCCGCCCTCAGCCCAGGCTCATACTGTCGTCGCTACCGGGCACGTCGTCCTCGATGGAACCCGCTTGCTATCGCCGTCGGCCGGGCAAGCCTGACAGCGTTGAGGTGTTGTGTTCAGCTCCGCGGTCGAGCGTCTTTGCCGTAGGCCATGGTCCACGCGAGTGTCAGCGCGACGACGATCAGGGGAAGCACGTTCGACGTGGTCTTGGCGGCGTTGATTGTGCTGGTTTCGATGATCAGTGCCTGGACGGCCGATTCGAGCAGGAACACGACGCCCCACACGATTGTGATCACGCGAAATGTGCGGCGGAAGCTTGGGTGACGCGCCATGGATTCGAATTCGCGGCCTTTGGCCGAATCGCGACCCATCGTCTCCAGGGCGATGCGAAACATCATCGGCTCACTCCAGCGAATTGAGAGCAGGCAGGCGCCGCCCAGCACGACGGTCGGCACGAGCCCGTCGAGCAGATAGAGCCGGGCGTTGTCGCTGATAATGCCCGCGGCAGTGGCAAGCACAATCCCGGCGAGAACCAGAGCACCAATTACATCCGCTCTTCGCTGGCGCACGATCGTGGCGATGACGCGGATCGCGGGAAGAACGCCACTGATGACCAGCGAGGTAACTGTCGAGAGGCCGGCGCGGCGCGCGCCGAAGTAGATGGCCAAGGGACCGGCCACATCGAATACGAAGATCGGCGCGAGCGCTGCCAGGCGATTCTTGGGCGCGCTCGCTTCGGCGTCGGGCACGACGTCAGCCAGGGCCTAGAGTGGCTCAGTCTCGCTGCTCACCGCAGTCCCTGGTGGCGACCGTGGAGCGCGGGCGTTGTTCCGAACTTTCCCCGCTGAACCCGCTTCGATATCCCGCCCGACTTTGGTACATCGACTCCCGCTCCTGGACGCCGCCGATGCTCACTCGGTCTGCCGCGAGCCGCTACGATACCAGTCGAATCGACCCATTGGGAGTTCTTGATGGTCACGCGCTCGTTG